>CAZSDD010000168.1:0-5586 GCA_964605505.1 uncultured Gemmatimonadaceae bacterium | reverse complement strand
CCGCCTCCGTCCGTGTCGTTCACCACCACCCCCAGCACCCGGGCCCGGGCCATCCTGAGCTGCTCCAGGGCGTCTTCCGCCGCGTGCTTGTGGGTCTGGCCGGAGCGGACCACCAGCACCACCCCGTCCAGCTTGCTGGCCAGGACGGTGGCGTCCGTCACCGCCAGCAGCGGCGGCGTGTCGAAGACGATGGCGTCGAAGAACCCCCGGGCCTCCTCCAGGAGGGTGTCCATGCGGGCGTTGCCCAACAGCTCCGCCGGGTTCGGGGGGGACTTCCCCGCCGGCACCACCACCAGGTTCGGCACCTGGGTGTTCCGGAGCAGGTTGTGCACCGGGAGCTTGCCCTGGAGGTACTCGGACAGCCCCGGCGTCTGCTTCATGTCGAAGCTCAGGTGCAGGGTGCTCCGGCGCAGGTCCGCGTCCACCAGGAGCGTCCGGAGCCCCTGCTGGGCGAAGGCGATGGCCAGGTTGCAGGAGGTGACGGACTTGCCGTCCCGGGCCCCGGGGCTGGCCACCATGATCTCCTTCCGGCCGTTCCCGTTCAGGCCGGCGAAGAAGATGGAGGAGCGGAGCACCCGGTAGGCTTCCGCCGGCAGGGAGGTCCCCTGGGTCTGGGTCACCAGGGTGTTGGAGCGGGGCCCCTTGCCCGCTGCGGCCGGGAGCCTGGGAATCCGGGTCAGGACCGGGGCGTCCAGCATCTGGCTCAGGTCGTCGTCGGACCGGAGCTTCTTGTCCATGGCCTGCCGCACGAAGGCCAGCCCCAGCCCCAGCATGAGCCCCATGACGGAGGCCAGGGCCATGTTCAGGGCCTTCCGGGGCTTCACCGGCTCCCTGGGCAGCACCGCCGGCTCCACCACCCGCACACTGGGGTCCTCCACGGCGGCGGTGACCTCCGACTCCTTCAGCTGCTGCTGGAGCACGGAGTAGAGGTTCGAGAGAAGCGTGGTCTGCCGCTGGAGCCGGGCGAACTGGAGCTCCCGCTCCGGGATCTGTTCCAGGTCCGTGCCGAACCGCACCAGCACCGCGTCCAGGGAGGCGATCTGGTCGTTCAGCGACCGGAGGTAGTTTCCGCCGATGTCCCCCAGCCGGGCCTTCAGGCTGGCGATCTCCTCGTCCAGGGCCACCACCCCGGGATGGTTCTCCGTCCAGCGGGCCCGAAGCTCCGTCCTCTGGCGCTCCGCCTCCGTCAGCGACTCCACCAGGTTCTGGAAGGTGGGGTTCTGGAGAAAGGTGGGGAACGCGATGAGGCGCGTGTAGTCCGGGGCCCGGTCGCCGGAGGCCCGGATGTCCGTGAGGAGGTTGCTCAGGGCGTCCCGCTCCGCCGCCAGCGCCGTCCGCTCCGTCTGGAGCTGGGCCAGCCTCCTCACCTGCTCCGTGGCCTCCGAGCCCAGGGCCACCACCTGCCGCTCTTCCCGGAAGGCCTGCAGGGCCTCCTCCGCCGCCTCCAGCTGGACCTGCACCTGGTAGGTCTGCTCCTCCAGGAAGGCCACCGTGCTCCGGACCTCCGTCTTCTGGACGTCCTTCCGCTGCTCGATGAAGGAGGCCGCCACCTCGTTCACCAGGTTCCGCACCAGCCAGCGGTCCGTGCCCTCGTAGGCGATGCGGAAGAGGCTGGCCATGCGGTCCGGCCGGCTCATGGTCACCTGCCTCTGCAGGTCGCTCACCGCCTGGTCGAACTCCAGGGTCCCCACCACCATCCGCTCGGGAACCCCGGTCTCCCCGCCGGACAGGATATCCACCTCCGGCAGGAGGACGAAGGCGCCGCCGGGGATCCGCACCGTGTCTCCCGCCCAGAACTCCCTAAGGAACGGGGGGCCCAGCTCGTCCAGGCTCCGGATGCGGTAGGCGTCGGGGCCCAGGCGGGTGATCTCGTACTCGGCTTCCGGCGTGGCCCGGTCGAAGTCCAGGTGCGGAAAGAGAAGGTGCCGGGGCACCTCCTTCGGCTCCCTCAGCTGGAAGTGCAGCGAGAGGTCCCGGACCACCACCGCCAGGATGGGCCGGGTCTGGGCCACCTGCATCTCCGTCTCCAGGTCGCTCTCGCCGGCCATCTCCGGAAAGAGGGCCGCCGGGCCGCCCAGTCCCTGCTCCTCCACCCGGACCAGGGCCGACGCCTGCCACACCGGCGTGGTGGTCCAGGTGTAGACCGCCGTGGCCGCCACCACCACCCCGAAGGCCAGTAGGATCAGCCACCACTGCCGCCGGATGAGCCGCCAGATGTCTTCCAGCCCGATCTCGTCGGGGGGCGGCTGCGGGGGGAGGGGGGGCCCCATGCGGATGCTGCCCACGCCCTGGTCGCCGGTGTCGTAGAACTTCATGGGCCCCTGGGACCGGGTCCGGTCCGGAAGGTGATCGCTCACGTGCCGGCCTCCGTGGTGCGATGGGGCGGGGGCGTCGACCGCGGCGCCTGCGCCGATATCGCCGGCTCAATCCTCATTCGCTGAACCGCCGTCGGCCGCGGCGTCATCGGCCGCGCCATGATCCGCTGCACCGCCATCGCCCGCGCCGTTATCCGCTGCACTGCCATCGGCGGCATCCTCATCGCCTCCCCGAGATGATCAGGGCCACCACGATGGAGGTGGTAGCTCCCACACCGGCGGTGATGAAGGTGGCGTTCCGCCGGGCCCAGCTCTGCTGGCCCACCACGATCTGATCTCCGGACTGGATGGCGGCGGCTCCGATGATCTGGTTCCCCTCCATGCTCTGCACCAGCACCTGGTCTCCCCGGACCAGGCGGATGTCGTTCTTGTTTCCCGTGGGGCTCACCCCCCCGGCCAGGGCCAGGGCCTCCGTCAGCGTCACCGTGGGGTCCACCATGTAGAGGCTGGGCTGCCGCACCTCTCCCAGGATGGCGATCCGCCTCAGCACCATGACCTCCACCGAGGGGTTCTCCAGGTACTCCCGGTAGTCGGCGGTGAGGCGGCTCTCCACCTCCTCCAGCGGCATTTCCAGCACGTCCCGTTCGCCCAGCAGCGGAAACACGACCTTTCCGTTCCGGGCCACCATGAACTCGCCGGTGAGGTCCGGCTCCTGCCAGATGCTCACCCGGATGGCGTCGCCGGGCTTCAGGCCTACCGGCCCCGAGGGCAGGGGCTGGGAGGGGGGCGGCGGACCGGCGCACCCCACCGACACGGCCAGGAGGGCCAGGAGCGCGGAACGGCGGATGTGTTGTGAACCAAGGATGTGCTGTAGAAGTCTGATCATCGATTCCTGCATCTGACGCGAGCCCGGACGAAAAGGCCGTAACCCTCCTCTCCCGGCAGCGGAGCCAGCGGTGCAATCGATCTCATGCGCATAGCGGGAACCCGGCAAGGGTGGAGGGTCACAGAGAGTGCCACGCATCGTAAGGAGTACCGCTTACGGCTGTACTGCTTACGGCCTATTGCTTCCGTGTACGCCGCACAGCTTATGACTGATGTAACTTAACCCAATTTATTTCTCTGCCTAATCTGCTTCTACTATCTCTTGATTCACGCATGGGGTCACGCCGCATTCGACACCCTGCTTCCATCCTAAAAAAAACCGGCTCTCGAGCAAGTCTCCCGTTTCGGGGATCCGGCCACGTCACCGATTCCACGCGCAGGATAGCCCGGGGGCGTCAAACCAGCGTCAAACCGTGGGAGGGGGGTCCTTTTTGACGCATTGAGGGGGTGGGGTTTTGGGTTGACTACCCACTTCATCGTGTGCTCCGTTTGAGCGGCGCGTCCCCGTAACGAGGGTTCAGCGCAGGAAAAGTATACGTTATTGCAGTAACGGCCGCGAAAAAGCATATGTTTTTGCGACTATCGCTCGGCTACCAGAGCCGAGATCGACTTTACTGCCGGGTGGCTGGACGGGGTCCCCTACGAGGGGAAGTACACCGAAGGACCGTGGCTGCGGGAAACCCAGACCGCCACGGCCGCCTATGGCCGTTGCGTCCTCGCCACTCGAAACGTGACCGAACGGGTTTCCGACGAGAAGCGGCAACTTCTCGCCATCCCGGCCCCAATGTTGGCGCTGCTCATCGATCCACGCCCGGACACCGAGGCCCATAGCGTCTGATCAGTCACCAGGCTCTCGCCTGCCCCCCAAACAGGTTCTGGACCCCCAGCACTGGTGAGCGGGGACTTCAGCCTCTTGGCTCAGTTGTTCCTATGCCGTTTGCCGTTCCGTTCTTTCCTGCCGACGCCGGCATCGCTCTTCCAGAACGGGTTTCAGGGACCTTAACTTGAGAAAGTGGAGCGCCGGGGATGCAGGTGGTGTAGATTCGGCCAGGAGGAACGACCATGATCATGAAACGTCAGGACATCATCATTTCAGATCCGGAGGTTCTCGGGGGCACGGCGGTTTTCGTGGGGACGCGGGTCCCCGTCCAGAATCTCGTAGACTACCTCCGCGGCGGAGATACGCTTGACGGGTTCCTTGAGGACTTCCCTTCCGTCCGGCGTGAGCAGGCCGAGGCGGCCCTGGAGCTCGCGGGCGAGGCATTGACCTCCGTTGCGTCTCCTTCTTGACGAATCTCTTCCCCGGCGCCTCTCCAGGCACCTGACAGCTGAGACGGTCCATACTGTATATGACCGTGACTGGTCAGGGCTCAAGAACGGGGAACTCCTTCGTGCGGCCGAGACCGATTTTCCTTAACGCTGTCGTTTGGGTGTCTTGGTGGACACCGCCGTGTTGCCTTACCTTCAGGAATACCACCTGTGACATCTTCCCTCTTTGGATCGTCTTGGAGTGTAGGGCGCTTCCGAAAGGGCACATCCTCCGCGAGGGGGAGCCGCAAAGCCCGGCGTCTCACGGAGACGGGCCGGGCTGCCGAAGAAGCCGATCGGAGCGCCGTGGCACGTGAAAGCCGCGTGTCCTCGACACTCTGAACAGAGGAACCATCATGAAACGACTGATTGCAGCCCTGCTGTTCGTCCCGCTTGTGGGCGCTTGTAGTGACTCGACCGGCCCGCCGGGCACGGCGGCGGTGGAGCTTCGCTTCGCCACCGTCTCCACCACATCGGCGCTAAACTCCGACGGTGCCTCGCTCGCGCCGACGGCCTTCGGGCCCGAGGCAATCGCGATCCCGGCGAATGGGGGCGTCTTCGAGATCTCCGACGTGCAGTTCATCGTCTCCGAGTTCGAGCTCGAGGGCACCGAGACCTGCACCGTTATCGACGACGACGGGGAGACGGAGATTGAGGAGTGCGAGTTCGAGAGCGGCCCGCACCTCGTGAACCTGCCGCTGGATGGTGGCGCCATCAGCCTCGGCACGAGTCAGATCACCGAAGGCACGTACACCTTTTTGGAGTTCGAGGTAGAGGATCTGGAGTTGGACGAGGACGACGGCGATGACCCCGAGAAGCAGGCTGGGCTCGCTTCCATCCTGGCCGAGCTTCGGGCCGTGTACCCCGACTTCCCGACCGGCGCCAGCATGGTCGTGAGCGGTGAGTACGTGCCGGACACCGGCGACGCAGAGCCTTTCACGGTGTACTTCGACGCTGAGATCGAGATCGAGATGGCCATCGCACCGGCTCTGGAGATCCCGGCCGACGACGCACTGACCATCCACGTGGACCCGAGCGCCTGGTTCACCGGCTTTGATCTGCTCGCCGCCGACGGACA
>CAZSDD010000167.1:0-5618 GCA_964605505.1 uncultured Gemmatimonadaceae bacterium | reverse complement strand
CTGGCACCGCAGAGGCTTTCGGGCCTACTGGCGCCGGAAAAGCAGGCCCAAAGGAGGACGGCCGCGGATTGATCCGTCGGTCCGGCGTCTGATTCGCCACATGTGGAGCTCGAACCCGCCGTGGGGCGCGCCGCGCATCCAAGCCATCGCGTGCCCCACACCGCGTCTGTCGTCACATGCGAGTCCCCGAACGGCCTAATGCCCCCTCTCCGGCTGCTCGCCTGGGCACATGATCCCGCCCGTCATTCCACCGTAGTTGCCTCGAGGGCCCTCGGCCAGCCGTTCCCGCACTGCGATGAGCTTTTCGCTACCCACAGGCCCTCCTCACCGGAACGTCAGCTCGGCCATGCTCACTCCCACCAGGAGCACGGCCTTCGTGGCCTCCAGGGCACTTTCAGCCTCGGCCCACCCGGCGAGAGTATGGGTGCCGCCCCCTCTGCCCCGACCCATGGCGATGGCCGGAATGCCCCGACGAACGGCGGGCACCGCATCCGTGGAGCCCGTGTCCCGGGCCTCTGCAGGAAGGTCCAGATACTCGTAGACATCCACCGCCGTCTGCACCAGCGGGTGGGAGCGGCGCTCGGCCCGGGGGAGCATGTCCCGGGCTGCGTCCACGGCGGAGGGGCTAGAGGGTGGATCCCGGGTCCAGTCCACGCCGTGGCGGTCCGCCGCCAGGGCCACCCGTCGATCCAGCTCTACGTCGAGCTCATCCAGGAGGGGAGGGGACACGGAGCGAAGATCCACCGTGAACCAGGTCTCCTGCGGGATGGCGTTGGTGACCTTCCCCCCTCCCAACATCCCCACGTTGTAGACGGCGAAGGGGTCACCACCCGGGAGGGGGATCTCGTATATGGACTCGATGGCCTCCGCCAGAGCCCGTGCCGGGTGGGGCATGCCTTTGGAGTTGAGCGTATGGGCCCCTTCTCCATGGAAGGTGTAGCGCCGCTCACCGAACCAGAGGGCTCCGTACGACACACCTCCCAATCCCCCATCCAGGGACACCACCATGTCGGCGACGCCCTGGTTGGCCTCCAGCCAGGCGTCCATCCCGTTGAAGCCGAGCTCCTCCTCCACCGTGCCCAGGAAGATCAGATCTCCCCGGGTTTGGACGCCGGTGTGCTTCAGGGCGCGGATCACAGCCATCATGTTCGCCACCGAGGCGCTGTTGTCGAACACTCCGGGTGCCCGGAGGATGCCGTCGTCCCGACGCACTGTCACATCCGTGTCCATGGGGTGCACCGTGTCCATATGGGCTCCGAACACAACGGTGGGCCCCTCGCCGGTCCCCGGGATTCGGGCCACCAGGTTGCCGGCCTCGTCCACATGCACCTCCACTCCTTCCTGCTGGAGGGCTTCCATGAGGTAGGCCGCCCTGGCCTCCTCGTGGCCCGACTTCGCCGGAATTTCGGTGATCCGGATCCACTCCTCCACCTGGGCGTCGAAGTTGGACTCCAGGAACCGGAGTGCGTCCTGGACCATCTCGGCCTCGACGATGTCAGGGCCGAAGCTGGAGGGGTAGCTCTCCTGGGCCCTGGCCGGTGAGCCTGGGCTGGCGAAGAGGACCAGGAGGGGGAGGGCGAGCACGAATCGGCGAATCGGCTTCATGGTCTTGTGCTCCACGGCTGTGATCGCAGGTGAGTCGGCAGCGGGCCCCGTCCGGGGACGAGGCTTCGGGGCTGTTGAGAATGCCACCCGGACCGGGGATCCGCCACACCCCAGGGCCGCCCCGGAGTCCCCCGGCTGCGCTCTCCCCCATGGGCGTTTCCGGACAGACCATCACGGGGATGGTATTCGAAAGAGGCTCCGGGTCGCCGATTGGTTCATGTCCATGTCCACCATGGACGTGGCCCCCGCCGGGTGGCCTCGGCCGCAGCGTCCCTCCCCTCAAAAAGCTGGCGGCGCGGGGTCGGACTGATATAGCTTTTAATATGCGGCCGAGCTTTCGGCGGCTCGGCCCGAGGGACGGCCGGGCCGGAAAGAATGCCTGACCCCCTTGAAGGATGCCTCATGTCCGAAGAACGCTTCATCGATCACTACGAAGTCCTGCAGGTGAGCTGCAACGCCGATGCCGAGACCATCGAGAGGGTCTTCCGACTGCTGGCGAAGCGTTACCATCCCGACAACGCCTCCACCGGTGATTCGGAGAGGTTCCTTGCCCTTTCCGAGGCACACCGTGTCCTGTCGGATCCCCATGAGCGTGCGAGATACGACGCCCGCTACGAGTCGGGGAAGAGCAGCCAGTGGAGTCTGTTTTTCGAGGCGCCCCTGGGGGGGGTGGACGAGGATCAACGCATCCAACAGTGGATCCTGTCCGTGCTGTACCAGGCGCGCAGGCGCTCATCCTCGGAGCCCGGGGTGGGAATCTACGAGCTGGAGAACTACCTGGAGATGGCCGAGGGCCAGCTGGACTACCATCTCTGGTATCTGAAGGAGAAGGGATGGTTGATGCGGACCCCGGCCGGTGCTTGGGCCATCACCGTCGATGGCATCGACTGGATCACCGAGAGAGATCACCTGTTCCGCAAGGAAAGGCTACTTCCAGAGAGCGTCCGGAGTAAGCCCTTCCATGGTCCCGCACGATCCTCCACAGAGGAAGACCACGAATCATCTTCAGCCCCACCGCAGTCATTCCCCCGGAAGGAATCGGTGGCCTGAACGGCCCGCAGTTCCGCTGATTGGACCGCCACGGCCGCCACCAGGTCGGGGCGGAGGAACCTGATGGCGAGGCCTCGCCTCCCAGGTCGGTATCGCCAGAGCTACCCCCAGGGGTAGGGACCCTCGGGGGCCTCCCCCCTGGCCTCGAGGATCAACTCCAGCATCCGCTGCCAGGACTCCCAGCTTGTGGTGCGCCGATAGACGGAGTTGGTCTTGTGGGAGATGACCAGATCCACGGCGGGAAGCACGGTGATCCACTGACCAACGGCCCCCCGGGCCGTATAGGCACCCTCGAAAGGTCCTACGGCCCCGGGACCGTCCCAGACCCACCACATGTACCCGTAACCGAAGTAACCGTCTCTGCGTGGGAGGGGATTCATCTCCTCCAGAGGGGTCACAACGCTGGAAATGCGTCGGGCCCAATCCCTCGATAGAATCTGCTCGTCACCCCAGGTCCCCTCGTTCAGCATGAGATGGCCGATCCGGGCCATATCCCGGGTTGAAAGCCACATATGATAGGCAGGATTCCTGGAGACGGTGAGGTCGCCGCTCTTGCGTTGGGCGCTCCGATCCCAGTCCTGGAAATTCAGGGGGATGGCGAGTTGGGCCTGAAGCTCGTCGTAGATGTTGCGACCCGTGAGTTCCTCGAAGACGGCGCCGGCGGCGTTGAAGTCCCAGTTACTGTAGAGCATGTAGGTGCCTGGCTCCCGTGATCCTCGTTCCGGGGCATCAGCCAGGTTGTCTCCAGAGTTCGAAGCGGGGTGATAGACTCCGGAGCGGGCAGTGATCAGGTGGTGGACCGTGGCCTGCTTCTCGATGGGAAGGAGGCCTCCCACATCGTCCACCCCCATATCCGCGAGAGTACGCTCCAGATCGATGACGCCGTTCTCGACCCAATACCCGTATAGCATCGCCAGAACGCTCTTCCGGCAAGAGGCCAGATAGGACAGTTCCTCCACGTCTCCAAATTCGAAAACCACCCGACCCCGGTCCACCACCACGAGGCCGGTGCTGTTTGCACTGTCCCGGACAAACTGGGAAAGGCTTCTGAGGGCGTCCCGGTCCCACCCGTATCCCTGAAGGTCCTGATTGCTCACCCTCTCCCATTCCTCCCCTGGAAAAGCCATGCCGGTGGGGGCCTGGGCCGCCAGCGAGAGAGGAAGTGCCAGAGCGAGAAACAGAAAGCCGAAAAAGAAGAAAGTGCGCCGGGACGGGGATTGTCGGCGAGAAGAATCGGTTTGAGCAGCCATGCTTCCACTCCAGCGGGTCAGGATTGAGATGGGCCGGAAACCCTGCGAACACATCCGGCACGGCGGGAATGTCCGCAGCTAACGCCGGATCCGCAACCGCTGCGGCTTTCCCCTCGTCGTGACACTCAGCCGTCCGGCCATTAGAATGGCCCACTCTCCCGTTCCGGATTCCAATCGGTACTCCGGCGTGCGGGAGGGATCGATTCCACGCATTTCTGGAGGCCGGCCCATGAGGCGATTCCTGAGCATACTGATTCCGGCGGCGATCCTTGCCATGCCGTCCCCGGCACCCTGCCAGCAGCCCCCGGAAGGGCACACCTTCACCATGGCCCTGACGGGCGACGCCATCATCACCCGGCGGCTCTCCGTCTATCGGGAGCCCGAGTTCCTGCGGATGGTCGACCTCATCCGCGACGCCGATGTGGCCTTCACCAACGTGGAGATGCTCTTTCACGACTACGAGCCCTATCCCATGCACCAGAGCGGGGGCACCTATATGCGGGGAGAGCCGGCCCTCGTGCAGGAGTTGGTGTGGGCCGGCTTCGACCTGGGCTCCCTGGCCAACAACCATACCGGCGACTACGGCGTGGAGGGGATGCGTCTGACGCGCAGGTACCTGGAGGAGGCGGGCCTGGTCCATGCCGGAGTGGGGGAGAACCTCTACGAAGCCCGTGAAGCCAAGTTCCTGGAGACTCACGGCGGTCGGGTGGCTCTCATCTCAGTAGCCTCGAGCTTCACGGCCCACTCCGTGGCCAGCAAGCCCAAGGGAGCGGTGAGGGGCCGCCCTGGACTGAGTCCCCTCCGTGTCAATCGGGACGATCCCCAGACGCTGAACTCCCAGGACGTGGAAGAGGTGGCGGCGGTGGTCCGGAACGCAGCGGCTCTGGCCGATTACGTCATCGTCACCAGCCACACCCACCAGAGCGGGGCCAGCCGTGGATACCCCCCCGACTTCCTGGTGACCTTCTCCCGGGCAATGATCGACGCCGGCGCCGACGTGGTGGCCGGGCACGGTCCCCATGTGCTGCGAGGCATCGAGATCTACCAGGGAAAGCCGATCTTCTACAGCCTGGGGGATTTCATGTTCCAGAACGAGACGCTGCTGCGTCTTCCCGAAGAGAACTACAGCCCCTATGACCTGGGAGAGAACCATCACGTGGCGGACTTCAACGCTGCCCGGTATGCCAACGAAACCCGAGGGTTTCCCACGCAGCGCGAAATCTGGGAGTCGGTGATCGCCATGCCCACCTGGAAGGGCGGGGAACTGGTGGCAGTGGAGCTTCATCCCATCACCCTGGGCTTCGGCCTGCCGCCCTCTCAGCGGGGCCGTCCCCTTCTGGCCGACCGGGAGCTGGGACGGAAGATCATCGATGATCTCATCGAGCGGTCAGAGCCTTTCGGGACCACCATCGAGTGGCGGGAGGCCGAAGGGATCGGAGTGGTGCGAATGAATTGAACCCCGGGGCCTGCCTGCCGGTCTCCTCCGCGGCGTTCACGGGGGAGCATCAGAGAGGAGAAAAGGAGATTGGAAATCTCCGTCTGAGGCGGAGTCTCACAGGAGAGGCCGCCACCGGGATATCCGCAGGAATCCGAGCCATAGCGCGAGCCCGGTATAGGTCAGGACCCGAAAGAGGGATCCGGCGAGATCGGCGAGGTTCCCGACCCGCATGGCTCCGCTGAGGACCATGGTGGACCGGAATGGCGGGATGATCC
>CAZSDD010000166.1:0-5619 GCA_964605505.1 uncultured Gemmatimonadaceae bacterium | reverse complement strand
CCCGTCACAGTGCCGGCCAGAACGCTCCTCGATCTTGCCGGCTCGGTCAACGACCGCAGGGTCGAACAGGCGCTGGCGGTGGCCCTTCGCGAACGCCTCAGCGATAGGAAGGAGATTCGAAAACTCCTCGCCCGCCACCCGCGCCGTTCCGGCACTCCCCTCCTCCGGGACCTCGTTGATCGAGACAACGAAGCTGTCTTTACCCGATCGGAAGCGGAGGCACGATTCCTCAAGCTCGTTCGGAAAGCCCGGCTCCGTATACCGCAGGTGAATGCCAGGGTCAGCGGATACGAAGTCGATTTCCTCTGGCGACGGCAGCGGCTCATCGTGGAAATCGATGGGTTCGCGTTTCACTCCTCTTCCGGTGCCTTCGAGCGCGACCGTCGTCGGGATGCGGTGCTGACGGGTGCAGGGTTCCGGGTCATCCGGGTGACGTGGCGTCAGGTGACGAAGGAGCCTGAAGCCCTCCTCGTCAGTCTCGCCCAGGCCCTCGTTCGAGCAGACTGACTGACCGGACACCCGCTGCGTCCGAAGAGGAACCCATGGCGGTCTCGCCCAGGTCCGGCTCCCCTCCCCGATGCCGTGGGAAGTGATGACGAGGAACAGGTCAGGGTCAGGGCTCATGGGAACGCCTCTCCGCGGGTTCACGTGGGTTGGACTGGGAGTCAGAATAAAGCCGGAACCGCTCCCACGCCGGCGAAGCGCACGCCGGCCAGCTCGGCCATGGTCCGGTCCCAGGTGGTGAGATCCCGGGAGCGGAAGTCCCGGAGATGCCGGTGGCCACAGGCCCGGGCCAGGACCTTCATGAGCTCGGTGGTGGCCTCCAGGTAGTTCCATAACTGCCTTGCCGACTCCTCCACCACCAGGCGGCTCCGAAGGCCCCCCTTCTGGGTGGCGATCCCCACGGGGCAGTTGTCGGTGTGGCACGCCCGCATGGCCAGGCACCCGATGGCCTGGAGGGCCGAGTTTCCCACGGCCACGGCGTCGGCTCCCAGGGCCAGGGCCTTCACGAAGTCCGACTCGGTCCGGAGGCCTCCCGTAATGACGAGGGAGACCTGATCCGCCCCTCGGGCGCCCAGGTGTTTTCTGGCCCGGGCCAGGGCCGGGATGGTGGGGACTCCGATGTTCTCCTTGAAAAGGTTCGGCGCGGCGCCGGTGGCGCCCCCCCGTCCGTCCAGGATGATGTAGTCCACCCCCACCTCCAGGGCGAAGTCCAGGTCGGCCTCGATGTCCTGGGCCGACATCTTGAATCCGATGGGAATGCCTCCGGCGGCCTCCCGGACCTCCTCCGCCACGCGGCGGAAATCCTCCACCGACGAAAGGTCCGGGAACCGGGAGGGGCTCACGGCCGGCTTTCCTGCTTCGATTCCCCGCACCGCCCCGATCTCCTCCGTCACCTTGTGGCCCGGAAGATGGCCACCGGTCCCGGTCTTGGCGCCCTGTCCCGCCTTGAAGTGGAACGCCTGGCAGAGAGAGACCTTCTCCAGGCTGAAGCCGAACCGTCCCGAGGCCAGCTCGTAGAAATACCGGGAGTTGGCCTCCCGCTCCTCGGGGAGCATGCCCCCCTCACCGGAACAGATGCCGGTGCCGGCCATCTCCGCCCCCATGGCCAGGGCCACCTTGGCCTCCCGGCTCAGAGCTCCGAAGCTCATGTCCGTCACCAGGAGGGGGATCTCCAACCGGAGGGGCTGTCTGCTGCCGGGACCGATGACCACCTCCGTTCCCACCGGGTCGTCGTCCATGAGGGGAAGGCGGGCCAGCTGGGCCGTGACGATCTGGAGATCCGTCCACCGGGGGAGCAGGGTCAGGGGGACGCCCATGGCCGAAACAGGGCCATGGTGGCCCACCCGGTCCAGGCCGTGCCGTGCCAACTCCCGGATGTGGGCGTTGAAGGGTTCCTCCGGTGTTCCGGTGGGATCCTGATAGAGCCCCAGGTACTCTTCCCTCCGGAAGGGTTGAGGGTGCTCCCGGGCCCATGTCTCGATCTCCTCTTCGTCCACCAGAACGGCGTCCGACTCCTGGTGGACCCAGGCGTGGAAACGGTACAGGATCTCCGTGTTGTCGTACTCGCTCACTCCGGTGTCCAGACGGTAATCCCACTTGTGGACCCCGCAGATGAGATTACCGCCCTCCACGTGGCCGTCGGCCATGAGGGCGCCCCGGTGAAGGCAGCGCCCGTAGAGGGCGGAGACATGATCGTCGTGGCGGACCACCACCAGGTCCACCTCGCCCACCCGGGCATATCGGGGAGACTGGTCCGTAAGTTGGCTCCAGGTGGCCACCTTCACAGGACGTCGGGGCACAGAAGGCTCCTTCCGTGAGCTTTTCAAGGGAAGCGCCGATCCGGTCCGCTCATCTCTCCAGCAGGGGGGCCAGGATGGAAAACACCTCCCGGGACAGGGATTCCACCAGGGCATCCGGGTCGGCGGATCCGATCAGGTCCTCGTAACGGATCACCACGCCCCGCCAGCCTTCCCGGTGCCAGAAGGCCGGCTCCGGGACCGGCGGAGCCTGGAAGGGCTCGGGGTAGGGGTAGGCGTAGGCGTAGAGATACGGAAGGTCGTACTGGCCTGCCGTGTACGGGGCGAATCCGAAGTTCAGGTGCTTCTTTCCCTCGTCCATGCCCGGGTTCGACGGGTGGAACCAGAGGGTGGAGAGGTCCATGTGATGAGGCCAGACCATGAGGGGGCTCATGGCGCCCTCCAGGCGGGCCCGGAACCGGGCCAACCCCGTGAACACCTGGTACTGGACATCCGCATACTGGGCCGCCTCTTCCCGGTTCGGGGCCAGGGCTTCGGTGTGGCGGAACTCCTCCTCGTCCACGTCTCCGGCGCCTCGGTCCAGGGCTTCGCCCAGGCCGTCTTCCCTGAGAGCGGAGAGGAGAGCGCCCAGAAGGCTGGCCTGGCTGTGGTCCGGGAGGGAGAACCGGTGGGCTTGCCCCCCACTATCGAGATACCGTAGCTGGACCTCCCGGAAATCCACCTGAACCACGGCCCCGTTGGGGAAAGGCTGAGACTCCAGCCCCCAGGGGCGAACGTGCTGGGGGAGGTGGAGATAGTTCTTCCGGGGCTCGTTCAGCATTTTCTGCAGGGGGCCTGCCAGGACCACGGCCTGGTGCAGAAGTCTCGAGGTATTCGTCCAATGGCGCAGTGGAGCGAAGGACATGGTTTCCCTTTCTCTCTTCCCTTCTGAAGATCAGCGGGTATCCCCGCCTGTTTCAGAGCCAGTGTGTCGCCGATGGATCAAAGTCACAAGGAGCCGGGGAAGTTCCAACGCCAGCGACCTGGACAGGGGTAGCTGGAGGATGTCGTTTCCATCCAGACACTCCTCCGTCGCCCTTGAGGTGGCCTGGGTGCTGAGGCACTCGACAGAATGGCCCCCGCCAGGGGATGAAGGCGCGAACAAACCCTCGGAGGGTGGGGCCACGAGAAATCCCGCCGGAAAATGGGGGCGCCAGAGCTCGGAGCCCGGGTTATTTTGCTGAAGAGTAATGTGGCTCACAAAAGAGTAATGCGGCGCACAAAGGAGTAAGGTGGCGCACAGAGGATGCCGTGCAAAACGATTGTCGGGGATAGACGGGCAAGAAGGTTGTCGGAAATGGCCGGGCAAAAAGGCTGTCAGGAATGAACGGGAAAGAAGGTTGCTCGGAATAGATCGGACAGGAAAGGGAGGAGCCATGACCCAGGAGAAGAAGCACAACTGCCAGGACTGCCCATTCAGAAAGAAGGCGGAGGCGAATCCCCGATCCTTCGTGGGCAGGCTCTGGAAGTTGCACACCTACATCTGTCCCGGGTGGAGATCGTACCAGCGTTCGTTGCGGGCCGGAAGATAGGGGGACGCCAGACGGTGGCGGAGGAGACCCGGCGGAGATCGGCTTCGTCCTACCGCACCCCTACCGTCCCCTTTACCGAGGCGAAGAGCCCGGCCGAGTCGTAGCCCACGCCCTCCTTGAAGACCGTCACGACGTTTCGGATGTGGGCGATGTCACGGGTGGGATCGCCGTCCAGGAGAACCATGTCCGCCTGCTTCCCCACCTCCAGCGTTCCGATCCTGTCCAACTCCTCCAGGTAGAGGGCCCCGTTCCGGGTGGCGATGCGGATGGCCTCCTCAGGGGTGAAACCTGCTTCTACCAGAAGCTCGATTTCCCGGTGGTTCCCGAACCCCGGAAGGACCCCGCCATACCCGGTAGGGTCGGGGCCTGCCAGCAAGAGCCCTCCGCCCTCCACGAAGGCCCGCTCGAAGGCCATTTCCAGCTCGAGGGCGGCCTCCGCAGTACCGTCGGATCCGGCACCGATTCGAGCCCGGCGAGTCAAATAGGACTCCCGGGCATCCGGGGCCATGGCGTCCAGGACCATCTGGTTGACCGGAGGCCGCCCCGGGACGGAGATCTCGTAGACCGGAAGGGTGGAGGTGACGGCCACCCCGTGTTCCACCAGAGTCCGGATGGTGGTCCGGACCTCTTCTCCTGCCACGTCCAGGGCCAGGAGGGACTCCCTGGTCGCCCTGGAGGACGGGCAGACGTCCGGCTCTTTGCCGGGGACGAACTCCGTGTCCACCAGGATCCCGTGTTCCAGGTTGTCGATCCCTAGCTCCGCCGCCTCCCGGAAGCCGATGGAGCAGAGGTGCCCGGTGATCTTCATTCCCCGCCGGTGGGCCTCGTCAATGGCTGCCGCCAACTGGGCCCGGGTGATGTTGGTGTAGGCCTTGAAGTCGTCGATACCCGTCTCGGCCCAGTAACCCACCATGCGCCGGGCCTCCTCCGGACTCTCCAGCTCGTGCATCTGGAAGGTGAAGGCTCCGGGCCCCTCCAGGTAGGGGCTGGTGACGTGGATCCGGGGTCCCGGGACCTCCCCCTCCATGATGGCGTCCCGGAGGTTCATCTCCGTGTAGGGCTCCATACCTCCGGTAGTCCGGATGGTAGTGACCCCGGCGGCCAGATAGAGGCGGGGGGCGCTGTACTCCAGGGTGTTGTAGTGACCGGGACCGGCGGGGTAGAAGATGTGGTCGTGCATCCCCACGATTCCCGGGATCAGGGTCATTCCGTTTCCATCCACGACTTCGGCGTCGGGGGGGACCGGTGTGGCCTCCGTCGCTCCCAGTGCCTGGATCCGGCCTCCGGACACCACCATCGTCTGGCCTTCCAGGACGCCGCCTCCAGTTCCGTCCACCACCCTGACATGAGTGATGGCGAAAACCGGAGCATCCACCGACACAAACTCCCGGACCTGGGGTGAGAGGGCGGCGTACTCCTGGGACTGGAGAAGGGCGGGCCCGCCCAGGAAGAGGAGGAGGAGAGGGAGGAGGGGTTGCCGCTTCATGTAAGCCTCCGGGGGGAGAGGAACCGATGGAGTCCCGGTTCATCCTGGGATGGCCCTTCCTCAGGGGCAAGGTGGGAAAAGGGGAAAGCAAGAACTCCTCCCTGCCCGAAAAGTCACATCGGGCCAGGGAAGAGCCAGGGGGCGTTCGGGCCGCAAACCTCTCCGGAGAAGGGTCCCCGGCCGGGGACCTCGTTCAGTTGAAGATCAACAGGCCGTCGGCCCTGGGCTCCCAATCCGGAAGCCGGAGGCTGACCCCATAGTAGCGGATGGGACGATAGAGGAAGATCCAGGGGGCGTCCTC
>CAZSDD010000165.1:0-5626 GCA_964605505.1 uncultured Gemmatimonadaceae bacterium | reverse complement strand
GCTGCATGTTGGAGCCCATGAGGGCCCGGTTGGCGTCGTCGTGCTCCAGGAAGGGAATCAGGGCCGCGGCCACGGAGACCAGCTGATCCGGGGCCACGTCCATGTAGTCGATGGTCTCGGGCCGGAGGAGGGGAAAGTCGCCCCGCTCCCGGCAGAGGACGAACTCCCGCTTGAAGGACCCGTCGTCGCTGAGGGGGGCGTTGGCCTGGGCGATACGGGCCTCCTCCTCTTCGTTGGCGCTGAGCCACTCCAGGTCGTTGGTGACCTTCCCCTCCACCACCTTCCGGTAGGGCGTCTCCACGAACCCCAACTCGTTGATTCGAGAGTAGGTGGTGAGAGAGGTGATGAGGCCGATGTTCGGGCCCTCGGGGGTTTCGATGGGGCACATCCGCCCGTAATGGGAATAGTGGACGTCCCGAACCTCAAAGCCCGCCCGCTCCCGGGTCAGACCGCCGGGCCCCAGGGCGCTGAGACGACGCTTGTGGGTCATCTCCGCCAGGGGGTTGGTCTGGTCCATGAACTGCGAGAGCTGGCTGGACCCGAAAAATGCCTGGATGACGGCGGAGACGGTCCGAGCGTTCACCAGGTCATCGATGTTGACCTTTTCCGGATCCGTGTTGATGGACATCCGCTCCTTCACCAGACGGGCCATTCGGGAGAGTCCCACGGAGAACTGGTTGGCAATGAGCTCGCCCACCGTCCGCACCCGCCGGTTCCCCAGATGGTCGATGTCGTCCGTGAACCCCACGCCGTCGCTGAGCTCGATGAGGTACCGAAGAATGGCGACGAAGTCCTCTTTGGTGAGGACCGTGGTATGCTTCGGCACGTCCAGATGCAACCGCTGGTTGATCTTGTAGCGGCCCACCCGTCCCAGATCGTAACGCTTGGGGTTGAAGAAGACCCGCTCCAGGGCGGCCCGGGCTGTCTCCACGTTGGGCGGCTCACCCGGCCGCAGGAGGGAATAGATGGCCGACAGGGCCTCTTCCTCGTTGTTGGTAGGATCCTTCTTCAGGGTGTTCTTGACAATGGGGCTCTCGCCCCGGGGCGATGGGGCGCCATCCCGGGTGTAGACCTGGATCTTCTTGATTCCAGCCCGCTCCAGGCGCTCAAGGGTCTCCTCGGTCACTTCCGAGGATTGCTCCAGGAGAATCTCTCCGGTCTCCGGGTCCACCACATCGTTGGCCAGAACCGTACCGGTGAGATCCCGCCCCTCTTTGGCCGCCTTTTTCAGGTCCACTTCCTGGACGGAGAAGAAGAGCCGATAGACCTCGGAATCGTCCCCATACCCGAAGGCCCGAAGAAGGGCCGTGGCAGGAAACTTCTTCTTCTTGTCGATATGGACGTAACAGACGTTGTTGATATCGACGGTGAACTCCACCCAGGATCCCCGGAAGGGGATGATCCGGGCACTGTGGAGCTTGGTGCCGTTGGGGTGGATGTTCTCTTCGAAGATGACCCCGGGAGACCGATGCAACTGACTCACCACCACCCGTTCGGCACCGTTGATGATGAAGGTGCCGAGCTCGGTGAGGAGAGGGAGGTCACCCAGGTAGACCTCTTTCTCGATGATATCCCTGGGCCGGCGTTCGCCGTCCTCCATGTCCTCCCACACAATGAGCCTCAGCGTCGCCTTCAGGGGCGCCGCATAGGTCATGTCCCGCTCGATGCACTCTTCCACCGAGTATTTGGGCTCACCGAGGGTGGCGGAGACATACTCCAGCGTGAAGTTCTCATTCACGTCGGTGATGGGGAAGATCTCCCCGAAGACGCGATCGAGACCGAAATCCCACTGCTCCTCAGGAGGGACCTCGCTTTCGATGAGCTTTTCAAAGGAACGAAGCTGAACGTCCAGCAAATTAGGCATCGGCATGACCGGCTTGAGCTTCGAGAAGCTCAACACCGACCGACCATCGCTCCGAATATCCAACGGGACTTCCCCCTTTTTTTCAGACCACATCGTGGATGGAGCCCGAGAAAACAGAACTGAAAAACCTGAAGTCCGGCGCACACTTCTGGGCTACGCCGTCGCCCTGGGCACTCGTATAACAAATGGGACGCACAGGACCCCTCCCCGGGGTGGAAAGAACGACCCTCCCGGCGGCGGGGACCTTCACCTACTGCCCATTTTTCGAACTTCGAGCTCGTTTCTCCGAACCCGAGCCAGGCGTGTAGGCCCCCGCCCCCCGGGGGCCCGGAAGAACATTCCGGACCCGGCCGGGAGGGGGCGGGAGTACCTACTTCAGAACGACAGTGGCGCCGACCTCTTCCAGCTTGGCCTTGATCTGCTCCGCCTCATCCTTGGACGCAGCTTCTTTCACCGCCCCCGGAGCGTTGTCCACCAGCTCCTTGGCTTCCTTGAGACCCAGGCTGGTGACCTCACGGACCACCTTGATGACCTGGATCTTCTTGTCGCCGACGCCCTCCAGAACGACGTCGAACTCGTCCTTCTCCTCCTCGACCGCAGCCTCAACTCCCGCCCCGGGCATGGCAGCGGGGGCGGCGGCCAAGGCCGTTACGTTGAACTTCTCCTTGAAAGCATCGACAAACTCGGACAGCTCGAGGACGGTCATATTGCCGATGGTCTCGAGAAGCTCTTCGTGGTTCACAGCCATGATTGAAAATCCTCCGTTACTCTCCCGGCCACTGCCGGCACTTTAGAAAAGAAATAGCCGTTACGTTGAATCCAATGGAGGCGGCGCTTTCCCAGGCACACCCCCCTTCGGCCCCCCAGGGCCAGGACGCCAACTACGCGCCCTCGCCCTCCTTCTCTGCCCGAAGGGCCTCCAGAAGGCCTGACATCTCCTGCATCTTTGCCTCCATGGCACCAGCGAGGGCCGCCATGGGAGCTTCCAGTGCGCCCGCCAGCATGGACAGGAGCACGTCCCTCGTAGGCAGCTTGGCCAGGCGGTCGATCTGGGACGGATCCAGGAGCGCATTGTCCAGGACCGCCACTTTGAAGGCCGGCCGCTCGTCGTGATTCTTGGCGAAGTCGGCCACGGCCTTGGCGGCTGCCACGGGTCCGGTGTGACCGAAGACCACACCGGTGGGCCCAAGGAGCCACTCGGAAAGATCAGGGATCTCTGTATCCTCCAGGGCCCTTCGGACCAGGCGGTTCTTCACCACCAGGTATTCGGCCCCGGTCTTCCGAAGCTCATCCCTGAGAACGGTCATGGACTTCACGTCCAGACCGGTGAAATCAGTGAGGAAGATCGCGGGAGACTCCTGGAGCCTCTCTCTGAACTCCTCGACGAAGCTTTCTTTGTCTGTGCGTTTCATCAGAGGCTCCGCCGGTACAGGTTGGGATCGATTGCGACGCCGGGCCCCATGGTACTCGATACACTCACGCCCCTGACGTACATCCCCTTGGCCGAAGCCGGCCGCTGTCGGACGATGGAGTCCATGAAAGCCGCCAGATTGTCCGAAAGCTGCACCAGCTCGAAAGAGACCTTTCCAATGGGTGCATGGACATTTCCCGTCCGGTCCACCCGGTATTCGATCTTTCCGGCCTTGATCTCCTTGACGGCCTGGCCGACATCGAAGGTCACAGTACCGGCCTTGGGGGTGGGCATGAGGCCCCGGGGGCCGAGAATCCGACCCAGGGGCCCAACCTTGCCCATCATGTCCGGAGTGGCCACCGCCACATCGAAGTCCAGCCAGCCTTCCTTGACCTTGTCCAGGAATTCGGCTCCCACATAATCGGCGCCGGCATCGGTGGCCTCCTTTTCCTTCTCACCCTGCGCGAAGACCAGGACCCGGACGTCCTTACCGGTTCCGTGGGGGAGGACAACAGTGCCCCGGACCACCTGGTCAGCCTGCCGGGGGTCGACCCCGAGGCGGGTTGCCACTTCGACGGTCTCGTCGAACTTGGCGTAGGAAAGGTCCTTTACGACCTGTATCGCGTCGTCTGGGGGAAGCTTCTCGCCAATGGCGAGCTTCGCCTTGGCGTCTTGGTAACGCTTTCCGCGTCTTGGCATTTTATCACGAGCCGACTTGTCTCGCCCTCCCACCTCTGGCGGCTCACAACAGGTGGTTCTTCGGGCTTTCGGTTTGAGTGCCTGCCTCGGGATTGCCGTTCGGGCAAAGCCCGGGCGCGGCACTCAGGACCTTCTCTGTCTCTGTCTGGACTGTCGCTTCGGGAAACCTCCCGACCACGCAGCCGACCGTTCCCTCTAGTCTCCCTAGCCCTCGACCTCGATGCCCATGCTCCGGGCCGTGCCGGCCAGCATCTTCACCGCCGAGTCCATCTTGGTGGTGTTGAGATCCGGCATCTTCGTCTCGGCGATCTCCTGAAGCTGGGCCCGGGAAACCTTCCCGACCTTCTCGGTGTTGGGGACCCCGGATGCCTTGTCCAATCCCGCGGCCTTCTTGATGAGATAGGAGGCCGGCGGCGTCTTGGTGATGAAGGAGAAGCTCCGGTCTCCATAGACCGTGATCTCCACAGGGGTCAAGACACCCTGCTGGGCCTGGGTCCTTGAGTTGAACTGCTTGCAGAACTCCATGATGTTCACGCCGTGCTGGCCCAGAGCCGGGCCCACGGGGGGAGCCGGGTTCGCCTGACCCCCCGGCACATGGAGCTTGATGAATCCGATGACCTTTTTCGCCATTCTTCCTCGCCGTTCCCGGCCCTCAGTATCCCTTCAGCTGGGTGAAATCGAGCTCAACGGAAGTCGGACGTCCAAAGAGGGATACCTCGACCTTCACTTTCCCTTTTTCGGCGTAGACTTCCTGAACCGTTCCGGAGAAATCGCTGAACGGTCCCGAGGTGATCTCCACCACCTGATTCTTGTGGAAGGGGATCTCCTCGTGGGTCTCGTCCTCCGATTCAATCTTGATTCCGAGAATCTTGTTGATCTCTTCTTCCCGAAGAGGTTGGGGTGCCTTCCCCGACCCCACGAATTTGATGACGCCCTGGATGTTGTTGATGGTGTGCATGGTCCGATCGTTCAGAACCATCTTCACCAGCACATAGCCCGGATAGAGACGGCGGGTCACGGTGACCCGCTTGCCATTCCGGATCTCCATCACGTCCTGGGTGGGGACCAGGGCTTCCTGAATTTCCTTCTCCTCCGGATCCTCCTGGGGCTCTTCGTCGATCTTCCGCTGAATCAGCTTCTGGACCTTGTTCTCATGCCCCGAGTAGGTCTGGACGGCGTACCACCGGATCTCATCCATCGTCTCTACCGGCCTCAGGCCCCAAAGACCCGTAGAATCAGATTGATGAGGGCCCCGGAGAACTTGTCCATGAGCCAGATGACGAGGGCCACGACAACGGAGAAGGCGATGATGACCCAGGTGGCATTCTTCAGCTGCTCGTAGTCCGGCCAGGTAACCCTCTGAAGCTCTGCCCACGACTCCTCGAGGAAGACCCGGGTATCTGTGATCTTCTGAAGCAAGGGACTCGCCTTCCGTTACTTGGTCTCTTTATGAGGCGTGTGCGTCCTGCAACGGGGACAGAACTTCTTGTATTCCACCCGTCCCGGGTGAAGGCGCTTGTTCTTCGTATTCGTGTAATTCCGTTCCTCGCACTTTGTGCAGGCGAGGATGATTCTATCCCGGGGCATCGTTCTTCCTTACTCGATGATCTCGGTGACGACGCCGGCGCCCACGGTGCGGCCGCCCTCTCGGA
>CAZSDD010000164.1:0-5629 GCA_964605505.1 uncultured Gemmatimonadaceae bacterium | reverse complement strand
TCCGATGTCCACCAGGACGAAGAGGAGGCACATGATGATGGCACTCACGGCCAGCAGCTCCCCGTAGATGACGATCTCCCGGATGGGCTTCCAGTTGTATATGTAGGCCGGAATCACCAGCACCACCGCAGCTGCGGCCACCCCCACAAGAAAGGTGAAGTTTCCAATGTAGAGGCCCCAGCTCACCTGGTCCCGCATGCCCGTGACCGAGAGGCCCACCGTAACCTGTTCCCAATACGCCTGGATGCCGGAGATGATGAGGAGGACCAGCAACCCAACCCAGATCCAGTAGTAGCGATTTCCCCGGGTCACCAGGCGAAGGCTTCCGGACACGAACTCGGAAAAACGGGAAAGACTCTCCATGACAGCCTCAGGTTCCGTAGAAGTAGAAGAACCTGGGCATGGTGTTGAGCTCTTCCTTCAGGACCAGGATCCGCTGGTGCTCCAGTATGTATCGAATCTCACTCTTCGGATCCAACAGGTTCCCGAACTTCCGGGCTCCCACGGGACACACCTCCACACATGCCGGGTAACGGCCCTCCCGGGTTCGCTGAATGCAGAAGGTGCACTTCTCCACCACCCCCTTCGGCCTGGGCCGGTTGCCCAGGTAATGGGTGTTGGTGTTCAGCTCCTCGGTGGGAATGGTGGGCTCGGCCCAGTTGAAGTGCCGGGCGCCATAGGGGCAGGCCGCCATGCAATACCGGCACCCGATGCACCAGTCATAGTCCACCACCACAATTCCATCCGGCTCCGTCCAGGTGGCACCGGTGGGGCACACCTTGGTGCATGGCGCATTTCGGCATTGCTGGCACTGGACCGGAACATAGAAGTGCCCCTCTTCGGGCACCGTTTCCGGATCGTAGTAGGGGTCCGAATCGGAGAAGTCCACCCCACCTTCCTGCTCCATGGAAAGGACCCGGATCCAGTGGACCTGGGGGTCCCTGGATTGGTTGTTCTCCTCCACGCAGGCGTAGACACAGCGGCGGCATCCGATGCACCGGCTGATGTCAAGAGCGTAGGCGAACTCCACTCCCGGCATGGGCCCGGTGCCGGCCACCGACACCGGTGCACCGAGTTTCTCGGCGTACTCTCGCTCCATCTTCGCCAGAAGCTCGGAGAGGCGGTCCCCGTGTACCTCGTACAGGCGCTTGGGACCGCAGGAAGTCAGGAGGAAGCCCGCTGCGGCAGCGGCCGCCACGGAGACGAACTTCCGCCTCGGCATTTCACCGCCGCCTTCAGATGATGGTTCGACCTGGGGCCGTTCACCCCCGGCCATGGGCAGGGGGATCTTCATGAGCGGCCCCCCCCAACGGTCTCCGCCGGCGGAATGGGTGCCGGGTCGGGTTCGATGGGCTCGAATCGAGGCTGATGGGGATCGTGACAATGTGCGCAGAGGAGATAGGTCTTCTCTCCGTTCCATTCTCCGGTGCGACGTCCATGGACACCTGCTCGCCAGTCCCGGTATTTCTCCCCGTGGCACTGTCCGCAGAGGCGGTAGGACTCCTCGAAGGGCACCGGCTCGCCGCTGGCCAGGTGAAGCTGGTCCCGGTTCTCGGCGTCATGACAGTCCAGACACCACCGATGCTCCTCGTCGTGGCGCAGCACGATCTCCGTGTGGAACCCCACCATCTCCCGACGCTCCGGGTTGGCGGGCATCATTTCGTGGCATGCGGAGCAGGGAAAGATCCCGGGAGAGAAAGGGGGTGGCGGGACTTCCAGCTTCTCTGGAGCGGCTTCTGCCATGTGGACCTGAACCGCGGAGTCTACCTCTTCCAATCCTTCTTCGTCTGGGCCACATGCCCCGGCGGCAGGAAGAAAGAAAAGGAGCAGAAGCAGGGAATGGATGAGCTGCAGATGGATGGATGATCTCCGGATGTCACCTCGCCCGAGCTCCGGATCAGCCGCGGTCATGGGCCATCCCCCTCTGCAAGCTTCTCACCCACATGGCCTGGAACACCTGCAGCCGCTGTCCGATGATCCGGGCCAGGTTGCCGTAGACTCCTGCGGCTACCTCGGGCAACTGGGCAAATAGGGCCTCCAGCTCCGAACGAGGAAGAAAGAGGAGCTCGGTGGCTACAGGGGTCCTGGCCTGGAGGGTGAACCGATGGGGTGGGACCAGCCCGGACCAGCCCAGGAGCTGCCCCTCCACCCGTTCCTCCACCAGGATATCTTCCTGCCTGCCGTCCAGGCTGATGGGAAGGGTCAGGCTCACCCTTCCGTCCAGGACCACGAACACCCCAGCCGTCTCTTCTCCGAGACGAAAGACCACCTCACCTGCGCCCAGTTTCCTCGGAGTTCCCAGTCCCAACACCCGCTCTCTGAGGTTGGGGTCCATTCCCTTCAATAGATCCGGTTCCAGAGTCCCTGTAGACACAGTGGCTCACCTCCAGTGTGGCGTCTCAGAAGTGTTCAGACCCCACACTAGTTCCAGAGGGATGATTGGGTCGGGGCATGGAGGGACTCTGCAGACGGACCTTGCAGGAAGGCTTCTGCTGCGGCGTGCTCCTGCCGGACGTGCTCCTCCAGTTGGCGGAGCATCGAGCCGAGTGGATGGGGAATCTCGGATCCGGGAACGGAGGCCTGGGCCGGATCCATGAAGAACCGGCTCGTGGCAATCGGAGGGGCCTGGGCGGCTTCCTGACTGGTTTCCGTTTCAGGGGCTTCGAAGGGGATGAGAAAGGAAACTGCTGCCAGTGTGGCGCCGAACAAACAGGTGGCCAGGACGATGAACACGAGAACCATGGGTGCCTCCGTTTTCGAGGGTTCGTCCTTTCCTTTCGCAAGGGGGATGCCAGGAGAAAAAACGACTTGAAGGCTCGTAAATTGCCCGCCCAGAAGAGGATGCGGTGCCCGATACCTGACAGGCTGTCAGGTCGCACCTGACGAATCGTCAGTCGTTGACCGGAAGCCAATCGGTGAGCAGTATTGGACAACTCCTGGATCGGAGCTCCTTCGTGAAAACACTGTTCAGCCGAACCACGGTCGCTCTGGCCGCAGGGATCACGTTTGCCGTGGCCCTGGTCTTCGGGACCGGTGCGTACCTCTCCTCCCAACGTCACTTCGACGCCTTGCTGGGTACCGCCCGGGAAGCCGCCGTGGCCCAGGGGGAGGTGGTGCGGACGGCTCTGGAGCACCAGATGCTGGAGAAGGACCGGACCCTCATCGCCGAAATGATCCACAGCTTCGGCCGTCAGGGAAATGTGCGGAAGCTGGAGCTACTGGATCACGACGGCAGACTGAAATACTCCAGTGAAGGCATGGAAGGGGATCAGGTCCTGCCCGTGGAGGCCCCGGCCTGCCAGAGCTGTCACGCCCGTGCGCTGGGAGAAGTGGAATCCACCCGGGTTCTGGATTCGGTGGACGGTTCCATCCTGCGGGTCGTGATTCCCATTCCAAACCAGGAGAGCTGCCATCAGTGCCATGACCCGTCCTCCTCCATCAACGGACTCCTGATCCTGGACCAGGATCTGGGTGAGCTGCGGTTGGCCATGAATCGGGACCTGCGATGGACAGTGGCGGGGAGTGGGCTCCTGACCCTGCTCCTGGTGGGGGCCATCGCAGCCATCATCCAGGTCATCGTGCTCCGGCGGCTTCGCCGGTTCGAAACCACTGCCCGGCGGATTTCCCAGGGTGACCTGGACCGGCGGGTGCCGGCCTCGGGATCCGACACCATCGCCTGGCTGGCCAGGGAGTTCAATACCATGGCCGACTCCATGACCGGACTCATCGGGGAGGTCCGGAGCCAGAGGGAACGGTTGGAAACCGTCATCAACAGCATGGACGACGGGATTGTGGTGCTGGATCCGGCCCGGAAGATCCTGGCGGCCAATGAGGCATTCCTGAGCCGCACCGGCCATGTGCGGGAAGAGGTTCTCGGGTGCGCCTGCGGTGACGTCTCCAGGGGAATCTGCGCCACCACCGATTGCCCCACTCTGGCCTGCCTCCGGAGTGGCGACCGGCAGGTTCGCATCTGCGAGCGAAGGAAGGAGGATGGCACCATGGCCTGGGAGGAGGTCCACTCCTCCCCGATCCTGGACCCCCATGGGAAGATCGCCCAGATCGTGGAGGTCTGGCGAGACATCACGGAGCGTCGAAGGGTAGAGGCCCGCATGTCAGAGTCCCATCGGCTGGCCTCGTTGGGGATGCTGGCTTCGGGATTCTCCCACGAAATGAACACCCCTCTGGCCACGGTCCTGACCTGCGTGGAGGGTATCCTCAGGGAAGCCCGGAACGGGGAGGGGGATGGAGAGGTGGCACCGTACATCGAGAAGAACGCCAGCATCGCCAGGGAACAGGTCCTTCGCTGCCGAGGAATCACACAGCACTTCCTCCGTCTCTCCAGAGGGCAGTCCTCCCCGGGGGACGTGGTGAGCGTGTCGGCGGCCGTGGAGGCCGTGGCTCGTCTGGTGAAGCCCACCGCCGAGGCCAGGAAGGTCTCGGTCCGGGTTCACCCCCAGGAGGGCGAGCCCAGGGTGAGGGCGGGAGAGGCCGAGCTTCAGCATGCCCTGGTGAACATCCTCATCAACGCCATCGACGCCTGCGACCCGGGAGGCTCGGTGGAGGTTTCCATGGAAGATTCGGATCCTGTACGGATTCGGGTGACGGATGATGGGTGCGGCCTCGGGCCGGAGGAAGTGGACCGGATCTTCGAGCCCTTCGTCAGCCTCCGAAGTGGCGGAACGGGCCTGGGCCTCTTTCTATCACTGAACTTCGTCCGTCAGTGGGGTGGGGAGATCACCGTTGAAAGTACCCGGGGAGTGGGCTCCACCTTCGAGATCTCCCTGCCCTCCATCCGAAGCTCCATTCCCATGGATTCTCTCTCATGACCCCTGGAACTTCTCTGCTCCTGGTGGACGACGACGATGCGTTCCGGGCGGTCATGTCGGGGGAGTTGGAACGGCTGGGCTACCAGGTTCGGGTGGCATGCACCGGCAAGGAGGCCCTGGCGGTCCTGGAGGAGTGTTCCCCGGATGTCATTCTCCTGGACCTCCGCCTACCCGACGTTTCGGGTCTGGAGGTTCTGCCCCTCATCAAGGAGAAGGAGGCTGAGGCCGAGGTCATCATGCTCACAGGGCATGGCTCCATCGACTCGGCCATCGAATCCGTTCGGCTGGGGGCCTTCGACTACCTGTCCAAACCCTGCCCTCTGGATGAGTTGGAGATCAGGATCCAGCGAGCCGTGGAGCACAAGGCCATTCACAGGCGGGCCAACATCCTGGAGCGGGGGCTGACCCCTCGGGATCCGGGAGAGTGGTTCGTGGGCCGGAGCCACGCATTCGTTGAACTCCTCCATCTGACGGACAGGGTTGCGGCAAGTGACTCCACCATTCTCATCACCGGAGAGACAGGTTCGGGAAAGGAGATGGTAGCCAAGCGGCTTCACGCCCGGAGCCCCAGGCGAGATCGTCCCTTCGTGGTTGTGGAGTGTGCCGCTCTCCAGGAAGAGCTTCTCCAGAGTGAGCTCTTCGGACACGAGCGGGGTGCCTTCACCGGCGCCGATCGGGCGAAGGCCGGGCTCTTCGAGGTGGCCGATGGCGGAACCATCTTCCTGGACGAGATCGGGGAGGTGAGCCCGGCCACCCAGGTCAAGCTGCTGCGGGTGCTCGACACCTCCACCTTCAGACATGTG
>CAZSDD010000163.1:2074-5635 GCA_964605505.1 uncultured Gemmatimonadaceae bacterium | reverse complement strand
CCTGCGGTAGATCCAGATGGTCCCCCGGGACCCGAAGGCGTCGGGGTAGAGCGGCTCCAGGACCTCTGCCTGCCCCCATCGGTCCTTAATCACCAGAGACCCGCCCTCAACGGCCACCGAGAAGGTGGCTTCCGCCTCGTCGCTCCGGAAGGCGCCGGCGTACTCGGTTAGTTGGGCTGCGGTGGGATCGAACTCCGGCACTGGGGTCAGGGTCACCCCTTCCGCACCCGGGGTGGTCATCGTCGCCGAGGGGCGACCCTCCACCTCGGAGCGTCCTCCGAACTCCACCACCGTGCCGTCGGCGGCCTCGTACCGGGTCTCGCTAAGCGGCGCCAGGAAGGTTCGACCCATGCGGAGCCCCCCCTCTCCGGGCCGGATGGAAACCAGCGTCCCTCTTCGCGAATCCACCCAGTTTCCGTCGAACGCCGCCAGGCGATCCTGGGAAAGGGACACCGGGGTATCGGCCGTGGGCGGCTCCCATCCCGAGAGACGCTCCTCCAGGTAGAGGTCCGCAACCCGGTACAGCAGTCCTCCGGCGTTTCCGCTGGCGGCGTTGCACATGACCGCCAGGGCCAGGTCCTCCCCCGGGAAGCGGGTGAGGTGTCCGCGGTAGCCTGCGGTGGATCCACTGTGCTCGACCCTGGGGAGTCCCTTGTAGGTGCCGATCTGGATTCCGCTGGCGTAGTGGATGGTCTGTCCGGAAGTCAGGACCCCTCGCCGGTGCATCTCCTCCACGTACCGGGGTCCCCAGAGCTCCCCTGTCTCCAGGTTCTGGGTGAACTTCAGCAGGTCTTCCGCTGTGGTGAGGAGGCCCCCGTTACCGTGGACATCCTCGAAGGGCATGCGCATGGACCAGCTCCCATCCGGATTCGGCGAGTAGGCCACGGCCCGGTCTTTCACGATGCGGGTGAAGTCGTCCCGCCATTGAGTGCTCGTCATGCCCAGTGGGCGGAAGATCCGCTCTTCCGAGAATCGGGCGAAAGACATCCCGCTCACCCGCTCCACCAGGATGGCCTGGAGGTTGTATCCGGTGTTGGTGTAGGAGTAGTACTTTCCCGGTGGGTAGTTCAGGGAAAGCTGTCGGCTGGCGATGTCCAACACATGTGTGTGCGTGTGGGCCCGCCGGGTGCGGGGCCAGCCCTCGACCCCCGCCACCGCTCCCCAATCCCTCAGGCCGCTGGTATGGTTCAGTAGATGGCGGATGGTCACCACTTCCCCATAGTCAGGCAGCTCCGGAAGGTATGTCCGGATATCGTCCTCCAGGTCGATTCGGCCGTCCAGAGCCAAGAGGATCGTGGCCGTGGCGGTAAACTGCTTGGAGACCGATCCGGGTTCGAAGACGGTCTCCGGTGTGTTTGGCACGCCGTGCTCCAGCTCCGCCATCCCGTAAGCTCGAAGAAGGACCGGGTTCCCACTCTGACTCACCCCTACAACGCATCCCGGGGTCCGGGTGTTGTCGAAGGCCGCAAAGATGGAGTCCACCGCCCCCGGCTGGACGGCGGCCGACTCCTGCCCAGCGGCATGCGGCGGAAAGACACTCGCGGCCAGGAGGAGAAGCGCGGAACAACAAGTGGAAGAAGCGCGGAGCAGTCTGCGAAGGGTCATGGTCTCTCTCTCGGCAAAAAAGAGGCCCGGCGGAACTGAACCCGGGCCGAGCAAGGGATCCGTAATTTAAGCACCCGGATGGCCCCTGACGAATCCCCCCGCCCGGCAGGCCTGCGGACCCTCCGCGTCGGCTCCGGTGTCTGCTGGGGCCGGGACCACGCCGGAGTCCGAACAGCCTCCCCGCCCCCTTCTTTCCCCCTCATGGCCACCGGCTTATGTTGGGCGCTCAGCCATGCCGTTTGCACGAGCCCAGGACGTCCACCATCTTACAATGTCTTCTCTTCCCCGCATCGCCGCGTCCCCCATGACGGATTTGCTGAAGGCCCGGGACCAGTACCTTCGGGAAGAGGGCCTCCCACCGATCGTCCGGCCCGTGGTGCTGGAATCATGGGAACGGTGCCGGAGGTACGGCGTGGATCCCCGGACCCTCCGGCTCCAGGAGATCGACGGGGCCCGCCTGCGCAGAGCTTCTGAAGCCCGCCGCGACCTCATCGAGAGCGCAGCGCCCTTTCTCAGCCTCATGCACGAGACCCTTTCAGACCAACCGCACCTCATAGCCCTTTCCGACGCCGATGGGCTCGTCATCCGGATGTGGGTGGGGCCGGGGCTGGATGAAGACGACCTCCGGCGGTCGAACCTGTCCCTGGGGGCCTCCTGGCACGAAAAAGACATCGGGACCAACGGGATCGGCACCTGCCTGGCCACCGGGGAGCCGGTGATCCTCATCGGTCCGGAGCATTTTCAGAGCGCCTACCTGGGATGGACCTGCATCGGGGTCCCCATCCGGGGTGACGCCTCCCGGGATTCCTTCCTCGGCGCCCTGGATCTCTCACTTCCGAATGAAGCCACCAACGCCCACTCCTGGGGTTGGGCCCTCTCCGTGGCCAGGGGGATCGAGGCGAGCCTCCTCCGCCCGACGCCTCCCGCGGCGGCGGAGCCGGGGACCCAGGGCCCGGACGGTCCCCTGCCGGCCGTCCAGGGGGTACTGGAGGGCCTGGCCGGGGGGCTGGGACTCTCCCCCAGTTATGCCCGTTTTCTGGAGGAGGCCAGATCCGATCTCGGAAGGTCGCAGGCGAAAACGAGCGGAGCGGTTCAGGAGATCGTCTGGCGTGAGTGGGAGCTTCTGGAGAGGCTCCTGGATTCGATACCCGTCATGATCGTCCTGTATGATCCCTCCATTCAGGAGGTCCGGGTCAACCGTCACCTGGAGCGGGTGGCGGGATGGAACAACGAGGATCTTCGGGAACTCGACATCATGGAGGCGTGCTATCCGGATCCGGCGTACCGCCGGGAAGTGCGCAGTTTCATGAATTCCCTGGACGAGGGGTGGAGGGACTTCTGGCTGACGGCCAAGGACGGGTCGGTCCTGGAAACGAGTTGGGCGAACCTCAAGCTGACGGACAAACGTCAGGTGGGCATCGGCATCGACATCACCGATCGCACCCTGGCCGAGAGGGCACTCCGGGAGAGCGAGGCGAGATTCCGGGCGGTGGTGGACCTGGTCCCCGACCTTCTCTGGCGGAGCGACGCCGAAGGCTCCACCACCTGGTACAACCATCGTTGGGCGGAGTATACGGGTCAGGCCCGGACCGACGGATGGGGCTGGGTCGAAGTGCTCCATCCGTCCGACAGGGAACCCTCCCGGGCCGCCTACCAGAGAGCCGCGGAGACGGGAGAGTCCTTCGAGCGGGAACATCGGATCCGGCGGCACGACGGCGTCTACCGGTGGTTCCTGGCCCGGGCGGAGCCCGTTCGGGACAAGAGTGGAACGGTACACCAATGGTTCGGCACGGCCACCGACATCCATGACCGGCGGACCGCCCTGGAAACCCTGGAGGCTCGCGTCGAAGATCGAACCCGAGAGGTGCGGCGGCTGGCGGGCATGCTGACCTTGGTGGAGCAACGGGAGCGGCAGCGGATCTCCCAGATCCTTCACGATGACCTCCAGCAACTCCT
>CAZSDD010000163.1:0-1974 GCA_964605505.1 uncultured Gemmatimonadaceae bacterium | reverse complement strand
GCTGGAGATCCATTCGGCGCCGGGAGAAGGCACCCGGGTGGTGATCTACGCCCCGAAGGACGGCTTTCCGGAATCCGACGTTTGCGCCAGGGAATCCGAAACATAGGGCTCGCCCCCCAACACGGTCCGGATGGCCAGGGGAATTTCCTGCGGTCTTCCCTTGATCAGGTAGCCCCCGGCGCCGGCCGCAAAGGCCTTTTCAACGTGGCCGTGTTCTCCATGGGCGGAGAGGATAATGCAGGGAGTCCCCCATCGTTCACGGATCTCCCGGAGGAGATGGAGGCCGTTCTGATCGGGAAGCGACAGGTCGAGAAGCACCACCGACGGGTCGGCCTCGTCCATCCCTGACACGGCTTCTTCCACCGTGGCCGCCTCTCCGCAGACCTCCAGATCCGGACTCATGACGAGGAATTCCCTCAGGGATTCCCTCATCACATCGTGATCTTCGACGATGTAGACACGGATGGGCATGGTGAATTCTTCAGTTCTGGAGTCGCCGGATCGGGATTCGGTGGTTCATTGTTGGAGTGGATCCACCTCCCTGTCAATCCGTCCCGACTCCTGCCGGCCGAATTTCCTTGCACCCGAGCCCCTTTTGGTGGAACCTTAACGTATTCAATCAATAGAACGGGAGGCCGTGGGCCCCACCTGATCCCGGGCCCGGACTCAAGCCGAGAAAGGCAGGTCGAGATGATCTCGTCCGTTACCGACGTCGAATTCTTCTCCCTCGTGGTTCCCGACAAGCCGGGCGAGGCCAGAAAGCTCCTGGAGTTCCTGAGTGAGAAGCTGGTCAACCTGCTGGCGCTCAACGTGGCTCCCATCGGAGGGGGACAGAGCCAGATCGACTTCTTCCCCGAGGACCCCGAGCTGCTGAAACAGGCCGCAGACGACGCGGGGATGCCCCTCGTGGGACCGAAGAAAGCATTCCTGGTCCAGGGAGAAGACAAGATCGGCGCCCTGTATGACTTCCATCTCAAGCTCTCCAACGCCGGCATCAACATCCGGGCATCCACCGCCGTGGTGGACGGCACCGGCCGCTTCGGCTACATCGTCCGGGTGGACGACGCCGACTACGAACAGGCGTCCGAGGTCCTCAGGAGCAGCGACTGGAGGACGATCCAACCTGCCCGGAGGAAGTGAAGGGAGAGGATTAGACCGGAAGCCGGGCCTGTGTAGCCCCTGCGGAGGGTGGAGCGGGCGAACCCTACGTCCTCTCCACCCGGGCCGGCCGGGTCATGGCCACCGGGTCCATGATCTCCTCCACCTGCTCCCGGGTCAGGCGCCCCTGCTCCACGGCGATGTCAATGACGGACCGTCCCGTCTCCAGGGCCTCCTTGGCGATCTCGGTGGAAGGGCCGTACCCGATGACCGGGAGAAGGGCCGTGACGATCCCGATGCTGTTGTAGACCATGGAGCGGCAACGCTCCGCGTCTACCTCGATCCCCTCCAGGCAGTGGGTCCTGAGCGTGTCGAAGGCTCGGGTGAGCATGTCGATGCTCTGGAAGAGGTTGAACACCATCACCGGCTCCATGACGTTCAGCTCCAATTGCCCGGCCTCGGCGGCGAGGGTCACCGCCAGGTCGTTGCCCATGACCTGGAAGGCCACCTGGTTCACTACCTCCGGGATCACGGGATTCACCTTCCCCGGCATGATGCTGGAGCCGGGTTGCCGGGCCGGGAGCCGGATCTCCGCCAGACCGCACCGGGGCCCGGAGGAGAGGAGCCGGAGGTCGTTGCAGATCTTGCTGATCTTCACGGCCACCCGCCGAAGGGAGGATGAGACCAGGAGCATGTCTCCCACGTCGCTGCTGGCCTCCACCAGGTCCGAAGCCAGCTCGAAGGGAAGCCCCGTGACCTCCCTCAGGGCCTTGAGGACCTCCGGGGCATACCGCTCGTCGGTGGCGATGCCCGTGCCGATGGCCGTCCCCCCCAGCGTGCTCTCCAGGCAGTGTCTCACATTCTCCTCGATCCGAT
>CAZSDD010000162.1:0-5642 GCA_964605505.1 uncultured Gemmatimonadaceae bacterium | reverse complement strand
CCGTTGATGATGCCCCAGGTGCCGGTGAGATCGATCTCCACGTGGTCCAGGTTGCCCTTCCGGTCCTCGGGCTGGTCTGCCGCCGTGTTTCCGTCGGGCCAGTTGAACCAGGTGGCAAGGTCTCCCGTGACCCACCTGAACTCGGTTTCAACGGCCTCGTCGGTGAGCCCGATCCACCCCTGGTATTTGCACTTCTTGGGGTTGGTCTCGTCGGGGCAGAGGCTCGGATCCAGGACGAAGAACTCCCTTACGACGTCATTCTCGGCCGGGCTGAAGATGTCCACCATGTGAGGCTGGATCCCGTGCAGGGGGGCCATGCCGGCGATCTGGTTCAGTGAGGCCCCGAAGCTCCTTCCGTCCACGATGTAGTTGTAGGCGTTTCCGTTCCCGCCCTCCCGGATCCGCCAGATCCGCGATCCCTCCGGCATGGGCAGGGTGGTGGCGGAGAAGACCACGGTCCTCGGAGCCTGATCGTGGGTGATGGCCCGAGACGTCTCCTGGAAGTCCACGTCGAAGTCCCGCTGGGGCAGGTGGACGGTGTATTCCCCGAAGTCGAGGTCCACGAAGGTGGCCTGGCCATCCGTGTCGGTGGTCCCCGTCAGGAAGGGCGCCGGGGCGTCATCCTTGTAGAGGTAGACCGGGAGTCCGTCCTCCGGCGCACTGCCGGTGATGTCCAGGTCCACCACCAGGTCGCCGCTCAGGGGAACCACCTCCGAGGTGAAGGGGCTCCCGGCGATTTCCGTTCCGTCGATGGTGATGGTGATGACATCGGTTCCCACAGTGGTGGGAGTGTAGGTGGCTGTGTACTCGCCGCCCCCGTCATAGACCACCGTACCCTCGATGGCGTCCGGGCCGGAAACCACATGCACCGTCACGGGAAGCTCGAAGGGGAAGGGGAGCCCCTGGGGATCCAGCGCCAGAATGGTGATGGTGGTCTCCACTCCCACCTGGCCGGTGGCCGGTACTGTGGCCTCGCTGTTCAGCGGATCCACATCCAGTATGGCGCCGAATTCGGCGATCTCAGGCTCGGGATCCGTGGCGAAGACGGACACGTTCTCGCCCCCCTCTCCCGAGTCCGAGTCGTCTCCACGGGTGTCGTAGACCGTGGTGTTCAATCCGCCGTGGAGGCGCCGGGCCACCAGGGGTTGAGGCAGGAGAAACTGGCCCACCCTTGCGACGCCCCGGGCCAGGCCCCGCAGGAAGCCGCCGGTTTCGGGGCCGTGGGCTGCGGCGGAAGCGAGGTGGTCATGAGAGGTGAATCCCTCACACTCCGGAACGCCGTAGCTGTAGTCCTCCGGGAGGACGGTGGTGCCGTCGGCGTAGACGATGAACGGTCGGAGGAAGGGGTGCAGCTCCTCGGGAACGAACCCGGGGTCTCCCTCATCGTCCACCTGGCAGAAGGCCACCTGGATCCCCGTGCTGTTGGGGTCGAAGGTGATTCCCGGCGGATCCGTGAACAGATCGGGAAAGTAGGGGATCTGCTGGCCCGGGGGGACGTCTCCTCCCTGGCTCTGATCCTGTTTTTCCAGGGTGAGGATCACGGCGTAGGTTCCTTCCACCGGCTCTCCATCCAGCGTGGCGGCGTTGGCCGGAACACAGGCCTGGGAGCCGAGCTGCTCACCGCCGCCGTCGGGGTTCTCGAAGACCCGGAGACAGCCCCCTTCGCCATAGGTGAACAGGGCCACGTCGCAGTCTTCCACGCTGTCGGGATCGCAGTACTCGGCTTCCAGGGCGCCTTCCTCGATGCGGAAGGTGATGTTCAGGTCGCCGTTGTCGGAGAGGGCGATGACTCCGGGCTGGGTGTTGTGATACCCGGAATAGACGTCCTGACTGAATGCCGTCACGTCGGCGTATCCCAGGACCTGCCCGGCCACAGCCACGGAGACCCGGTAGGTCTCCCCGGCCTGGGCCGGGTGGGAACTCGTTTTCCAGACCACGTTGAACTTGGAGCCGGGGTCCAGCACCACCTGCTCCTTGGGGTCGGAGGCGTCCATGGTGAACACTGCCGTCTCCTGGCCCAGGGCACACTCCTCCGTAGCCGAATTCCATGCCTCGAACGGGCAGACGGTGACCACCGGCTCCAAGCGGTCATCCTGAATTCCGGAATAGTCAGGCGAGTTCTGGGCGATAGGAGAGAGGAAGAAGAAGTGGGGATTGGCGCCCTCGGCACCGGAAGCGCCGTCGAAAATGTCCGAGGAGGGGGAGGGCTGATGCTCCCCCCCCTCCAGGGGAGCTTGAACCAGGGCGGTTTCATGGGTTTCGCCGCAGCCCGCAAGCAGGAGACCGAAAAGCCAGAAGACAGGTCCGGGAGCTCGTCGCATTTCATCAACCTCGTCCAGGGGGCCGAGCCCGCAGGCTCTCATTCACCATCGGCCGAAACACCGAGAGTGTCGCGCTCGTTTCTGGTGGTCTCTCATCCCAGAGAACGGTTTAGGTGGCTCTAAGAAACATTTACAGGTTCAAGCATATAACCGCAGATACCGGATTCCGCAAGGAAAAATTTTTGCGTTCGGATGAATGAGGGAACTTCCCGGAGGAGGAGGCTCCGGGTTCAGCCCTCCACCAGGGCCCGGAACTCGGGCTCTTGCTGCAGGGGCCGCCACCACCAGTGGGCCGTCCACTGCCAGCCGTCCCGGTGGTTGGGATTGGCGGTGAGATAGGTCTTGAGAAGATCCAGGGCCTCATCCTTCTGGCCCATATGGAGGCGGATCAGCGCTTCCAGCCCCATGAGCTCCATCTCCGGGTCCAGGTCGCGGGAGGGCCGCGAGCGGGCCAGCACGGCTTTGGCGCTATCCGTCAACTCGGCCCGGTCCAGGGCTCCGGCCACCAGGATCTGCCCCTTGATCCGGAGGTAGTCCCGGTGATCCGGGGGGGCCACCTCCATGTACTGGTCCAGGCCGGCCCAGGCCTCTTCCGGGTCCGCTGCTGGAGCCTGGGCGTAGGGAGCGGCCAGGAGCCAGAGCCTGCACTCCCGGAAGAGAATGTGCCGGGGGAACCGCCTCCGCCCTTCCCGGCAGTAATCGGTGGCGTCCCTCATCTGCTCCAGGTCGTAGGAGGTGGCGTAGAGGCGGAAGAGGACCTCATCGGCGTTTCTCAGGAATTCGTCGGCCTCGAAGGCCCTGCGGGCAGCCAGCTTGGCTTCGGTGTTGTCGGCCTCCTCGGAGTAGAGCAGGGAGAGGATGCTCCACGCCTCCGCGTGGGAGGGGTCCAGGCGGGTGGCCTGCTCCAGGTCGGCCATGGCCTGCCGGAAGGACTGTTCGGATACGCGGGGGGTCGGGTTCATTCCGGCCCGCCATCGGAAATATTCCAGGCGGCCCCGGACGTAGTGGGCCTCCGGAGACCGGGGATCCATCGAGAGGGCCCGCTCGGCATACTGGATGCCGGCGTTGATCCAGCTTTCGGCTTCCCCCGGCGAGCTCCGGAGAGCCGCCTGGGCCAGGAGATCATAGAGGTCGCCTCGCTGCACCAGGGGAGGGGTCCAGGTCGGGTCCGCCAGCTCCGCCTCGGCGTAGAGGGAGTCGGCGGCACGGTAGAGCTCTGTGAACCCTTCCCGGTCCCCTTCCTCCTGAAGACGCTCACCCTCCTCCTTGGCCCGCTCCGCACGCTGGAAGAGGGTCCAGGCCACCACACTCTCCGTCCCTCCCCTGGATTCCCTCAAATCCACTTCCTCCTCCAGCCAGCGGCCCAGGAGAAGGGCCACTTCTTCCGCAACCTGCTCCTGGAGGGCGAAGAGATCATCGGCCGGACGTTCCACCCGGCCGCTCTGGATCTCTGCGCCGCCGGCTCCGTCCAGGAGAGAGAAGTCCACCCGGATGTCGTCTCCCCTCCGGGATACGGTTCCGTCCACCAGGGTTCCCGCCGAGAGGGCCCTGGCGATGCTGTCCAGGGAGATGGACGGATCCCGGAACCGGCCGGAGGCATTCCGGGACAGGACCTCCAGGCTCTGGCTCCGGGAGAGCCGGTCGATGAGGGACTCGGAGATCCCGTCGGCCAGAAAGGCCAGGTCCCCTCCCCGGCTCATGTCCCGGAAGTAGAGGACGGCCAGGCGCCGGAGGTCCAATCCGGCCTCACCCGCCGCCAAACGGACCACTTCCATCTGCTGATGACGCTGGAAGGTATATCCGGCCGCTCCCAGGGTCGCCAGGGAGACGGCGACCAGGAGGACCAGCTCGAGGCGGGTGACCCTCTGGTTGCCCTTTTCGCCGTGGTACCAGCCGGAGATGACGGCGATCAACATGCCTCCGAAGTACAATACCAGGAGGATGCGAAAGAGGATCTCGGGAAGAACGCCCCGGTCGATGACCTCGCCGACGATGCTCACGACCACCCAACCGGCCACGGCGTAGGAGACGAGAATCTGGACCAGCCGTCTTTCCTTGAGTTCTTTCCAGGTGCTCACAGTCGATCTTCCGCTCTTTCGAAGCATCTCCCTGGTGGCGTATCCGCCCGGAGTAGCCAGGTCGACTTTCCGACCCGCCTGGATCTGTGGGGAAAGGCGGTCGCATCTCGGGAACGCACAGAGATACGAAAACAGCAGGGAGCGGGGTAGCGCAAGGGGAGCGAAGAAGGACGCCTCATCCTGAGGCGCCCTTCCAAGTAGTTGATCCGGTTAAGGTTAACCCTGGTCTTCTATCTTCAGACCCTCTTCCCGGAAGGCTGAAGGAGTGCGAACGGATACCGTGTATTCCCCGGCTGGAGCCATGCTCGGCCTTGGGGGGGCATCCATCTCATTCACGTCCAGGGCCAGGTCCCACGAAACGACATTCATCCCTCTTTCACCGCTGCCGGTAAGCTCCTTGATCACCTTGCCCGTCGGGTCAGCGATGGTGACGGTGACCTCGGAGGCTCCCTCTCCCAGCCAGTAGCGGATGTGGGCATCCTGCCCCGGAGCTCGCCAGCCTCTGGGCAGACGGGCGGATTCCACCGGGAACAGGTGCAGCTCACTGGTCTGAACCTCCGGCGTCAGAGCCTGGATGGGTCGGACGTCCAGAGCCCAGAGGCCCCGGCCGTGAGTGGCGGCTACCAGGATGTCCTCCCTGGGATGGATCACCAGATCCTGATAGTAGGAAGTGGGAAGGTCTCCGCCGGGGAGGGAGTGCCAGTTGGCGCCGCCGTCCAGGCTCACGTACACACCCAGGTCGGTGCCGACGTAGAGGATCGCCGGGTTCTTCGGATCCTCCTTGATGACGTTCACCGGCCCGGAAGGAAGGTTGTTCACGATGCTGGTCCATCGATCCCCCTTGTCCGTCGATTTCCAGACATAGGGTGCGAAGTCGTCGTCACGCTTCCCGTTCTGGATCATGTACACGGTTTCTTCGTCGTATCGGGATGCCACCAGCTCCGCCACCCACTTCACCGGAACCCCCTGGTTGATCTCCTTCCAGTCCCTGCCGTCATTCTCGGTCATCCAGACCCGGCCGTCGTCGGTTCCCGCGTAGAGGAGCCCGAACTTCAGAGGGGATTCCGCGATGGAAAAGAGGGTCTGGTAGGGGATGTCCCCGTACTTTTCCGGGTCGTCGAAGGTCAGGTCCGGGCTGATGCGAGTCCAGGACTCCCCCCGGTGCATGGACCGGAAGAGATAATTCATCCCGTGATACAGGATGCGGGGGTTGTGTGGAGAGATGATGAAGGGGGCCACCCAC
>CAZSDD010000161.1:0-5713 GCA_964605505.1 uncultured Gemmatimonadaceae bacterium | reverse complement strand
CTCCTCCGGCGAGCGTATCCCCGCCGTGGGGCTGGGAACGGCGTCTTCCTTCAGTCGGGCCGCCCGGACCCCGGAGGAGCATGCCGAGCTTCGGGAGGTGGTCCGCCTCTTCACCGAGCTGGGCGGCTCCCTTATCGATACGGCCCCCACCTACGGCACATCCGAGGTGGTCCTGGGCGAGCTGATCCGGGAGGTGGGCAACGCCGACGAGATCTTCATGGCCACCAAGCTCAGCAGGGTGAATGGGCGGGAGGAGGGTCTGGCCCAGTTCAATCAATCAGTGGAACGACTGGCCCCGGGGAACATCGACCTGAACCAGATCCACAACCTGGGGGACTGGCAGACCCAACTGGCTCTTCTGCGGGAGATGAAGGAGGAGGGCCGGGTCCGCTACACCGGCATCACCACCTCCAGCGAGCGACAGTACGCCGATCTGGCCCGGATCCTCCGGGCGGAGGAATTCGACTTCGTCCAGTTCGACTACGCCATCGACAACCGGAGCGCCGAGGAAGAGTTGATTCCCATCGCAGCCGACAAGGGGATCGCCACCCTCATCAACGGGCCCTTCGGCCGGACCCGCCTCTTCCAGCGGGTGGGGGACCGTCCGGTGCCGGAGTGGGCGGCCGAATTCGGCGCCACCTCCTGGGCCCAGTTCTTCCTGAAGTGGCTCCTGGGCCATCCCGCCGTGACCTGCCCCATTCCCGCCACATCGGATCCGGAACACCTGAGGGACAACATGGGCGCCGGGCTGGGCCGGGTGCCGGACCAGGCGGAGCGGCGGCGGATGGCCGAGTTCATCGACGGGTTGCCGGGCGGTTGAGCCGTCAAGGGGGGGGCGGAACGCCCCCCGGTTCATTACAATAATGGGTCGTACCCGCGTCGTACCTGAAGGTCCGCGGGGGCAGGCCCTCCGGGCAGGGGTTCCACTCCCCTGAAAGCCGGGCTGTCCCGATCCAGTGCCGAAAACCTCTCGAGGCCTCGCGTGCGGAATCATCGACGTACCTCATCCTTCGCTTCTCGCAGGTTCCTTCTTCCTTCGATTCTCCTCCTGGTCTTCGGCCTCTCCCCGCTGCCGACCCCGGGGCCGGTGCCGGCCCATGCCCAGCTCCACCAGCCCACGGCCGCGGATCTGGCGGAGATGGACCGCCGCATCCGGGCCGAGATGGTGGCATTCAACACCCCCGGGGTGGTGGTGGGCGTCATGTCCCGGGGGCGGCTCCTTTTCTGGAAGGGGTATGGGGTCGCGAACGTGGAGCTCCGGGTTCCCGCAACCGACAGCACGGTCTTCGAGATCGGCTCCATCAGCAAGGAGTTCGTGTCGGCGGCCGTCCTGCTGCTGGTGGAGGAGGGGAGGCTGGAGCTGGATGATCCCATCAACCGGCACCTGACGGGGCTCCCCAGCGAGTGGCTGGGGGTAACGGTGCGGCAGCTCCTGACCCACACCTCCGGCATCCCGGACTACGAGGAGATCCAGACCTACGAGGCCTACCGGTTCCGGTTCACCCCGGAGGAGATCCTCAGGGTAGCCCACTCCCGGCCCATGGACTTCGAGCCCGGCACCGGGTACAGGTATTCCAATACCGGCTACTTTCTGCTGAGCCTCCTGGTGGAACGCCTGGAGGGAGCTCCCCTGGGAGAGGTCCTGGAGGAACGGATCTTCGGTCCCTTGCGCATGACCCAGTCCCGCATGGCGGATCCCGAGGACATCATCCCCCACCGAGCCGCGGGCTATTACGTGGACGGTACCGGGAAGCTGGTGAACCGGGACGCCACCCAGACCTCCTCCACCCTGGGGGCCGGAGGGCTGGTCTCCACCATCCACGACATGGTGAAGTGGGACGCGGCCCTCAACGGATCGGAGCTTCTATCCGTCGCCTCCAAAGAGGCCATGTGGACTCCGGCCATTCTTCCGGACGGCACCAATACCCAGTACGGCTTCGGCTGGCGAACCGGGGAGTATCAGGGCCGAAAGACGGTGGGGCACAACGGCATGGTAGCGGGATTTGTGGCCTCCTTTCTCCGGATTCCCGAAGAGGGGATGGCCGTCATGGCCTTCGCCAACCGGTACCGGGCGAACTCCACGAATCTGAGAAACATCGTCCTGGAGACCTTTCTCCGGTAGGGAAGCCCGGGCAGGCGGCGGAGAGAGCCGCCTGGCCCGTTGGAGCTTGCGGATCTTTCTTCTATCCTTTGCCGATGGACATCCGGACCAAACTGGTTTTCGCGCTGGTGGCAGTCGCCCTGGGGAGCATGTTCACCCTGGGGTGGGTCATGTCCACTACCGCCGAAGTGGCCCTTCGCCAGAGCCGCCTGGAACAGTTGGACGGCCTGGCCCAGGCCAGGGAAGAGGGCCTGGAGCAGGTCTTCCAGGGATGGATCGACCGGGTGAGCCTGGTGGCCACCCGCCCCCCCCTCCGGGGCGCCCTCCAGGAGTACAACGACGACCCCGGCCCCCGGACGGTGGAGCGTATCCGGGACATCCTCGCCGACGTCGTCCGGGTGGTGGACATCATGGAAGGGCTGGCCGTCTACGATCCCCGGGGGAGGCCGGTGGCGGCAGCAGGGACGGGGGTGGACGGCGGAACCCCGGACGAAGGCCATTCTCCCGCCTACCCCGTGGCCGACGGAATCCAATACCAGGGCGTCTCAGGGAACGGGAATGGGAGCGGTGTCGCTCGGGTGAGGTTCGTGGCGGACCTCACCGGCCCGGACGGGCTGCTTACCGGATATCTCCACATCAGCCTCAGCGCCCAGGGCCTCCTGGACCTGACGGACGGGGATGTGGGAATGGGAGAGAGCGGCGAGACCCTGGTGGTGGCCCTGGACAGAGACGGGGCCCCCCGGGTCCTCCATCGCACCGGCCCGGAGGGCGGAGAGGCGTGGGACCCGGTCCGGGCAGATTCGGCGGCAGACCCGGTCCGACTGGCCCTGGCCGGGGAGGAGGGGATCCACTGGAGAGGCATAACCGACGACCGGGGGGTGGCGGTCTGGGCCGCAGTCCGTTTTCTGCCGGAGCCCGGGTGGGGCCTGGTCCTGAAGCTGGATGCCCAGGAAGCCCGACGTCCCATGGAAGCGTTCCGGGACCAGGCTCTCCGCCTGACCCTCTCCCTCGGAGCCTTCGCCATCGTGCTGGGAACCCTCCTGGGATTCCAGTTCTCCAAGCCCATCCTGAGGCTGGTGGAAACCACGGAACAACTGCGGAGCGGGGACTTCAGCGCCCGGACGCCGGTGACCGGGGAGAACGAGCTGAGCCTGCTGGCACAGACCTTCAACCAGATGGCCGGTGAGCTGGAGAAGCGGGTGGGCCTCCTGGCCGAGTTCCAGCACTATTTCCACGTGTCACGGGACATGCTCTGCATCGCCGGCCCCGACGGATACTTCAAGCGGGTGAACCCGGCCTTCCGGAAGACCCTGGGATGGACCGAAGACCAGATGCAGAGCCGACCTTTTCTGGATTTCGTCCATCCCGAGGACAAGGCGGACACGCTGCAGGAGATGGAACGACTGGCCCGGGGGCTTCCCACCGTCTCCTTCGAAAACCGTTACGAGATGGCCCATGGGGGATACCGGGTCCTCCAGTGGACGGCCCATCCGGACGAGGGGACCGACCTCATCTACGCCATCGCCCAGGACGTGACGGAGGAGCGGGGAGAACGGAACCGGGCCAAGGCCGAGATCGCCGGGTTGAAGGCCCGCCTGGAGGCTGTGATGAAGGAGAGGGGAGACGGGGAGGGAGACCCCTCGTGACCCTCTTCCACCTCCTCCAGCTCACCGGGGGGTTCATCTACCTCCTCATGGGAGCGGACCTCCTGGTCCGGGGGGCCGTGGGTCTGGCCCGGCGCGCCGCCGTTCCGCCCATCGTGGTAGCCCTGACCCTGGTAGCCCTGGGAACCTCCCTTCCGGAGCTGGTAGTGAGCGTTCAGGCCGTGTACCAGGGATACACGGGGATCGTCCTGGGGAACGTCGTGGGCAGCAACATCGCCAATGTCCTCCTGGTGGGGGGGGTGTCGGCCATCGTCTACCCTCTGGCCTTTCCCGGGGGCTCCGTCCGCCGGGACGCCCTGGTCATGATCCTGGCCAGCGCGCTCTTCTTCCTCGTCTGCCTCGTAGAGGGGCTGAACCGGTCGATGGGCGTCGTGTTCCTCCTGGGCCTCATCGCCTTCCTGATCCCCACGGTGAGGGACGCCGCCAGGACTTCCCAGGAGGGGGCCGGGACCCGGGCTCCCCTGGAGATCGTCCTGGGCCTTCCCAGGCGCCGTCCCGTCATCTTCCTCTTCATCGCTGCCGGCATCATCGGGCTTCCCGTGGGGTCCCGCCTCGTGGTGGATTCGGCCGTCATCATCGCCGGCAACCTGGGCATCTCCGACGCGGTGGTAGGGGTGACCATCATCGCCTTCAGCACTTCTCTGCCCGAGTTGGCCACCACCGTCGTGGCGGCCGTACGAAAGGAAACCGAGGTGGCTCTGGGCACCCTGGTGGGAAGCAATATCTTCAACATCCTGGGAATCATGGGGATCTCGACCCTGCTGGCCCCGGCAGGAATTCCCGTGCCTCCCCTCTTCCCCTTCCTGGACCTCCCGGTGATGCTGATCTCTTCCCTGATGGTGGCGGGCTTCATCTGGCTACGGCGCCCCATCGGCCGGAAGGCCGGCGTGGTTTTCACCGGCATCTACCTGGCCTATCTGGCGACATTGTTCGTCCTGGGGTAAGGGGAAACCCCCGGGCGCCTTGCCGTCCCTCCCGGGGCTCCCCTATCGTAATGGCAGGCCATCTTCATTCCGCCGGAGGACTCCATGCATCGCCGCGATTTCCTGAAAGGGGCCGCCGCAGGTCTCGTTTTGCTTCCCCACACGCCCCTGAGCGGGGGTGCCGCCCGTCCGTCCCGACCCACCACCACCGTGGCCCTCATCCGGACCTCCAACCGGAAGGACGGCGTGCGCCGTGCCATGGCCCTCCTGAATCCCCGGGGGTTGGCAGGGAAGAAGGTCATGCTGAAGCCCAACTTCAACACCGCCGACCCGGCTCCGGCAGGGACCCACAACGACACCCTGAGCCAGATCATCACCGAGCTCCGGGAGAGGGATGCCCGGGAGGTGACGGTGGGGGAGTCCAGCTTTCCTCCCACCCGGGAGGTCATGGCCGACAAGGGGATCTTCGATCTGGCCGAGGATATGGCCTTCGGAGTGGTAGACTACGACACCATCGCCGACAACGAGTGGATCCATTTCCGGCCCTCCGGCACACACTGGCCCGAAGGGTTCCACCTTCCCCGGCACGTGGTGGAGGCCGAGTACAACGTCAGCACCTGCTGCCTGAAGACCCACCAGCACGGCGGTGTGTTCACCATGTCCATGAAGCTCTCGGTTGGTCTGACGCCCAAGCCCATCCGCCGGACCATGCACCGCTCTCCCGACATGCGACGGATGATCGCCGAGCTGAACCAGGGCTACACGCCGGACCTCATCATCATGGACGGGATCCTGGCCTTCACCGACGGCGGCCCCAGCAGCGGGGAGCTGAAGGAGGGGAACGTGATGGTGGCGGGGACGGACCAGGTGGCGGTGGACGCCGTGGGCGTGGCCATCCTGAAGGAGCTGGGGGCCAACGCGGCCATCATGGAAACCCCCATCTTCCGGCAGGAGCAGATGGCCAGGGCCCTGGAGGTGGGTCTGGGGGTGGCGGGTCCGGAACAGATCCGGCTGGTGAGCGATGA
>CAZSDD010000160.1:0-5735 GCA_964605505.1 uncultured Gemmatimonadaceae bacterium | reverse complement strand
GTGTTGTAGTTGGACATGGCGCCCACGTCCCAGGCGGCGTCCCAACTCTGGGCGTGCCCCATGATGGGCAGCTCCATCCGCTCCTGGCTCCGGGTCAGGTCCCCGGAGATGGGCGTCCAGCTGTTGCCCCGGTCGTCGCTTCGCCAGACCCGATACGAGGCGTGGTAGATCCGGGTCGGCTGGTGGAAGCTGACTTCGATGGGCGCATCCCAGTTGAACCGCTCGAAGGGCTCCCCCTCCCGGGCCTGCGGCTGGATGAACACCGCCTCGCCGGTGATGCGGTCGGTCCGCCACAGCACCCCCTGCTGGAACTCGCCGTAGTGGATGTTCGGGTTGCCCGGCTCCACGGCCTGGTCGTGGCCGTCGGCGCCCAGCGTGTGGAACCAGTCCTGGTTCCGGATCCCATAGGAGAACGGTGTGCGGATGGGCCCGCGATTGGAGCCGTTGTCCTGGGTCCCCCCGAACACGTTGTAGAACGGACCGGAGTCATCCACGGCGATCTTGTAGTACTGCATGACCGGAAGATTGGCCATGTACCGCCAGGTCTCCATGTCATCGTACGTCTCGTACAGTCCGCCGTCGGTCCCGAAGAGGATGTAGTCCGGGTCGTCCTCCCGAAAGGCGATGGCGTGGTCGTCGCCGTGCTTGTCCTGGTTGTTGAGCCCGTAATAGGTGGCGAAATGGTCGTCGCTGACGAGGGTGGTGGCGCTCACCAGGAAGAGGCGGCCGAACTGGTGCGGCGAAGCGAAAAGCTCCTGGTAATAGTGAGGACCCGTGCCGCCGGAGACTGCATCGGACATCTTCCGCCATGACTCGCCCCGGTCTTCGGACATCCACACGCCGCCATCGCCTCGGATCGTCTCGATGGCCGCGTAAACGATGTCAGGCTTCTGCGGGGAGATGGCCAGCCCGATCTTGCCCAGGGGACCGCCGGGCAGGCCGGTTCGAAGCCGGGTCCACGTCTCGCCGCCGTTCTCGCTCTTCCAGACGCCGGAGCCGGGGCCGCCGCCCATGTAGGCCGCCACTGTCCGGTGCCGGTCCCAGGTGGCGGCGTAGAGCCGGTCCGGATCGCGGGGATCGATGACGAGGTCCGTGGCTCCCGTCCACTCGTCGTTCCCCAGCACCTTACGCCAGCTCTCGCCGCCGTCCGTGGTCTTGTACAGCCCGCGCTGGTCGCCGGACCTCCAGAGCGGCCCCTGGGCCGCCACCCAGACCACATCCGAGTTTTCCGGATGCACGATGATGGTGGACAGGTGCTCCGAGTTCTCGAGCCCCATGTTCTGCCACGTCCGGCCCCCGTCGGTGCTCCTGTAGATCCCGTCACCAAAACCGACGTGCCGGCCGCCCACGTCCTCGCCAGTGCCCACCCAGATGATGTCCGGAGCGCTCGGGTCGATGGCCACCGACCCCATGCTGTACGACGACTGCCCGTCGAAGATGGGCTCCCACGTGGTACCGGCGTTTACCGTCTTCCAGACCCCGCCGGAGCCCACCGTCACGTACATGACGCTCTCGTCATGAGGATGGATGTCGATATCGGCGATCCGGCCGCTGTTCAGCGCCGGACCAATGGACCGGAGCGAGAGGCCTGCCAGGCCGGCGTCGTTGAGAGAGGCCTGCTGCGCCGACACCGGGGCGGCCAGGAGCAGGAAGAACAGGGTCGCGAAAAGCGTGGCTGACGTTCTCATGACAGGATCTCGCGGGTTGATGGGCTGCGGGGTGTCGTTGAGATCGAGACGCGCGGGTCAGCGCGAATACGGGAAAGTTAGAGGTGGGCGCAGTCTGGCACAAACGGTGCGTGGAATGGAAGGTCTCCAGCATTCTTGGGCCCGAGCATCTCAGTGAAAGTCTGGTGCTCCTCCTGCTGCCCTCCCCCTCCCGAGCCCAGGAAGACTCCCTCCCCTCCGGAACCTGCGCAAAAGGGGGCCTGGTGGTGGGCGGTGCCGTGCCCGTGTTCTTGCCGTTCCTGTGAGACCCGTGAGAGTGGTATCATGTGGTATTATTTGGAAACCTACGGAAAGGCAGGCTTCCCATGCGCGAAGAGATCTCCTTCGAATCCAGGGATTCCCTCTGCCGGGGGTGGCTCTACCGCCCCGAGGGCCAAGGTGCAGCCCCGGTCCTCGTCATGGCCCATGGCCTCGGTGCCGTCAAGGAGATGCGGCTCCCTGCCTTCGCCGAGCGCTTCTGTGCCGAGGGCTACGCCTGTCTGGTCTTCGATTACCGTCACTTTGGCGCCAGCGAAGGCGAGCCCCGGCAGTTGCTGGACATCCGACGGCAGCATGAGGACTGGGCGGCGGCCATCGCGTTCGCCCGTGACCACGGGGCACTGGACCCAAGCCGTCTGGTGCTCTGGGGAACGTCGTTCAGTGGGGGACACGTGCTCCATGCGGGGGCCCGGGACGGGAAGGTGGCCGCCGTCATCTCCCAGTGCCCCTTCACCGACGGCCTCGAATCCACCCGGGTCTTGAATCCCCGGACCGCCGTCAAGGTCTCCGTGCTGGGATTCATGGATCTCATGGCGGCGCTCCTTCATCGCCGGCCCGTCATGGTTCGATTGGCAGGGGCCCCGGGCTCGACGGCGCTGATGACAGCGCCGGACGTCCTGGACGGTTACTACGCGCTGGTGCCCGAAGGCATGGAAGCCAAAGACGAAGTGGCGGCCCGGATCGCCCTCCACATCCCCTTCTACCGGCCGGGCCGGAAGGCCCGTCGGCTCCATTGCCCGGTACTGTTCTGTGTCTGCGAAAGGGACAGCGTGGCCCCCGCCGGCCCAACCCTCCGACATGCGGCTCGGGCCCCGAAGGGGGAAATCGAGGTTTTCCCGGAGGGTCACTTCGACATCTACGAAGGCTCCGCCTTCGAAAGATCGGTGGAGCGTCAGATCCGGTTCCTGAAGACTCACGTTCCTCCGGATTGAGCTCGTTTCTCGCGAGAGGCGCAAGGCAGTGCGGCCGGCCAGGTCGGGACCCCGGGGGGAGTAGAGGGCATTGTGTCGCCTACTGGGATCGGTGCATACTTCAAGCTTCCGATTCTTCCATTCAGGGAATGCCGTGTCACCTCTCGGGAAAGTCTTGGGGGAGATCCACCGCCGGTCGCTCTGGCAGATTCTGGGGGTGTACCTTGCAGCGGCCTGGGTGGTCCTTCAGATCGTGGACATTCTGGTCGATAGCCTGGACCTGCCCAGAGCGCTGCCGGCATTTGCCATTCTCCTCATCCTTGCCGGACTGCCCCTCGTCCTTGCCACGGGTTTTCTCCAGGGCGGACCACCCGGAGCTCCTGATCGGATCCCTTCCGACGGTGAAACCGCCCCCCCGGACGCTGACGGGAATGTCCCCATTCCCTCTACCCCGCCCTCACCGGCTCTTCAGGTCTTTACCTGGCGGAACGCCATCACCGGCGGAATCCTGGCCTTCGCCCTGTGGGGCGTCATCGCCACAGTATGGATCTGGATGGCCGATCCTCTGGATCGAAGAGGGGCGGCGGAGATGGCGGAGATGGAGGTTCTGGACCCGAACCTGGTAGCGGTGCTCCCCTTCCGGGTGACGGGACCCGCCAACATTGCCTTTCTCGCCGAGGGAATGGTGGATCTCCTGGCCGCAACGCTGACTGGAGAAGGCGGACTGAGAGCAACGGATCCGAGGACGGTGATGAGCGCCTGGCGAAGAGCCGACCCCGGTGAGCATGAGGAGATTCGCCGGGATGCTGCTGTCGACCTCGGCCGATCTCTGGGCGCCGGCCAGGTTCTCCTGGGAGGCATTGTCGGCACCCCCTCCGGACTGGTTCTCAACGCCTCGGTGTTCGGTGCCACCGACGGGGACCTCCGGGCCCAGGCCACGGTGGAAGGTCATGCGGACAGTCTGATGACGTTGATCGATGAGCTCACGGTTCAGCTTCTGGCTCAGAAAACAGGAGAGCGTGATCAGAGGCTGGCCGCACTCACAGGCGCTTCCCTGGGTGCCCTGCGGGCCTACCTGGACGGCCAGGCGGCGTACCGGAGGGGAAGCTATTCCCGAGCCGGAGACTTTTACCAGAGTGCCCTGAGCCGGGACACGACCTTCGCCCTTGCCGCCCTGGGATGGGTGGGCTCCTCATGGTGGAGCGCCGGCTTCGACGAGTTCAATCGGGCCCTCGGGGTCGCGTGGAACCTTCGGAAGCACCTGAGTCCCCGGGATCAGGCTCTGCTCGACGCATGGGCGGGGCCGCGTTTTCCCCACTCCTCCGGCTGGGCCGAACACCTCCCGTTCTGGGAGCTCGCCATCGCTCTGGCGCCTGAGCGGCCGGAGCCATGGTATGAGTCCGGTGACATCTACTTTCACTACGGGTCTCTTCTGGGCGTGGCCAACAGCCGCCGGCAAGCCGAGGCACGATTTCGGCGCGCGGCGGAGTTGGATTCCACCTTCGCAGCCCCTCTGGGCCACCTCCTGGAACTGGCCGTCATGGCCGGTGAAGAGCAGGAGGTCAGGTCCTTCTCGAACGCCTACCTGGCATTGGACTCCATCGGCGACACCGCAGACTTCTTCCGGTGGCGGGCAGCTTCCGCCGTCGGCGACAGCGCTTCTCTCACGGAGACCTACCAGAAATTTGCAGGAATGTCAGCGGCGAGCCTGAATCGGATCATCGGGACCGCCCAACTCTACGGCCCGGACCTGGAGGGAGCCGAACGGGCGGCTTCCATCCTGGCGGGGAGGGTGGGAACCCAGGTGGAGCGACGGGAATGGCTTCTGGGTCTTCATTCTCTCGCTCTGAACCGAGGGCACCCGGGGCGGGCCGATGCGCTCCTCCGGGAGTGGCGAGACGTGGAGGGGTCGCCCGGCGAGAGGCTCCGGATCCAGGTCCTGGACGGCTTGTATTGGGATGGGGACCAGGAAGCAGCGGGCAGGGCCGCAGATTCCGTGGCCCTCCAGGTGCAGGCTCCCCTCGCTCCTGAAGGTGATCTCCGGAATCGCCAGCTCGCCGACCTCTGCGTGGCGGAACAGTGGCGCCTGAGCCGGGGGATCACCACTACGGCGCAGAGGTCTCTATCGCGTCTGCGTCCGCCGGAAGCCGACGGCGGAGAGGCGACCTCCCTTCAGCACGACGTATGCGCCGCCATCATCGAGGTCCTCCTGAGACTGACAGATGACGGGCACGATGGAGCGGACGCCGTGGATCGCCTGGACGCTCTCCTGATGCTGGTTCCGGACGTGGAGACCGGGGACGACCCATCGCTGGTCGGGAACTTCGTCGTGGCGAAGTGGCGCGAAAGCCGCGGGGACCTCGGAGGCGCACTATCGGCCGTGCGGCGGTGGCACAACCACTGGTTCACGGGTGCGCGTTACCTCTCCACCTATCTTCGGGAAGAGGGGAGATTGGCCGCTTTCAACGGAGACCGGGAGGAGGCGATCCAGGCCTACCGCCACTACCTTATGCTCCGTGCCGATCCGGCCCCGGAGCTGGCCCCTGGGGTGGAAGAGGTCCGCCGGGAGCTGGCAGTTCTGTTGGAGGAGACGGAGGCGCACGAGCCACCGAACGGATGAGCTGCAAACCGGGCTGACCCCGGCAGAATCCCTACTGCGAGCGCTTGGGCGAGAGGACCGGCGGTGACGGCAATCGGCGAGTGGAACCGCGGCCTGGGAGCGGAGGGCACCGGCGGTGACGGCAATCGGCGAGTGGAACCGCGCCCGGGGGGCGAAGGGCACCGGCGATGACGGCAATCGGCGAGTGGAGCCGCGGCCTGGGAGCGGAGGGCACTGGCG
>CAZSDD010000159.1:0-5806 GCA_964605505.1 uncultured Gemmatimonadaceae bacterium | reverse complement strand
CTGGTGGACAGGAACGACCTCTCCGTTACCCGCCTCACCGAGACCATGGACGCCGAGAGCTCCCCCCGTTTCCGAGGGGACGGCAAGGCCATCTTCTTCCAACAGGGGAACAACCTTTACGAGATGACGCTGGAGGACGCCGCCATCCGGCAGCTCACCGACATCCGGGAGGGTGCGGCTCCCCGGGATTCTGCGGAGGCCCAGGGGCAGAGAGAGTTCCTGGAGAGGCAGCAGGAAGAGCTCTTCCAGCACGTTCGCCGGCAGAAGGAAGCCCGTGCGGAGCGGGAAGCCCGGCAGGAGGAGGCCCGGGAAAAGGAGCCCGAACCCCTCTATATCGCCCGAGGAAAGCGTCTGGGCGGCCTCATTCCCAACGCCGATGGCTCCTTCGTCATGGTGTCCACCTTCACCCCGGCCCAGGACGGCCAGCGGACCATGATCCCGGACTGGATCACCGAATCGGGCTATACCGAGGAGATGAACGTCCGGGGCAAGGTGGGGGACGTTCAGGGCTCCACCCGCTATGGCCTACTGGAGGTGGCCACAGGAACCGTCACCTGGCTGGACCTCAATCCGGCAGACGACGAACAGGCGGAGGGGGAGGAGGGAGAGCAGACCGCAAAAGCCGGCTCGGAGAAGCCGGATCTCTCCGCGGCCACCTTCCTGGGTTGGAACGACGCCGGAACCCACGGCCTCCTCATGAGCGTGGACTACGGCTTCAACAATCGATGGCTCTTCACCCTGCAAGCCGCCTCAGGTGAGGTCACCCTGGTGGACGCGCTCCACGACGAGGCCTGGGTGAACGGGCCCTGTTTCTACGGCTGCACTGGGTGGATTCCCGACTCGGAGCGGATCTATTTCGTCAGCGAGGAGACGGGCTACGCCCACCTCTATGCCGTCAACCCCGACGGCGCCGGAAAGGAAACCCTGACCCGGGGAGAGTGGGAGGTCCTGGAAGTGGAGGTTATGGAAGAAGAGGAACGCTTCCTTCTCCACACCAATGAGGGCTCCCCCTTCAACCAGCACGCCTACACCATGGCCTTCGACGGGTCCCGGAAGCGGGCCCTGACCACGGGAGAGGGAAGCTATGAGGTGGCGCCATCTCCCGACGGAGACCGGATGGCCGTGATCCACTCCGTGGCCAACCGGCCTCCGGAGCTTTTCGTGGCGGACTTCGAGCCCGGGGCCGAGACGGCCCGGATCACCCACTCCCCCACGGACGAGTGGCTCAGCTTTCCCTGGCTGAAACCGGAGATCATCCGCTTCACCGCCCGGGACGGAGCCCGGGTCCCGGCCCGGATCTATCGGCCGGAAGAGGTGGGGGCCAGCGCCAACGGCGCGGCCGTCATCTTCGTCCACGGCGCCGGGTATCTGCACAACGTCCACAATTACTGGTCCAGCTACTACCGGGAGTACATGTTCCACCACTTCCTGGCCTCCATGGGCTACACGGTCCTGGACATCGACTACCGGGGCTCCGCCGGGTACGGGAGGGATTGGCGGACGGCCATCTATCGATGGATGGGCGGAAAGGACCTGAGCGACCAGGTGGACGGGGCCCGCTACCTGGTGGAGTCCGAGGGCATCGACGCCCGGCGCATCGGGCTCTACGGGGGCTCCTACGGGGGGTTCATCACCCTCATGGCCCTCTTCACGGCTCCCGAGGTCTTCGAGGCAGGCGCGGCCCTTCGCTCCGTGACGGACTGGGCCCACTACAACCACGGCTACACCGGACGGATCCTGAACCTCCCCCAGGAGGACCCGGAGGCCTACGAGAAGTCCTCCCCCATCTACTTCGCCGAGAATTTCGAGGGTCACCTTCTCATTGCCCACGGGATGGTGGATACCAACGTCCACTTCTCCGACGTGGTGCGCCTTGCACAGCGCCTCATCGAGCTCGGAAAGGAAAACTGGGAGATGGCCGTCTATCCGGTGGAGAACCACGGATTCGTGGAGCCGACCTCCTGGACGGATGAGTACCGGCGGATCTTCGACCTGTTTCAGCGGACCATCGGCCGGGAGGATTGAGGCGGAAGGAAGCTCAGGAGCCAACCCACCGCCACCACCACTCCGGCTCCCACCACGTTGTAGTAGAGCCAGGAGATTTCGGTGGTGGCGGAGACCAGGAAGACGGTTCCCATCCCCGCCAGGAGGCCCAGAAAGGCGCCGGTGCCCCGGACCCGTGGCACGAAGAAGGCCAGGAGGAAGACCCCCAGGAGGGAGCCGTAGAAGAAGGAGCCGATCTGGTTCACCGCCTCGATGAGGGACCCCAGCTGGCCTGCGTAGAGGGCCACCCCACAGGCGAACGCACCCCACCCCAGGGTGGTGAACCGGGAAACGGCCAGGTAGTGGCCGTCGCTGGCGTCGGGGCGGAACCAGCGTTTGTAGAAGTCCATGATGGTGGCGCTGGAGAGGGCGGTGATCTCCGAGTCCAGGGAGGACATGGCCGCGGCGAAGATCACGGCGATGATGAGGCCCAGGAGCCCCGTGGGAATGTACTGGATGATGTAGGTGGGAAAGACGTAGTTCACGTCGTTGGAGGCCGTTCCCCTCACTTCCGCGACCATCTCCTTCGCCCGGGCCCGGAGTCGGGCCAGGCGGGCGTCGTAGCCTTCGATCCTGGCCCGCCAGGCTTCCGGGTCGACCCCTTCGTGACGGGCCCGGACCATCTCCAGGGTGGCGGCCCTCCGATCTCCATGGACCCGGGCCTGCTCCTCCTCCAGCGACCTGAACGCTTCGGCCCGGTGGCTGGCCTCCACGGCCGCCACCTCGGCGGGGCTGAAGACCAGGGGCGGCTTGTCGAAGTGGTAGAAGACGAAGAGGAGGACCCCGATGGAGAGGATCAGGAGCTGCATCGGGACCTTCAGAAAGGCGTTGAAGATCAGGGACAGGCGGCTGTCCTTCAGGGAGGTGGCCGTCAGGTACCGCTGCACCTGGCTCTGGTCCGTGCCGAAATAGGCCAGAAAGAGGAAGAAGCCCCCGAAGAGACCGGACCAGAGGGTGTAGGTGTTGTTCGGGTCCCAGGAGAGATCCACCGTCCGCCACATCTCCTGGATGCCTCCGATGTAGACGGCGTCCGAGACCCCCACCCCCTCCGGGAGGTTGGAGAAGAGCATGATCAGGGCCAGGCCGATGCCGCCGAAGACCATGAGCATCTGCACCACGTCGGTCCAGATGACGGCGGTGATCCCACCCACCATGGTGTAGGCCACCGTCACCACCCCCATGACCAGGATGGTGACCCGCTCGTCCCACCCCAGGATCACCGAGAGGACGATGGCCGGGGCGTAGAGGATGATTCCGGCTCCCATTCCCCGGGACAAAAGAAAGAGGAATCCCGCCAGAGACCGGGTCTTGGGGTCGAAGCGCGTTTCCAGGTACTCATAGGCCGTGAACACCCGGGCCCGATAGAAGAAGGGCACGAAGACGATGCACAACACCACCATGGCGAAGGGAAGGGCCAGGTAGAACTGGACGAACTCCATCCCCGAGTCGAAGGCCTGGCCGGTGGTGCCGATGAAGGTGATGGCGCTGGCCTGGGTGGCCATGACCGAAAGCCCGATGGCCCACCAGGGGAGCCGCCGGTTGGCCAGGAAATACCCTTCCACCCCCACGTTCTTCCTGCTCTGGTAGAGGGCGAAGGAGATGACGCCCACGAAGTAGAGAACGAAGAGGCCCCAGTCCAACCCCTTCACGGATTCATCACCCGGGTCAGGATCCAGAGGACCAGGATGACGACGGTGCCATAGACCAGGACCGTGCCATAGAGCCAGGGCCAGCTGGGAAAGGGCCCGATGGGGCCCCGGTCCTCCCGGGCCACCTTCTCCGAGACCAGGAGGTCCGTGTCTCCTCCCATCATCCCTTCCGGAGCCGGCGCGGACTCATGGGTGCCTCCGGGGCCGTCCGGGCCCACCCCCGGCTCCTCAGCCACCGGTGATATCCTCCCGCTTCAGGGAGACCAGGTTGGCGAAGAGCCGGACGGCCCCGGGAACGCCCTCGGGAAATTGCCGGAAGAAGGCCACGCCGGTGTAGACGTAGAGCCCCTCCCCCAGGGGGGCCACCACCAGCCCGCCCCGCTTCGCCTCCTCCCCCGGGTCCGACATCTCCAGGAGGGGGGTGTAGCGGGAGTCCCACCGGCTCAGAAAGTAGAGCCCCCTCTCCTGGACCCAACCCCGGAAGTCGGCGTCGGAGATGCGGTTCGGCCGGGTGAAGAGGGGATGGTCCGGATCCAGCATCCGGACGGGGGCCGCCTCATGGGCCACCCGGTCGTGGGGCCGGCTCATCTCCAGGGGGAACGGAGCGAATCCCCCCTGGGGAAACTCGTACTTGTTGTACTGGACGATCACGGTTCCGCCCTTCCGGGCGAAGTCCAGGATCTGTTCGTTGGCTGCCGCCACGTCAGGCCGGGTCTCGTAGGCCCGGATCCCCAGGACCAGGACGTCCAGGCCGCGAAAGTCCCCGGAGCGCACGGCCCGGGCGTCCAGGGTCTCCACGGAGACACCCATCTGCCGGAGGACTTCCGGGCCCATGTCCCCGGAGCCCATGACGTACCCCACCCGGAGGCCTTCCCGGACGTCCACGAGGAAGGTGGAGATCCTGGCCCGGGCCGGACGGAAGAGGGCGGCCCTCCGGATGTGGGGGTAGTCCACCAGGGATACCCCCTCCCGGAAGCTCTCCCCCTGTTCCGTCCGGGCCACCGCTTCCACCATCCGGACCCCCGGGGATCGATGCTGGGGGGGGTGAAGGGAAAAGGAAAACGAGGCCTCGGTTCCGGCTTCCCGGAAATCGTAGAACTGCTGTGCCGGAACGCTTTCCCACCCATCCGGCAGGCTGAGGGAGACGGTTCCGCTTCGGCCCGCCTCAGCTTCATTCCGAACCCTCACCGTGAGCTCCCGACTCCCCGCCATGTCCAGAGGCCAGATCTGGATGGAGGGATCCACGGAGACCGAGAGGGCCGGCACCACCAGGGGTCGCTCCACGTATTCACCCACGGCCTTGTCCACTCCCCGGTACAGGGCCTCCCGCCGAAGGGACAGCTCCGGACCCTCCGGAAGCCGGGCGTGGAGCAGCCCGTGGGCAAGAGGCGGGTTTCCGGCTCTGGCCCAGAGCTCCGGCTCCACGGGCCACCGGTAGAGCTCCCCTTCCCGCTCCTCCTCCAGAAAGTACGGGCGGGAAAGCTCCGCCTCTTCGGAAAGGGACACGGAATAGCGCCAGAGGGCCACCTGTCCCGGCGGAAGGGCGGCCTCCCTTTCCTCCGGGGCCGCCCCTTCCAGGGGGCCGACACGCCACCCGGCGGGAAGCTCCAACTCCACCCTGGGGTCCGAGAGGGAGAAGGGCCCACCGTTCCAGACCTCCACCTCCAGCTCCACATCCTCTCCCGGCACCAGGAGGTCGTCCTGGACCCGGACGTCCATGACGATGCCGGCGGAGCGAAAGACGGCCTCCTCCACCAGGGGGATCCTTGCGTCCAGGACCCGCATCAACTCAGACGGCCCTCCCGGGTCCGCCACCTGCCGCGCGAGCCGGAGGGCGCGCAGGGCGTCCTGGAGGTGGGGAGTCACGTTCCAGGGAGCCAGGGCGTCCAGCTCCGAGCGAGCTCGGGCCAGGGCATTCCGATAGCTCCGGAGCGCCTGACCCGCCCGTTCCCGGCCCGGAGCGTCCAACCCCTTCGCCAACCCCGGCAGAGTCGTGTCCACCCCGGCGAAGAGACCGTCCCCCCTTAACCCTTCCTCCAGTCGACTCTCCACGAGAGAGAGGCGGGAGCTTCGGGGCCCCATGGGCTGGGGACGTCCCATGTCCTGGGATCGAT
>CAZSDD010000158.1:0-5956 GCA_964605505.1 uncultured Gemmatimonadaceae bacterium | reverse complement strand
CGGGTTCCGATCCGTCCGCTCCCATATCCACGAAGACCTCATGGCCTGGATTGGCAGGTGACAGCAGGAAGGAGAGGGGGATAAGGAATCAGACAGTCCCGCCCTGGCGTTCCCTCAACCGGAGGAGCGCCGCGTAGGCATCCGGTACCCGCGGCGCGTACCGACCCTCGAATTCCAGGGGGCGGCTCGTTTCCACCAGGATCCGGCGGCAGTCCTCGGCCGTGAGTGAAGGATCCAGGCTCCGCATCAGGGCCACCATCCCAGCGGTGAGGGGCGAGGTGGAGGAGAGGGAGAGGAAAGGGACGTAGCCCCGGGCCGCTACCGTGTCCCCCGCGACATACGCTCGGTACTCGTCGATGAAGACGACCCGGTAGTCGTAGTGGAAGAGGTTCAGGTCCGCCTCCCGGCCTAGATCGTACACCGGTTCCGGGCCCAGCCAGGTCGGGAAGATGTTCCCCGGATGATCGTAGTGGATGAAGGTGGTGATGATGCCCGCGGCGTGGGCCCGCTCCACCGCCGGATCCAGGCGGGCCCGGGCCTCCGGGGAGAAGCCCCGGGCCGAGTAGGTGAGCACGTCCAGTTGTTCGGCGATGGCCCAGTCGATGGCCTGCACCATGGCGGCCACGCGCTCCGCCTCGTCCCCACTGTAGGTGTTCAGGGCGTAGATCTCCGCCGCCGGTGCCACCTCACGAAGCGCCAGTGCCATCCAATAGCCGTGGTGGCTCTGTTCCCGGAACGTCTCCCCCCACATCCCCGTCTGGAAGTTCTCGCCCCCTGCGTAGAGCTCCGGGTGTGCGTCCAGCCCGAAGGAGTGGTCCAGGATGCCCACTTTGACCCCCGTTCCCGAGGCCAGCTCCCGAGCTCGGTGCAGGTTGTGGACGGAGAAGGAGGTGGGTCGTGAGTTGGCATCGGGGAAGACCAGACGGTCCTGGGTGGCAGCAGGGCTCGGAACCGCTGCCATGAAAAGGGGGATGAGAAAGAGGGATTTCGTGAGAGGCCCGGCGGTTCGGAGATGGGAGCGGCCCATGGCGAGTCTTTCCGTGTAGGTCCCCCCGGATCCGGATCCACTTTCCGGCCGGCGATGCCGAGGGAGTGTCATCGAGTTCCCGTCGGAGGGGAGTCCGGCTCCGTCGGTCCCTTTCCGAGATCAGACGCCTCTCCGGGCCCCTGAGTTTCAGGGTAGCGAGCCTCGGCCTCCAACCTCTTAACGGAGCTTGAGGCACTGACCGGTGTCAAAGCTCCTTCCATCCAGTGGCCGGCCTACCTGCTTTCACGGACCAACTCATACACGCACACTGATTCCACATCCATCTCGTTTCTTTGTATGCCCACCACAGCATCCGAACTGATCGCCGAGGGCTCGAGTGCAGACGGCATTGATACGGTACCGAGTCTCTGTCCGGTCGGTGTGAGCACAAGCCATTCTCCTCCGGCCCCAGGCCTATGGTACATCCCCAGTTCAAGAGCGTGTTGGAGCGGGTCGAACGGTCTTATCCACAGGAAGCCCTCTTCGTCAACGATCGCAGCCCAGAAGACCGATACTCTGTCTGGCCGAGGAAACGCATCAAGGCGTTGGCGTATCTCTTGAGCACGTTCCGGGTCAGCCCTGAAAACCACCTCTTCAACCACCTGTTCGTATGCAGTCTCCGGGGACAGAGAAGCGCCCGGATCCCAAGTGACCTCACCCTCTGGAGATCCGTCAGCACCAAACACATCAAGGCTCGGAGTTAGAGTCTCACCCGCGTAGATTCTCTCCCCACCCACCGCGGACACCGTCTTCGGCGAAAGGGGATCAGGACCGGAGAAGTTGGAAAGGCGGTACCGAGCCATTCCCTCGAAGCGGCCTACCTCGCCAAGGTGAGCCCCAGAGCGATTAAAGCGATGGAGGGCCACTTGGTCTCTTTGGCCCATTCCAGCGGACGCGACACCTTCTATTGCCCATCCGAAAGAAGGAGCTCCGGGCACCGCAGTTTGAGCAGATGGCACCCGATCCAACAACACGACCTCCGTTTCCCCGCTTGGCAGAAACCGCGTGATCCGAAGGAGATCACCGTCGAAGGCCTCGACGGTATCGCCGCGCCCCCAGGCAGCACCCAACGAAGAGAACTCGCCCGGACCTTCTCCGGGTCCCCCGAGCGTAGCCAGGTACTCGCCATGCATATCGAAGAGGCGAATCTCTCTTGATCCGGCAAGAGGCACGACCATCCGATGGTCTGGAAGGACGAAGGGTGTTACGACTCGGTCAAACTCTTCGACACTGTCACCGCTGATCACGCCGACGCAGGTGGGCGTCTCCTGGATTTGGAGAGGGGTCCCTGGAGGAAGGTCGATCTGGGAGACCGAATCCTCTGCGGAGGGTCCGCATCCAGACAAGAAGAATACCGTTACAATTGTCAACAGATTTCTCCAGCGCGTTTTGACCATGAGACTCGTCTTTTCTAGAGATTCTGGTCGGGCCAATCTCTCTCTTTCAATTTCGAGTTGGGGTATCCCAATCGGCAGACTCAAATTTGGATAACGGTTTGGGTTTCTGCTGCCAAACCTGCGACACCAAATGAAGCCAGGTCATCCCAGGAAAGACTTGGCCGAGGGACAATGACCACATCCCCTCCGCCAGCCGAGCCCGGGAACCGGATGATCCCCGACGTGATGTTTCGATGATGTGGATTGCAGAGAGTGGGATGACGAGTTTCCCGAGGAGGGAACCCAGGCCCAGTGGCTGCATGACCTTTTGGTGAACCGTGTGGATCGGGTCCACCCCACCTGGCGTTGTTGACCCGTCCAGGCTCCTCGGCCACATTTTTCCAGGAGGCCATGGACGCCGTAGTGCCCTCGAATTACCTATCCCTATCCCTTGCCATTCCCCGTGAAGACGTGAACATAGCCGCGCTCCATCTGTCCGGCCTCAGAGCGGGTGGTCCTGGGCGCGGCCCCCGGGCGGGTCCCCGTGAACATCGAGTCCTTCTCTGCGCGGCCCCTGGGGCGGGCCCCCGTGGACGCTCATGACTCCTTCAGGTCCTCGGGGCCCACGACGCCGTACTCGTTGATGATCACGTCCAGCAAGCCCAGATCCACCAGGTCGTGGGAATGGCTGGTGACGCGGAACTGGGCCGTGGGCTCCTCCACCTCGATACTGGTTCGGTCGATGCGCTGACCCAATCCGGTCGCCGTGGAGTAGTGGAGGGAATTGGCGAAGAGGTAGGACCGGATGCCGGCGTAGTGGCAGATGGACAGGACGTTGGCCGTGCCCAGGGGGGCCACCATCTTCCTGTCGGGGGTGATGGTCAGGGCCCCGATGAAGATCTTGTCGATCTGGTCCTGGTAGTGGCAGAGATCGTGGACCGGCACCACCAGATTGGGGATCCCCGCCTGCTCCAGGGCCCCTGCCACCAGCGGCGTCCGAACCGGATCCAGCTGGAGGACGTAGACCATGAACATCCGGCCCCTCTTCTCGTGGGCATCCAGGAGGATGTTCGTTACCACGGAGCTGGCTGAGTGGACGATGATGGTCTCCCCGTCGGACAGGTGATCCAGGCCGTGCCGGGTCACGGCGTCCCGCTTCTCCTCGTACAGGGCGATCTTGTCGTCCAGGGCCTTCACCGCCAGAGCCCGTAGGTCCTCTCCCTCTCCCTCTCCCTTTTCCAGGGCCTCCAGCAAGTCCGCCTCGAACTCCCGGAGGAGCCAGATCAGGGGAACGGGCCGGGGTCGGGAGTCCCGGATGGCCTCCCTGAGCTCCACCACCCGATCCAGGAGGTCGCGGTCCGGAGCCTTCAGCTCCAGGAACGCTTGTTTCAGGGCCTGGAGGGCCAGGACAGTAAGGCGTGCCCCGCCGATGGCCCTGGAATGGTAGAGCAGGAGCTCGTGGATGGTCTCCCGGTCTCGATCCTTCATAGCGAAAGCCGCAGGTAGAGCGTCAGGTAGAGGGAGGCGATGATCAGGGTCGCCACGGCCACCAGGACACTGACCTTCATGAACTCCAGGAAGGAGACGTTCACGCCGGCCTGCCTGGCCACCCCCACGGCGACGATGTTCGCCGACGCTCCCACCAGGGTGAAGTTGCCCCCGAAACACGCCCCCAGGGCCAGGGCCCACCAGAGAATGTTGTTGGGCACCGGCGACTCGGCCATCATCATGCTCACCACCGGAACCATGGTGATGGTGAAGGGAATGTTGTCCAGAAGGCCGGACACGATCCCCGAGATCCACAGCACGGCCAGCACCGTGAGGTAGGGGTTGTCGCCCAGGCCCAGGAACACGTTGTGGGCGATCCACTCGATGATCCCCTCTTCCTCCAGGACTCCCACCAGGATGAAGAGCCCGGCGAAGAAGAGAAGCGTGCTCCACTCCACCTCTTCCAGGACCCCCTCCACGTTCACGTCGGCCAGAATGAGGAGGAGCATGGCGGCGAAGACCGCCGCCACCCCGGGTGAGATGCCCGTGAGGCTCTGGGTCACGAAGAGGGCCAGAGCCAGGAGGAGACACCCCAGGGCCTTCAGGAGCAGGCTTCTGCGCAGAGGCTTGCTCAGGAAATCGAACCGGATCTTCTCCAGAAGGAGCTGCACGGAGAAGAGCTTTCCCAGGCTTCGCTGGATGGGAGCGAACACGGCTCGGTTCGATGCCCACAGGAGGAGGAGGGCCGCTGCCAGGGAGACCACCACCGGGGGACCCAGGTTCAGGAGGAACTGATTGAAGGTCAGGCCCACCCGGGAGCCGATGATGATGTTCGGGGGATCCCCGATGAGGGTAGCCGTGCCCCCGATGTTGGAGATGACCGCCTGACTGATGACGAAGAGCCTGGGATCCAGGCCCAGGCCCACGGTGAGCTCCACCACGATGGGGATGATTATGAGGACCGTGGTGACGTTGTCCAGGAGAGCCGATAGGACCGCGGTGACGATGCTGAAGAGGACGAGGATGTAGAGGGGCCGGCCCCGGGTCATCTCGGCGATCTTCACCGAAAGGAGAGAGAAGACCCCGGAGCGCCGGAGAACGGCCACCATGATCATCATTCCCAACAGCAGGAGGATGGTCTCGAAGTCGATGAGGGTGGCGGCATGGTGCTCGTCCACCACCCCCAGCATGAGGAGGACCATGACCCCCACCAGGGCGGCCACGGCCTTGTTGACGAGCTCGAAGGTGATGACGGCGTAGACCAGAACGAAAACGGTTACCGAAATGATCACGCTGTCCATGCGCCATCCGCGGGTTGGTCCGGCATGCCCTCACCGGGGTCACCGTTGTGCCTCCCCTGTCCCGGGTAAACTACGGGTCAGAGGAGAATCTCGATACGGCGGATCACGCCTGCTCCACGGCCCGGGCCGGCTCTCCGCCGCGACCGGGACCGCCCTCCTCCACAGTCTCCAGGACAATATGGGCGGAGGATCACCTCCCATTCTCGGAGGATTTGATCTGCCTGCGGGTGCTTGCTTCGCATCAGCCACAGCGTCTCCCTCGCCCTGGCCAAGACCTCGTCAGGGGACCTTTTCAGTCGGCGAGCGATGGCGCGGTGGAGATGGAGGCTGCGACCAAGCGGATCCAGAGATCTGATCAGCTAGGGGCTTTGGCGCCCCCCCCTTTGCCGTAGACTGGGAGGCAGGCGTCTGGTCTGCGGGGGTTTCGCGTTTCCAGGCCGATCCACACCAACAGTGTAGTGTCGCGAGCTTCACTCCACCGGGCCTCCACAGTCAGTCGCGACATGGTCCCCGTGGTATACGAGAACTCCACCGGTTCACCCGGCTCTACCTCCACGTTCAGTCGCCCTCCTCCCAGTGAATCCCGTGCCTGGATCGCCCATAGCCCGGTGTGTGCCCCATAGACCTGGCCGCATCCTCGCAGTGTCATCCCGAGCGTAGGAAGTGTCACGGTACTCACGCTACCGACCCCGTCCTCGATAGGAATGGCTACCCATGTTCCTCCCTCCTGAAGAGCGTGGAGGAGATCAACCATGCCCTGGCCG
>CAZSDD010000157.1:3812-6029 GCA_964605505.1 uncultured Gemmatimonadaceae bacterium | reverse complement strand
GATGGTCCTGCGAGATCCCGGCGAAGGACGTGGCGCTTTTGCGCAGGCCCCGGGATGAATTACCGTAGTGGAGCCTGTCCGAGTAATGGGGTGCGGTCGCGAGCAGGGGGCTTGCGAGGGCTAGACAAGGAGGGGCCACGAATGCGCTTCATCCACACCGCCGACTGGCACCTGGGCCGGACCTTCCACAACGTCTCGCTGGTGGAGGAGCAGGAGCACGCGCTGGCCCAGCTGGTGGCCATGGCCCGGGACGAGAAGCCCGATGCCCTGGTCCTGGCCGGGGACGTCTACGACCGGGCCGTCCCCCCCACCGAGGCGGTCCGGCTCCTGGAATGGGTCCTCCAGGAGGTGGTCCTGGGGCTGAAGGTCCCGGTCCTCCTCATCGCCGGAAACCACGACAGCCCCCACCGCCTGGGCTTCGCTTCGGAGTTGCTGGCCCGGCAGGGCCTCCACATCCGGGGAGCCCTGTCGGACGACCTCCGCCCCGTGGTCCTGCATGACGGGCACGGGCCGGTGCGCTTCTTCCTGCTTCCCTACGCGGAGCCGTCCCTGGTGCGGGAGCGGCTGGCGGACGAGAGCGTCCGGACCCACGACGCCGCCATGGAGGCCCTGACCCGGCGGATCCTGGGCCCCGAGCCCCCTCCCCGCTCCGTCCTGGTGGCCCACTGCTTCGCCTCCGGAGGCATGGAGAGCGAGTCGGAGCGGCCCCTGAGCGTGGGGGGCGCCGGAACCGTGGACACGGCCCGCTTCCGGGGCTTCCGCTACACGGCCCTGGGCCACCTGCACCGGCCTCAGCGACTGGGGGCCACCGTCCGCTACAGCGGCTCCCTGCTGAAGTACTCCTTTTCGGAGGCGGCCCACCGGAAATCCGTCTCCATGGTGGAGATGGACGCCGACGGAGACGTCCGGACGGAGGAGTTGCCCCTGACTCCCCGGCGGGACGTCCGGGTGGTGGAGGGGGCCCTGTCGGAGCTCCTCCGGGACCCGGCGGCCCACGGCCCCGTGGACGACTACCTCCTGGTCCGCCTCACCGACAAGTCCGCCATCCTGGACGCCATGGGCAAGCTCCGGGAGGCCTTCCCCAACGTCCTCCACCTGGAGCGGCCGGGGCTCTGGCGGAGCGGCGAGGTGGCGGTGGCGGGCCGGGACCAGCTCAGGAAGAGCGAGGAGGAGCTCTTCGCCGGCTTCTTCCGGGAGATGACCGGCGACGAGCTGTCCCCGGAGCAGGCGGCCGTCTTCGGGAAGGTGGTGGAGGCCCTCCACAGGGGAGACCGGGAGGCGCCGGCGTGAGGCCCCTGGCCCTGACCCTCCAGGCCTTCGGGCCCTTCTCCGGGACCCAGCACCTGGATTTCTCGGAGCTGGGGGACCGGGGGCTCTTCCTCATCAGCGGGGCCACGGGCTCGGGAAAGACCACCGTCCTGGACGCCATCTGCTTCGCCCTCTACGGAGACTCCTCGGGGCAGGAGCGGGACCCCAGGGAGATGCGGAGCGACCACGCCGACGCCGGCACCGTCACCCGCGTGGTCTTCGACTTCTCCCTGGGGGAGCGGAGGTACCGGGTCCAGCGCATCCCCGAGCAGGAGCGGCCCAAGCTCCGGGGAGAAGGCACCACCACCCAGACCAGGGCTGCGGACCTCTGGGACCGGACGAAGTGCCCGGAGGGGGAGGAAGGGGCGGTCCTGGCCACGGGCTGGTCCAGGGTCACGGAGGAGGTGGAGGAGCGCATCGGGTTCCGGAGCCAGCAGTTCCGGCAGGTCATCATGCTTCCCCAGGGGAAGTTCCGGGAGCTTCTCTCGGCGGGATCCAGGGAGAAGGAGGAGATCCTGGAGCAGCTCTTCCCCACCAGGATCTACGGGCAGATCCAGGAGGCCCTGAAGGAACGGGCCAGGGGCATGGTCCGGCTCAAGGAGAGGCTCTCGGAGAAGAAGGCGAACCTCCTGGAGCACCACGGCATGGAGGACGAGGCCGGGGTGGAGGCCCGTCTCAGGGAGATGGGCGCCGGCATCCAGGCGCTGAAGGGAGCGCTGGAGGCCCGGGAAGGGGAGTGGAAACGGGCCAACGAGGCCCTGAGCCGGGGCCGGGAACTGGAGGCCCATTTCCTGACCCTGGAGGAGGCCCGGGAGGAGTCGAAGGCCCTGGAAGCCAGGGCCGGAGAGATCCGGGAGAAGCAGGCCGAGCTGGAGGCGGCCCAAGCGGCGGCGGGGCTGGCGGACCTCC
>CAZSDD010000157.1:0-3802 GCA_964605505.1 uncultured Gemmatimonadaceae bacterium | reverse complement strand
GACATGCCGCTGTCGATGATCTCGTGGATGGGCATGCTGGCGCTGGCCGGGGTGGTGGTCAACGACTCGCTGGTGCTGGTGGCCGCGGCCAACCGCTTCCGCAAATAAGAGGGCCTGGGCCCGCGGCAGGCGGCCCGGGCGGCAGCCGGCCTGGAGGAGCTCCAGCGGGAGGTGGAACTGGCTGAGGAGGCCGGGGAGGAGGCCCGGGAGGGGGAGGAGAAGGCGGCCCGGGCGCTGGAGGAAGCCCGGGAAGACCTGGAGAAGGCCACGGAAGCCTGCCGGAGGGAGGAAGCCAGGAAGGAGGAACGGGAGGCGCTGGCCCGGGAGGTGTCCCGGCTGGAGGGATTCCTGGAGACCATGGGGCCCCTGACGCAGGCCGTCCAGGAACGAGGGGGGGCGGAGAAGCGCCTGGAGGAGGCCCGCGCCGCCCTGGCGACGGCGGAGGGAGAACGGGAGACGCTGGCGGAGCGTTGGGCCGAGGCCGCGGAGGAGGTGGAGGCCACCCGGGAGGCGGCGGGGCGCCTGCCCCACCTGGAGCAGCGGCTGAAGGAATCCCGGAAGGTCCTGGAAGACCGGGAGGCCCTGGCCGGGGCCCGGGACAGGCTGAAGGAGGTGTCGGAGGCCCTCCGGGACCGGGAGGCCGAGGCCCGGAAGGCCGCCGAAGCCCTGGAGGCCGCCGAGGCGGAGCTGAAGCGGACGCGGTCCGCCTGGGAAGCGGGGCAGGCGGCAATCCTGGCGGCGGGCCTGGAGCCCGAGGCCCCGTGTCCCGTCTGCGGGTCCATCCACCATCCCAGCCCGGCAGAGGCCGGGGAGGGGGTGCCGTCGGAGGAGGAGATGAAGGCCCTGGAGGACGGCGTGGAGGCCCTGCGGCAGGAGCGGGGCCGGCTGGCCGAAGCCCTGACCCGGGCCCGGGCCGAGTCGGAGGGCCTGCGCGACAAGGTCGCGGACCTGGAAGGCCGCCTGGGCCCCGACGCCCATCTCCCGGCCCCGGAGGTGGCGGCCCGCCACGAGGCCCTGGCCCGGGAGCACCATGAGGCCCGGAGGGCCGCGGACCGGCTGGAGGGGATCCGGGAGTCGGAGGCGGCCCTCAAGGCCGCCCTGGCCGGGAGCGACGAGGCGCTAAAGACGGCCCGGGACGCCGACGCCGACGCCCGGCGGGGGGTGGAGGTGGCCCGGGCCCGGGTGGCGGAGCGGGAGAAGCTGCTCCCGGAGGCGTACCGGGACCCGGAGCGCCTGGAGGAGGCGCTGGCGGAGAGGCGACGCCTCCTCCGGGAGGCGGAGGAAGCCCTGGAGTCGGCCCGGCGGGCCAGGGGGGCGGCGGAGGTGACGGCGGCGGGAGCCCAGCAGGGAATGGAGGGAGCGGCACGGGCCCGGGCGGCATCGGAGAGGAACCTCTCGGAGGCCCGAATCGTGTGGCTGGAGCGCCGGGCCGCCGCCGGCTTCGACACCGACCAGGCCTTCGCCGACGCCTCCAGGGATCCGCTGGTTCGGAGGTCCCTGGAGGCGGAGCTGGACGCCTACAGGAACGCCCGGCTCCGGGTGGCCACAGCCATCCGGGGCGCCCGGAACCACATCCGGGGCCGGGAACGGCCGGATCCGGAGGTCCTGGAGGCCCGGGAGAGGGAAACCCGGGAAGCACTGGACCGGATCCGGGACGAGTGGACGGCCCTGAAGGGGGAAATGAACTCCATGGCGGGCCTCCAGGCGGAGCTGGCCGGGATCGCCCGGGAAGAAGAGGAGCTGGAGGAGGAATACGCCGTGGTGGGCCGGCTGGCCGACATCGCCAACAGCCGGAGCATGACCTTCCAGCGTTACGTCCTGGCGGCCCTCCTGGACGACGTGCTCCTGGCGGCCTCCCGGCGGCTGTCCCTCATGAGCCGGGGCCGGTACCGCCTGCACCGGCGGCGGGTCCAGGCCGACCGGCGCTCCCACGCCGGCCTGGACCTGGACGTGGAGGACACCTACACCGGAAAGGCCCGCTCCGTGTCCACCCTGTCCGGGGGCGAGAGCTTCCAGGCCGCCCTCTCCCTGGCCACGGGGCTGGCGGAGGTGGTCCAGTCCTACACCGGGGGGATCCGCCTGGACACCATCTTCGTGGACGAGGGCTTCGGCAGCCTGGACCCGGAGGCCCTGGACCTGGCGGTGAACGCCCTGGTGGACCTGCAGGAGAGCGGGCGCATGGTGGGGGTCATCAGCCACGTCCCGGAGCTGAAGGAGCGCATCGACGTGCGGCTGGACGTCACCGGGGGCAGAACCGGAAGCACCGCTCGATTCCACGTGGGCTGAGTGGCGCGTCGGTCCGGGAGGTCCGCGCCGGTCCAGGGGGTCCGCGCCGGTCCGTGACGTCCGCGCCGGTCCACGAGGTCCGCGTCGGTCCATGAGTCCCACGTCCATCCAGGAGACCCACGCTCATGGAGTGGCGCGGTCCCCCCGGACACCTGGGCGGCGCCGGGAGCGTCAGCCCCCGGGCCCCAGCATCCAGCGGAGGCCCCCTTCCCCCGTCCCCACCACCGTTCCGCCGTCCAGGCGCTCCCCGTCCACCTGAAGGTAGAGGTCCAGGGGCCCGGCCCGGAGGCGCCCCTCCAGGAACCCCCCAAAGGAGCGGCCCTCCCGGTAGGGCGCGAAGGAATTCTGGCCGATGCGCCGCCGGGTCCGGAGGCCCGCCTGGAAGTCCCATGCGTCCCGGGGGTCGTGGACGGCCCCGTGGAGGAGCCACTCGGTGCCGGGCCCGCCCAGGGGGTGGCCCAGGAGGCGCCCGCCGTCGGACCACCCGGCCCGGTACGTGCCGTGCCGGTACCAGATGCCGTGGCGGTTATAGCGGTACAGGCGCACGTGCTCCAGCCCCAGCCGGAGCCCGCGGTCCGGGTCCACCCCTTCCACCCCGCCCACGATGCCGGGGCTCCGGTTCCAGGCCCCGGCCGAGTCCTCCATCCCCCATTCCAGAAAGAAGAGGACCGGCATCCCCCGGGGCGACGCCCGCCAGGACAGGTCGAAGGAGGCGATCTGGTTGTCCACCTGGATCCACTCGTCGTCTTCGTACTGGTGGTCTCCCACCAGCATCCAGAACACCCGGCGGAAGGTGAGGTCCGGGACCCCTTCCCCCCCGAACATGATGCCCCGGTTCACCCCCAGGACCAGGGTCTCGGTGAAGGCCAGGGTCCCCCGCCCCGCCAGGATGAACGGGTCCCGGATGTCGCCGTTGTCCGCCCCCCGGGCCAGCACCGCCTCGAAGTCCACCCGCCCCAGCCCCGAAAGGGCCCAGGGTAGCCGCACCGGGTCCCTGAGGCCGGCCCCAATGCCGTCCAGGGGCACCGCACCCGATAGGACGACGCCCCCGCTCCGGCCCGGTCCGTAGGCCGGAGCCCGGCGACCTGCCCAGGTGTAGAGGGGCCCCAGGAGGGCCTCCCCGTAGAGGGCCTCGATTCGGCCCCGGCTCCCCAGGGCCCGCCACGCCCCCCCCGCCCGGACGCGGGGATGCCGCTCCGCCGCGCCCCGGATGCTGAAGGCCGCCCCGCCCCGGTCCGGCAGGGGCTCGGACCCGGCGGGAGGCGTACCCGGCACCAGGGCCAGACGTCCCCGCTCCTCCCCTCCCCCGGCCCGTGCCTCCAGGAAGGATCCGCACAGGACCCCGCTCCGCACCCGGGTCCGGTACCCCACGTCCACGGCCCCGGCCCGGATGGCCTCCGTCCGGGCCCGGGACGCCTCCAGGGCGTGGACCGGGAGGAAGCGGAGAGGGCAGGGGGCCGGGGGGGGGAAGGGTTTCCGGCAGGGCAGCCTCGGCGGCCCGAGTTGCCGGGGGAGC
>CAZSDD010000156.1:0-6175 GCA_964605505.1 uncultured Gemmatimonadaceae bacterium | reverse complement strand
AACGAGAAGAGGAACGGGAACGAGAAGAGGAAGACCTGGAGATTTGATCCAGACCGTCCGATATGGTGGAGTGGCTCTTCTGGCCCTCCTGCTGGTGATCGCCGGACTCTGGCCTTTCGTTCCGCAGTCGTACAGGATGGGGATCGTCGTGGCGGCCCTGGTGGCCTACCCCATCCAGTTGGTCGCTTTTTTCATGCTGATCCGGTTCTGGGGCGAGGGAAGACGATTCCTTCTGGTCTGGGTGGGAGGCACCGTGGTGCGAATGGCGGTGATCCTCACGGCGGCACTGGCGGTTTGGCGGATGGACGCGCTCCCGCCGGCACCCACGCTCCTGGCGCTGGCCGGCTTTTTCTTTGGACTCCTCCTGCTGGAGCCTCTCTTCCTGAGGCCCCCGGGGGATGAGAGCACAGAGACGGAATGATGACCTTTATCAGGGTCTTTCAAGAAGCAGTGGAACACGCGGCCGCCGGAGCCCAACATGGGGCCGAGGCGGTGGAGCAGGCGGCGGAACACGGCGCAGCCGGGGCCGGCCCCGACATCGGCGGCATGCTCATGCACCATCTGGTGGATGCCCGGTATCTGGAGTTTCCGTTTATCGGGGAAGTCCACCTGCCCCACTGGGAGCCTCTCCACGTGGCGGGCCTCACCATCGACCTCTCGCCGACGAAGCACGTGGTGTTCATGCTCCTGGCTGCCATCCTGGTGGCCGTTCTTTTCATCGGCATGGCCCGGATCGTAACCCGGAAGTACAGGGACCAGGCTCCCAGCGGCCTGGCCAACGCTCTGGAAGCCATCATCCTCTACTTCCGGGACGAGATCGTTCGCCGGAACATCGGCCACGGGGCCGACGCGTTCACCCCCTTCATCCTCACGGTGTTTTTCTTCATCCTCACCATGAATCTCCTGGGATTGATTCCCTGGGGAGCTACCGCCACCGGGAACCTTTCGGTGACGGCGGCCCTGGCCGTGGTGAGCCTGATCGTCATCGAGGTGAGCGGTTTCTTCGCCCTGGGCCCCGGGGGGTATGCGAAGACCATCTTCTATGCACCGAAGGGGATGGGACCGGTGGGGTCCGCTCTCATGCTGGTCATCATGACCCCGGTGGAGTTCCTGGGGAAGCTGACCAAACCCTTCGCCCTGGCCATCCGGTTGTTCGCCAACATGACGGCCGGGCATACGGTCATCCTCGCTCTCATCGGTCTCATCTTCGTTTTCGGAAATGCGGCCGGGGTGAAATGGGGGGTGGCCGCCGGATCCGTCGGAATGTCGGTCGCCATGATGTGTCTGGAGATCTTCGTGTCCTTTTTGCAGGCGTACATCTTCGCCATGCTCACGTCTGTCTTCATCGGTCTGATTCGCCACGCCCACTAGGGATTGAGGGAGCGGCTCCAGGCCTTCGGATTGGGTAGTTTGCGTAAACCTCAATAGTCGAGACGAGAAAACCATGCTGCACGCTTTCTTTACAGCCGTTCAGGATATGGGCGCCACCATGGACGCCGAGACGGCCAAGAATTATCTCAGCCTCCTGGGCGCTGGTCTGGGCGTCGGTCTCACGGTCATCGGCGCCGCTCTCGGCATCGGCCGTATCGGCGAGAATGTCACCCAGGGCATTGCCCGGCAGCCTGAGGCCGCAGGGGCCATCCAGACCGCCGGAATCATCCTGGCCGCCCTCATCGAGGGTGTCGCCCTCTTTGGTCTGGTCATCGGACTGCTCTTCAAGCTCATGTAGACCGTCTGGAGCTTTCCTCCTCGGAGATCTCCCTGGGGTCCCTTTCGGGAGTCACTCTGGCCCACGTGGCTCAGGGGGTGGCGCCCGGGGACATGGCTCCCGGGATTACACAGGGAGTCCGGGGTGTCCCCGATGGTGCTGAGAATGAGAACAATGAAACTTCGAACCAATATGCTGGCCGTTCTGGCTGTCCTCCTGACACCGTTCGTGGGCTCTGCCCAGGAATCCCATGGTGCCGGCGGCGGCGGTGCCGACCTGTTCAGTATCAACTGGGGCCTGAGCGTCTGGACGGTGATCATCTTCATCACCCTTCTCCTCCTCCTCTGGCGGTTTGCCTGGGGTCCTATCCTTTCGGCAGTGGAAGCCAGGGAGAAGGGGATCCAGGGCGCCCTGGACGAGGCTCGAAAGCGTCAGCAGGAGGCAGAGAAGCTCCTGGAGGAGCACAAGGCCCAACTGGCCGACGCACGGCGGCAGGCACAGGAGATCATGGCGGAGGGAAGAGAGGCCGGGGACCGTCTTCGGAAGGAGATGGAAACCAGGGCCCGGGAGGAGAGCGAGTCCATCCTGGAGCGGGCTCGGGCCGAGATTCAGCGGGAGAAGGAAGCCGCCGTGGACGACCTCCGGAGGGAGTCCGTGGACCTGGCCCTGGCCGCAGCCTCGAAGCTCCTCCACTCCAAGCTCGATGGCGAACAGGACAGGAAGCTCGTCATGGAGTACGTGAACGGTCTCTCGTCCAGGACTCCCGGAGCTGAGGCGTGACGAACGAGACCATCGCCCGGAACTACGCCAGCACTCTCTTCGAGTTGGCGCAAAGGCAGAAGGACATGGAGGCGTTCACGCAGGGGATGGATACCATCGTCGGCTCCATGGACCAGAATCCCCGCTTTCGACTCTTTCTGGAAACCCCCCGTATCTCGGACCAGGAAAAGAAGGAGCTGTTGGAAAAGGTCTTCGGAGAGGTGCTCCCCCGCCTTTTCCTGAACTTTCTCTTCGTGGTTCTGGACAAACGCCGGCAGCGCCTGCTGGGGTCCATCGGGGAGGAGTTCCACGCCCTGGTGGACGAGCACATGGGGCGAACCCATGTGGTGGTGACGGTGGCCCGGGAACTGGCTCCCGGAGCCCTGGAAGAGCTCTCCCGGAAGCTCTCCTCCCTCCTGGGGAGGGAAGCCATCCCTCACGTCCGGGTCAAGCCGGCCGTGCTCGGGGGAGTGCATTTGAAGACGGGGGACACCGTTTACGACGGGACCCTCCGAAGACGGATCAAGCAACTGAGACGGCAATTGGTGAACGCCGAGCTTCCCGCCCCCGCTCCGGCGGGGGGTGAGTCATGAAGCCGGTGAGCCCCACTTACTTTTTGAGGACCGAATAGGAAATGGCCAACGAGTCCCAGCTTCGACCCAGCGAGATCAAGGATGTCCTCCTTTCGGAGATCGAAAACTACGAGGAGGAGCTCCACGCCGAAGAGGTGGGGGAGGTTCTTGAGGTAAAGGACGGGGTCGCCCGCATATACGGCCTCATGAAGGCCATGTCCAGTGAGATGCTGGAGATCGTCTCCACCAAGACCGGGGAGTCCGAGACGGCTCTGGCCCTGAACCTGGAAGAAGACAACATCGGCGCCGTGATCCTGGGGGAGTGGACGCATCTCCAGGAGGGCGACCAGGTTCGGCGGACCGGAACCGTCCTCTCGGTGCCCGTGGGCGGGGATTACCTGGGACGCATTGTCGACCCACTGGGAGAGCCGCTGGACGGCCTCGGTCCCGTGGCGCACGAGACGACCCGGGAGATCGACGTCGTGGCTCCGGGAATCGTCCTGCGCCAGCCGGTCAAGGAGCCCCTCCAGACCGGCCTCAAGCCCATCGACTCCATGATCCCCATCGGCCGAGGCCAGCGGGAGCTCATCATCGGGGACCGGGGCACGGGGAAAACGGCCATTGCCGTGGACACCATCATCAACCAGAAGAATACGGACGTCATCTGCATCTACTGCGCTGTCGGACAGCGGGCCGGGAAGGTGGCCGGGGTTGTGGAGACGCTGAAAGAGCACGGGGCCATGGACTACACCATCGTGGTGGCGGCCAATGCCTCGGACCCGGCTCCCATGCAGTATATCGCTCCGTATTCTGCCTGCGCCCTGGCCGAGCACTTCATGTGGCAGGGAAAACACACCCTGGTCATCTACGACGACCTCACCAAGCAGGCCCAGGCCTACCGGCAGATCTCCCTGGTCCTCCGCCGGCCCCCGGGTCGTGAAGCCTTCCCCGGGGACGTCTTCTATCTCCACTCCCGGCTTCTGGAGCGGGCGGCGAAGCTCTCCGACGAGAACGGCGGCGGATCCCTGACGGCACTTCCCGTCATCGAGACCCAGGGCGGCGACGTCTCGGCCTACATTCCCACCAACGTCATCTCCATCACCGACGGTCAGATCTTCCTGGAGCCGGACCTCTTCTATTCGGGTGTCCGCCCGGCGGTGAACGTGGGAATCAGCGTGTCCAGGGTGGGGGGGAACGCCCAGATCAAGGCCATGAAGCAGGTGGCAGGAAGGCTGCGCCTGGACCTGGCCCAGTACCGTGAGATGGAGGCCTTTGCCCAGTTCGCCTCGGACCTGGACGCCGCCACCCAGCGGCAGCTGGCCCGGGGGGAGCGGACGGTGGCCATCCTGAATCAGGGCCAGTATCAGCCCATGCCCGTGGAGCACCAGATCGCCGCCATCTATGCCGTGACCCAGGGGTACCTGGACAAGATTCCGGTGCCCCAGGTGAAGCGATGGGAGGCGGGTTTCCACCAGTATCTGGACGATCGGACCCCGGACGTCATGAAGGATCTCCGGGAGCAGAAAGTCCTTTCCGACGAGCTCACGGAGCGATTGGTCAGGGCCATCAAGGACTATTCCGAGGAATTCGAGGCCTAGCAGGGGCCCGAGAACCGGCTTTCCGGGCCTCCCCGGGCCGCAGGCTCCCGAGGCCGCAACCGAGGATAGCGGGACGTGCAAAGCGCCAAAGAGGTCAGACGGCGGATAAAATCCGTCGATAACACCAAGCAGATCAGCAGGACCATGGAGATGGTGGCCACTTCGAAGCTGAAGAAGGCCACCGACCGGGTCCGTTCGGCCCAGCCCTACAGCGACGCGCTGGGTATCGTGGTCAGGAGCCTGTACGCTCCCGAGTACGCCGAGGCCTTTCCCATTCTCCGGCAGCCCGAAGAGGTCCGGCGGGTGGCCGTCGTGCTTGCCACCGCCAACCGGGGGCTTTGCGGCGGCTTCAATGCCAACCTCATCCGGGAAGCCCGACTTCTCCGGGAATCTCTGGACGAGAAGGGTCTGGAAACGGAGCTCCACTCCGTCGGCAAGAAGGGGATGGTCTATTTCCGCTTCCGGAAGGTCCCCCTGGCCAGCATCAACAATGAGGTAGGGGACGTTCCCACGGTGGAGGATGCCGAGGCCATCGTTGCCCCTCTCCGGGAGCGATTCGAGACCGGGGAGCTGGATCAGGTCCTCCTGGTGAGCGCCGAGTTCCGCTCGGCCCTTTCCACACCTCCCGGGGTCATGGAGCTCCTGCCCATCCGGCCTCCCGAGGGGGCCGTTTCGGCGGACTCCTACATTCTTTCCCCGGGACCCGAGATCATCCTGACCCGCCTCCTGCCTACGTACCTCCGAAACACGGTCTACAAGGCTTTGGTGGAGAACGCCGCCGCGGAGCAGGGAGCCAGAAGGACCGCAATGAAGAATGCGACGGACAACGCCGGGGAGATGCTCGAAACCCTCCGCCGGAACTACAACAGGGCCCGTCAGGCCCAGATCACCCAGGAGATTTCCGAGATCGTTGGAGGGGCCGAGGGGCTTTCCTAGGGAATTTCCCCGGGAATCCGCTTCGGAACCTTGCCGACCGGAGAAGGAAAAACATGGCTGAGCAGAACATCGGTAGGGTGGTGCAGGTCATCGGTCCCGTCCTCGACGTGGAGTTCGAGTCGGAGCACCTGCCCGATATCTACAACGCCCTCCATCTGAAGGAGACCACGGACAGTGGACTGGATATCGACCTCGTGGCCGAAGTGCAGCAGCACATCGGACGGGGTCAGGTCCGGGCCGTGGCCATGACCTCCACCGACGGCGTGGTCCGGGGCATGAAAGCCGTGGACACCGGGGATTACATCACCGTGCCGGTGGGAGAGGCGGCTCTGGGGCGAATTCTGAACGTCCTGGGGAATCCGGTGGACGAGGGCGGGCCCCTGAAGGGGCAGGAGGAGGGAACCCTGGAGCGGTGGCCCATCCACCGGGATTCCCCCACCTTCCAGCAGTTGGAGCCCAAGACCGAGATCTTCGAGACGGGGATCAAGGTGGTGGACCTCCTGGCCCCGTACGTGAAGGGCGGGAAGACGGGGCTCTTCGGCGGCGCCGGGGTGGGGAAGACGGTCATCATCATGGAGCTCATCAACAACATCGCCATGGAG
>CAZSDD010000155.1:0-6179 GCA_964605505.1 uncultured Gemmatimonadaceae bacterium | reverse complement strand
GGTCTGGATCAAATCTCCAGGTCTTCCTCTTCTCGTTCCCGTTCCTCTTCTCGTTCCCGGGGCTCGACCACGACGTGGTAATAGAGGCTGTAGAAGCCCGCTCCCGCCCCCACGAAGGCCCCGAGGATCATGAAGAGAGGCATCGTGCCCAGCTTCCCGTCGAGCCACCAACCCCCCAGAAGGAACAAGAGCGTGGACAGGGCCCAGGTGAGCCCGTAACCCGTGTACTGTCCTGCAGCCGACAAAAGCTCGGACTGCAGGGACTCCTTCCGGTCACCTTCGGCCATCTCGAAAAATCCCCGGGGCCGTCTTGAAAAAGCGGCCGCAAGTTAGGTAAATGTGATTTTTATCGCAAGTGGCCCGGAGCCCCCTTTTCGAGAGTCGAAAATGCTCGGGCCCGGTCCCCGAAATCCAGCTTCCTCCCGGAGCACGGGAACGGCGTTGCGGGAGAGAAGTCTCCGGCTTTCTCGACTTCCGCCGGGGCTTCCGTGGGGACGCCCGGAATCCTCCGTGGCCGCGGATGACAAGAAAGCCTTGGCCCGGAGGGACCTTTCTTGCCATCTTTCAACCTGAACGCCCGGAACAGGGCCCTGCTCTCCCAGGGCAGACGGCCGCTCCGGGAGTCGGTTCCACACGCTTCGAGTGAAGGAATGGACGCAGAATCCAGCAGTGGAAGCAGCGACCACCCACCGAGTACCGGGAGGCGGCCGTGACCGTCGTCCTCCTGGTGGCGGTCCTCCTGATCGTACTCTCCGCCTTCCTGTCAGCCTCCTCGACCGCCGTCTTTTCCGTCGGCGGGTCTCGCCTGCGGACCCTCGTGGAGGAGGGATTCAGGGGAGCTCCCGAGCTTTCGGAGCTCCGCTCCAGGGCCGGAACGCTCCAGGGAATCCTCCTGCTGCTGGGGGCCCTGTCCAATCTGGCGGTCATGGGTCTCCTGACGGGGTGGGCTTCGCTTCGATGGGGCCTCAGCGGCTTCGCCGTGGCCCTGGCGGCGGGAGCCGTGGCCATCGTCACTCTGGGAGAGGTTCTACCCCGATCCATCGCGGCTCGAAGGTCTATTCGCATCGGCCTGGCCGTGGCCCCTCTCCTTCTGAAGATCGAAAAGTTCGTGGGCCCCGTTTTCGCCCCGTTCTTCCGGCTGGAGAGCTATCTGGCCCGGGCCACCGGAGAGAACGGCACCACCAAGGAGGAGCGGGAGGTCCGGGAGATCACCTCCATCGGACAGTTGGAAGGAGTGGTGGGGCTGGAGGAGCACGAACTGGTGGAACGGGCGTTCCGCCTCGACGAACTCACCGCCTGGGACGTCATGACGCCCCGGGTTTCCATCTTCGCGTGGAAGGACTCCCTGTCCCTGGAGGAGATTCTGGGAGAGCTGGACACGGTGCCCTATTCCAGGGTCCCCGTTTTCGGCGAGAGCGTGGATGACATCACGGGAATCCTATACCTGAGGGACGCCTATCAGGCCTACGTCGCGGGAAAAGGAGATATCTCCCTGAAGGCACTCTCCCGGGACCCCTTCTTCGTCCCGGGATCCCTTCCTCTGACTCGACTCCTGAAGGACTTCCAGGCTCGCCGGATTCACCTGGGTATCGTAGCGGATGAGTTCGGGGGTACCGACGGGCTGGTGACGCTGGAGGACCTGCTGGAGGAGCTGGTCGGTGAGATCGAAGACGAGACGGATCTGCCGGAGGAACCCCTCATTCGGATCTCCAAGACGGAGGTCATCGCCGACGGGGCCCTGGACCTCCGGGAAATCAACTACTCCTTCAACCTCTCTCTCCCACAGCTGGAGCACCGCTCCCTGAACGGCTTCATCATCGAGGAGCTCGGCTATGTTCCGGAAAAGGGGGAGAGCCTGGAGTGTCATGGAGTCCATATCGATGTGGTGGACGCCAGCGAGACCCAGGTCCTGAGGGCCAGGATCAGAAAGCTTCTACGGGCCGAAGAAGAGCGGGAGCTTCGCTGAATTGGCTCTTCTGATTCCCTTCCGGGGCAAGACCCCCACGGTTGCCCGTCATGCCTTCGTGGCCCCGAACGCAGTCCTCATCGGCGATGTTTCCGTAGGCTCCGAGGCCTCCATCTGGTTCGGAGCCGTTCTCAGGGGCGATCACCCTGAGTTCGGGATCCGGGTCGGACCCCGCTCCAACATCCAGGACAACTGCGTCATCCACGTCGGAGACTGGCAGGATACCGTCATCGGCTCCGACGTGACGGTGGGACACGGGGCCAAGTTCGAGAGTTGTACCATCCAGGACGGGTGTGTCATCGGCATGAACGCCGTAATCCTGCAGGAAGCCGTCATCGGGGAGAGGTCACTGGTGGCGGCCAACGCAGTAGTCATGGAAGGAGCCCGTGTGCCCCGGGAAAGCCTGGTGGCCGGAGTTCCGGCCACGGTCAGAAAGCGCCTGGAAGGCTCGGCGGCCGAATGGATCGGCCGGAGCAGCCGGCACTACGTGGAGCTTTCCCGGAGATACCTGGAAGAGGGAATCGGCCTGGTGGACCCGGGCCCGGGAGCTCACAAAATCACACCGCCAGGAAATGCTCCACGTACCAGGTGATGATCTGGCTCCCCCAACCGTAGGTCACGGCGGCTCCCACCCCGAGGAAAATCCCGAAAGGCACCAGCTTCTCCGTCTTCCAGGCGATGGGTCCGAAGATCACCGATCCCAGCAGCGCGCCCAGAAAGAGAGTAAGCAGGACTCCGGGAATCCCCAGGAACGCCCCCACCATGGCCATCATCTTCAGGTCCCCTCCTCCCATGGCGTCCTTCTTGAAGAGCCAGGTTCCCAGTCTGGCCAGGATCCAGAGAAGACCGAATCCCACCGCCACCCCCAGAGCCGATTCCATCAGGGTGATTCCACCCGGTAAGGGTGAAAGAAGCAGACCCAGGACAGCCCCACCCAGGGAGAACTCGTCCGGGATGATGTAGAACCGGGCATCGGAAACGCCTATGCCCAGAAGAATGGAGAGAAACAGGGCCCCTCGGAGAGCCTCGGCGGACAGTCCGAACTGGAGAAAGCTCCCCGCCCAGATCAGCCCCGAAGCCAGCTCAATCAGGGGATACTGTGGAGAGATGAAGACCCCGCAGGCCCGGCACCGTCCTCTGAGAATCAGGTAGCTGAAGACCGGAATATTGTCCATCCAGCGGATGGAGGTGCCGCAGGCCGGACAGTGGGAAGGGGGATGGATCACGGATTCATCCATGGGCCAGCGCAGGGTGCAGACATTCAGAAACGAACCCAGAACCAGCCCGAACACTCCTGCCAGGGCCGTCAACGCCCAGCCTTCCAGCTCAACCATTTTCATTCTCCCCGCTTCGTCTCTCCACCTGGTTTCCCTCCCTCCGGAAGGCTCGTCCTCGTTCCGGCTCGCTCCGGAACCGGGGCAGAGCGGTACTCATTTCGGTGACTCCCGGGCCGCGTCATGGCTTCGGAACGCTCGTCCTCGGGTCGTTGCGGCCCGGAACCGCGGCAGAGCGGTGCTCATCTCGGTGACTCCCGGGCGGAGACCCGGCTTCGGGAGTCCCGCCCAGGGACCGGTTCTCCCAGGACAAAAAGGAGGATCGACCCGGCCACGGCAACATTCAGGGAATCCGCCCCCGGCGCCATGGCAATGGACAGAACCTCCTGGGCCGCTTCCCTGACCCGGGCTCGGGTACCGGCCCCTTCGTTTCCCAGGGCCAGGACCCAACCCCCCGGAGGGCGGATCTCCCGAACATCCCGCCCCCCGGTCTCCGCCGCCAGGAGGGGGACGCCGAGAGTCTCGAGCCACGGCAGGATCCTGGTCACGTTCCCCTGGACCAGAGGGATGTGGGCCAGGGCCCCGACGCTGGCCCGGACGGCCCTGGGGCTCCACGGATCCGCTGTTCCGTCCAGGACCACCACACCATCCAGGCCAAACGCCCGGGCCCCCCGCACCAGAGTTCCCACATTCCCGGGATCCTGGATTCCGTCCAGGAGAAGAAGACGGGGCTGGTCCATTCCCTCCAGAGACGCCTGCTCCACCACCGGTTCCTTCACCACCAGGAGAATTCCCTGGGGCGTTTCCGTGTCCGAGAGGTGGTCCAACTCCGCGTCCTCCACCCTCTCGAGCGGCACGGATGAAGCTTCCATCCTGCCCAACAGCTCCTCCCCACCCTCCAGGGCCTCCAGGCGGGGAGAGACCAGGGCGAACCGGATGTCCACCACGAGGCCGGATTCCACGAACTCCCGGGCGCAGCGAATGCCTTCCGCCAGAAAGAACCCTTCTTTGGAACGGGTCCGAGGCGTCCTGAGGCGTCGGATGAGCTTTTCCCTCTGCTTGCTCAAGGGCATGAACCGGCCGCCTCCTTTGGTCTGTTCGGGCACTCTGTTCCAATGTCCTGTTCCGGCATTCTATTCCAATGTCCTGTTCCGGCATTCTATTCCGGTGTCCTGCTCCGGCACTCTGTTCCGGTGTCCTGTCCCGGCACTCTATTCCGGTGTCCTGTTCCGGCACTCTGTTCCCGCGTCCTGTTCGGGCACTCTATTCCGGTGTCCTGCTCCGGCATTCTATTCCGTTGTCCTGTTCCGGCACTCTGTTCCGGTGTCCCCATCCCGGGGCCCGCACACCTGCGGTCGCCTGGTCGGCGTCGTGGGCGGGAACGGTGCTTCCCCTCCCGGTTCCACCCGCCCGGAAGGTACCGTATACTTCCAGCTTTCGGACCATCCGGAAAGAAGCGGATGACCAATACGTCCCTGCGGATGACCCATACGTCCCAGCGGGTGACCCACACGTCCCAGCGGGTGACCCACACATCCCTGCGGATGACCCACACGTCCCCGGAGCCGGCACGACGATGAATCCCACCCACCTCTCCATCGCCCTCACCATCGCCGGCTCCGACAGCGGAGGCGGTGCGGGGATCCAGGCGGATCTTAAAACCTTCCATGCCTTCGGCGTGTTCGGGACGTCCGCCGTAACGGCCATCACCGCCCAGAACACCTCCGGCGTCACAGCCATTCACCCGGTACCCCTGGACGTGGTCCGGGCCCAGATCGACGCCGTGGCCCAGGATCTGCCCCCCGCCGGGTTCAAGACGGGGATGCTGGCCACGGCATCTCTGGTGGAGACGGTGGCCCGGGCCATCCGCCGCCATGGCCTCCCGAACTACGTCCTGGACCCGGTCATGGTAGCCACCAGCGGAGACCGCCTCCTGGACGTCGATGCCGAAAGCGCCCTGGCCCGGCATCTTCTTCCCCTTGCGACCCTGGTGACCCCCAATCTCCATGAAGCAGGCATTCTCACCGGTTCTCCCGTGACGACCCTTTCCGAAATGGGAGCCGCAGCCCGACGCCTGGTGCAGATGGGCGCCGGGGCCGCCCTGGTCAAGGGCGGGCACCTGGAAAAGGGAAAGGCCATGGACCTCCTCTGGGACGGGTCCCGGGAGCGGCGGTGGAAGCGGGCCCGGATTGAAACCCGGCATACCCATGGCACCGGATGCACCCTCTCGGCAGCGGCGGCGGCCTGCCTGGCCAGGGGGTTGGGTCTGGAGGAGGCCGTGGATCAGGCCGTGGGCTTCGTCGCCCGGGCCATCGCCTCGGCCCCAGGACTCGGCCAGGGGAATGGCCCCGTGAACCACTTCGCCGGAACCCGCTATCTCCCGGGGCCGGCATCGCCGGGTACTGCTGCGTCATAAGTCATCGACCCGGGGCTGGTTGAGGTCTTCCTTGGCGTCATGCCCAACCAAGGGAAGGCCAGGAGTTGATTCGAGGGCCAGGGGCTGGTTCGAGGGTCAGGGGCCGGTTCGAGGGTCAGGAGCCGGTTCGAGGGTCGGGAGCCGGGACGAGGGTCAGGGGCCGGGACGAAGAATGGAACGGGACGGTGGGCCACGCCGACCGCCGGGTTTCGATGGAGGCGTACCGGGCAGGCCGGCTGCTACCGGGAAAGCGGAAGAGCACTCCGGAGGCTGGCCGCACATCGCGAAGGCAGTTGGCACGCCGTGTCCGGCAGGGTGGTGACACGGCGGCTGGGGCGCAGATGGCGGCACTCTCGAACGCCGGACCGGGGTGCAGATGGCGGCGCCCTCGAACGCCGGACTGCGAGCCGCGAACCGCGACGATGATGGCACTCTCGAGCCCCGGATCCCGGCGTTGATGGCCCCCCAGCACCCCGGACCGGGTCGCTGGTGGCTTCCGGCACCGCGGACCGGAGGGCACATG
>CAZSDD010000154.1:0-6203 GCA_964605505.1 uncultured Gemmatimonadaceae bacterium | reverse complement strand
ATGGAGGGATCCAGGATCCGGCCCAGGGTGGCCACCACATCGTCAGCCGTCATCAAATCCCCGTTGTGGAACCGGACATCTTTCCGGAGGTGGAAGGTCCAGCTCCGGCCGTCCGGGTCCACCTCCCAGTCAACAGCCAGAGCGGGTTGAAGGTCTCCACCCGGATCCAGCTTCACCAGGGCCTCGTAGACGGAGAAGAGGATCGCCAGTCGATCGGAGGAGTCACTGGCGATGTGGGGGTCGCCGATGGAGACGGAGGATTGCTGGACGATGAGGATCTCCGGGAGGCCTTCGTCCGGGGAGGAGCCGCAGCCGGAAACGAGAGTCGTGCCCAGGGCTGCACCCAGGGCCGCACCCACGAAGAGGCCACCCCGCATTCTGGTTCTCAGAAATCGTTTCACCATGGCTCGTTCCTCTCCCCGATTGATAGGCCCCGGTCGAACTGATCAGAAGGGCCATTGCCCGAGCTGACCAGTAGGTCCCTGGAAGGATGGGCACTTCAAGGGCCCTATGTGCCCCGGAAGCTGCCGGGGGAATCTGAGTGGAGGTGGCGGGGTGGGACAAGAAGCTGGAGGAACTGCAATACTTGCCTGTCCACTGAATCGGGGTAAGTCCAGTGGGCCGGGGGTGTGGTGGAACCGAAATCAAGATCGGTCAGGAATCGGTGCGAGGCGGTGATCCCCGCAGAGGTGTTGCGGAGTCGGCTGTCTCCTTTCCGCTCCCCATGGATGAACGTATACATGCAGGTGCCCCTTCCACCTGACCCGAGGCATGAACCCATGAGAGCCCATGCCATCACCCGGGACATCTGGCGGATCCCGCTGATTCCCCCCGACATCGTGAACGCGTACCTGGTCGGAGAGGTCCTCGTCGATTCGGGGGACCGGTTGGCCGGCCGAAGGCTTCTTCCTTTTCTGGCCGACAAGAAGCTGACCTCCCACGTCCTTACCCACGCCCATCCGGATCATCAGGGGTGCAGCCATACCATCTGCGAACGATTCGAAGTGCCGCTCTTCTGCGGGGAGGGGGACCGAGAGGCTCAGGAGACGGGCCGCTTCGAGAGGTTGATGCCCCGGCCCGGGTCATGGATGGCCCGGATGTCCAGGTTCCTTTCCGGCCCGTCCCATCCGGTGTCCCGCATCTTGAAGGAGGGGGATGAGATCGGAGGCTTGAGAGTGGTGGAGACACCCGGCCACACGCCCGGGCATCTCGCCTTTTTCGAAGAGGAGGAGAGGGTGCTGATCCTGGGAGATGTGTTGTTCCACCGGCATCCCATCACCCTCCGGAAAGGGTTGGCGGAGCCAATCCGATTCGTGACATGGGATCGAGGGCAAAATCTGGCGTCGGCCCGGAAGCTGGCCTCCCTGGCCCCCCGGATCGTGTGCTTCGGCCACGGGGCACCGTTGATGGACGGGGATCGGTTCTGCCGGTTCGTGGAGGCCCTACCTCAGCTTCCGGGAGATGAACCTGGTCCGGAAGGGTAGTTTCCCCCCCATCAGGACGCGGCGTCGAATGGGGTTCCCCATATCCGGATCTCAGGGTAGAAGGCGGGCCATGCGAACCAGAAGGCCACGAAGGCCTCGGCCACCGGGACCAGGCGCTCCTCCGCCAGGGGGCCGCTGATGCCCAGACCGTCGAACCTCCAGGTCGTTCCGGTCTCTTCGTCGACGATCTCGCCGTCCTCCACTGCGAAGGTCAGAAACTGTCCATGCAGCTCGGTGTGATAGGCCACGGCTCCCTGGAACTCCCGGCTCCAGAAGACGGTCATCTCAATGTTTCCGACGGTCTCCCGGATCGTCACCAACTCGCCCATCTCGTCCAGTACACCATAGGGGAAGACGATGCCACCGTTCAGGAAGGGGATCCCCAGGCCTCTCTCCTTGGGCGGTCGCCGGAGGTCCACCTCCTGGGGGAATAGAACCGCGGGGTTACCGGGTCGGTCGTAGCCTCCATAGGGATACCGGGTGTAGTCCCGGTCCCAGCCGGTGGTGTTCGACATTACCCGGGTGGTCGGGTTCAGGCTTCTCCAACCTGCCCATTCCATCTCCATCACGGGTACCATGGGCAGGGGTGTTCCATCCAGATTCCCGCACCCTGCTCTTCGCAGCATCTGGGGCCATAGGCTCTCCGCGGAGTTACGGTCATACATGACGAGGTTGTTCTGGTAGAGGAGCCCCGACACACCGAACTCTGCGCCGTTTGCAGCGGACCGGTCGAAGGCCATGGAGGAGCCCGTCAAGGGACAGTGGGTCACGGAGAAAGGCGTCTCTCCCAGGTTCAGGTTCACGATCTCGTGCCACCAGAGGATGTTCAGGGGGATGGCATAGGCGTCGCCGTCTATGTGGAACCCCACCACCCGGTCGTCGTCCAGGAGGTAATCGGTGCCCGATTCCCCTGCTCTAACCCAGGTGGGACCAGTAATGGCAGGGATCCCGTCCTTCCCGGGGCCCCCACCGTAGATCTCCGACCGGGGAATGCTGCACTGCCCGTCGGGAGGAGCGACGTTGGGAGGATCGACGTCTCCGATCCCGCTGGGGCTGCCCGGAGCGTCGGATGTGCAGGCCCCGGCCGAGAGGGCCAGGGCTACCCCGGCCAGGAACGGATTCAGTCGAAGTGTGGGATGGTCAATCATGGTGTGCCGTCTCATGGGAGGCTCTACGGGGAAGGATGGGGTTTCTTCGAGAATCCGTGGCGGGTCCCCAGGGTTCCAGGAGGGGCAAGACTGAAGCGATGGGAGTGATGGCCACGCCGGCCCGGTTCGAGGCAGGGATCTTGCATGGCGCCGGGTGGACGCTGAAGGTGCCGGGTGAGGGCTGAAGGCACCTGGTGAGGGCTGAGGGCACCGGGTGAGGACTGGAGGCGCCGGTGAAGTCTGAAAGAGCCGGTGAAGGCTGAGTGCGCCAGGGGGAGACCGAAACACAGGGCTGATTCCGATGCCAGACCATCCAGACGGTGACGAAGGCCGACCCTTTCGCCTCGACCGCCGTGGCTTCCTGAAGTGGGGCGCGGTGGCCGGAGGCTCGGCCCTGGGCGGATTGGGCAGCGGGATCAAGATCCCGGGAGGACCCCCTCTTCCCTGGGACATCGAAGAGCCCGGTGTGCCCGCCCCCGGCCCCCCTCCCCTCACCGGCGGCCAGTGGGTTCCGGCCCCCTGCTGGCACAACTGCGGCGGCCAGCGATGCCTCCTCCTGGCCTACGTGGTAGACGGGGAGGTCCTGGCGGTCAAGACGGACGACACCCACCCCGACACCCCCCACACCCCCCAGATGCGGGCCTGCGCCCGGGGCCGGGCCCAGCAGGGGCAGGTCTTCGCCCCGGACCGGCTCCGCTACCCCATGAAGCGGCGCAACTGGGAGCCCGGCGGGGGGAAGCGGGCGCTCCGGGGTGTGGACGAATGGGAGCGCATCTCCTGGGACGAGGCCCTGGACCTCACGGCGGCGGAGCTGGAGCGGATCCTGGCGCGGCACGGGAACGAGGCCGTTCTGGAGCTGGGAAGCACTCTCCGCCGACTCTTCAGCGGCCTCGGCGGCGCCGTCACCAACTGGGGCTCCACCTCCTGGGGAACCTGGCTGGACACGGGTCCCAGGATCGGTCTGGGAGACGGGTTGAGGGATACCAGCCACAACGATCGCCTGGACCTCCAGAACTCCGAGCTCATCGTGCTCTGGGGCGGAAACCCCGCATGGACGGCCCAGGGCAACGCCATGTACTACTACCTCCAGGCGAAGCGGGCCGGAGCCCGGTTCGTGTTCATCGATCCCTACTACAACGACTCGGCCATGGTCCTGGCCGACGAGTGGGTGCCGGTGCGGCCGGGCACGGACCACGCCCTGGCCCTGGGGATGGCCTACACCCTCCTGGAGGAGGACGATCCGGCCACCAATCCTCTCATCGATTGGGACTTTCTGAACCGCTGCACGGTGGGCTTCGACGGGGACCACATGCCCCCCGGAGCCGATCCCGGTGACAACGTCCGGGATTACGTCCTGGGCCGTCGGGACGGCATCCCGAAAACACCGGAGTGGGCTGCCCGAATCTCGGGGGTGAGCGCCCCCCGGATCCGGCGGCTGGCCCGGCGAATTGCCCGGGCCCGCAGGGCCGCCCTTCTCACGGCCTGGGCCCCGGCCCGGACCCACAACACCGATTCCTGGCCCCAGATGTTCCTGACCCTGGGTTGCATGACGGGCCACATCGGCCAGCCCGGGCGAATGACAGGAGTCAGCTGCTGGGAACGGACGGCAGACGGCGGGCCATTTCTGGTGGGGGCAGGCGGCTCCGGCGAGCCCCCCATGCGGCGTGTCCCCAGGAAGACTACCGCCCGCATCAACAACAGCGAGCTCTGGCAGGCGGTGCTGGAAGGGGAGTACACGGCCGGCGAGGGTGAGCGGCGGAAGGTGGACCTGCGAGCCATCGTCCACGACGGAGCCTCGGCGCTGAACCAGGTGTCCGGCCTCCTGAAGGGCATCGAGGCCCACCGGAAGGTGGAGTTCGTCCTCACCCTGAACTTCGTCTACAACACCAACGCCCGCTATTCGGATATCGTTCTTCCCGTGACGACCCAGTGGGAGCGGCACAGCTACTTCAAGGGGAACCGGGATCACCTGGTCTGGGCCCGAAAGGTGGTAGAGCCCCGGTACGAGGCCCGGGACGACAGCTGGATCGCTACGGAGCTTGGCCGGCGCCTGGGGATCGACCCGGGAGAGATGCTCCCCCTCTCCCCGGAGCAGGAGGAGTTCAACCGGCTGGCCGGAGCCTGGGTGGTGGGCCCCCACGGGCAGGGCCGGGAGAAGCTGGTGACCATCACCGACCAGGACATCCGGAAGATGGAAGTTCAGGGGGAACCGCAGGAGGGGCGGATCTCCCTGGAGGAATTCCGGAGGAAGGGGATCTACGTGGTTCCCCGCCGTCCCGAGGACGGCCTGGGATACGTGGCCTTCGCCGACTTCCGGCGAGACCCGGAGAGGCACCCCCTCTCCACCCCCAGCGGGCGCTTCGAGCTGCACTGCCAGGACATTGCCGACCACGTCCATTCCGTGGGGTTCACCCGCATCGATCCCATCCCCGTCTACCGGCCTCCCGCCGAGGGCTACGAGGAGACCTTTTCCGACTTCGAGAGGGGGATCAAGGGCCCCCACCCCCTTCAGCTCATCACCCTCCACTACCGGCGGCGCACCCACTCCGTCTTCGACAACGTGGCCTGGCTCCGGGAGGCCTTCCCACAGGAATTCATCATGAACCCACTGGACGCCGAGGCCCGTGGACTGGCCACCGGCGACCCCGTCATGGTGCAGAGCCGGCACGGAGCGGTGCTTCGACCCCTCTTCGTGACAGAGCGCATCATGCCCGGCGTGGTGGCCCTGGGTGAAGGCGCCTGGGCGGACGTGGACCCCAGGACCGGGGTGGACAGGGCCGGGGCCACCAACGTGCTCAACGGCGATCGCCCCACGGGTCAGGGACACCAGGGGTGGAACACCTGCGTGGTGGAGGTGAGACGGCACCGGGGTCCGGAACGCCTCGAGGCCGATTGGCGTCGGCCGCCACGGATTCCCAGGGGGGTGGAAGGACCATGAACGCTCCCCTGGGCTTCCACCTGGACGCTTCGGCCTGCATCGGCTGCCGGACCTGCGTCATCGCCTGCAATTCGAAGAATGGGCTTCCGGTGGGAAGGCACTATCGAAGGGTGGTGGAGTACGGCGGCGGAAGCTGGATCCCGGACCCGGAGGATCCCACGCTCATGGCCCCTTCAGGGCTCTTCGCCTATTGCCTCTCCATTTCCTGCATGCACTGCGAAGACCCGGCCTGTATGGCCGCCTGCCCCACCGAGGCCATCCGGAAGCGGCCCGACGGAGTCGTCCTCATCGATTCGGCCCGCTGTGCCGGGTGTCGGTACTGCGAATGGGCCTGTCCCTACGGCGCCCTCTCCTTCGACCCGTCCACGGGGCGCATGACCAAGTGCGACCTGTGCGTGGATCTCATGGACGCCGGGGAGGAACCGTGGTGCGTGACCTCCTGTGTGACCCGGGCTCTGGAGGTGGGCCCTCTCGACGAGCTCAGGGCCGAGCACGGCAGCCTGGATGCCCTGGCCCCCCTCCCTCCGGGAGATCAGACCCGCCCGGGTTTGGTCATCACACCCCACCGGCATGGGCAGCCCGCCGGTGAAGGATCCGGCCGCTCCTCCAACCCGGAGCGGGACCTGCGATGAC
>CAZSDD010000153.1:0-6249 GCA_964605505.1 uncultured Gemmatimonadaceae bacterium | reverse complement strand
AACCGGACCGGGGAGCAGGGGGGCATCCTGCTCCCCGGTTCCTCATGGACTTCGATATGGCCCGGGTCTTCACCGGTTTCTTCAGTTCTCGGGGGGTTCTTGCGGTTCTCGGGAGCTTTCTTCAGAAAATCAGCCGACGGAGGTCAGAGTGGGCGACGGATCGAATCCGTATCCACCGGGATTTATATCCCCAACCTACACCCCTGGGAATGGGAATCGGCTTTGCGTTCCGGTAGAATTCAGGTTCTTCCTCATTCCAAGGGAGTGCAATGACAATCCTGGAATTTCTGATTCTGCTCCTGGTGGCAGGAATCTCCGGAGCCGCCGGCCAGGCCCTGGCGGGCTACAGTCGGGGAGGATGCCTCGGCTCCATCGCGGTGGGCTTCGTGGGGGCTCTTCTGGGCTCCTGGATTGCCGATGCCCTGGGGTTTTCGGAGATCCTGGCCGTGAACGTGGGTGGAAGCCAATTCCCCATCGTCTGGTCCGTCATCGGCGCGGCCCTGTTCGTGGCGGCCCTGGGTCTCATCACCCGGAGACGGTGAGGAGGCGGAAACCCATGTCTCCCGGGATCTGGCTCTCTCGGTTGGGCCACCATCTCCCGAGCCTCATGAACTTCCTCACCCTCGGCAGCCTGCCTCCATGAACCCTCCCGGACCGGATCCAAGGGTACCGGCACGGCTCCCCCATGGGAGGATCGGACGGTTACCCCTCGGCCTGGGACAGCGGTTGAAGGAGTATGTCCGACCCCAGGTCTCGGGACGACCATCTGGTCGCCCCTGTCTGAAGAATCCCAATGTCTCGCGTGCCCCCACCGGTCAGCGAGAAATTTCGTCATCGACAGCCCGGAATACGTCATCGACAGCCCGGAATACGTCATCGTGCGTATGCCAGGGCGAAGCGATCCGAGCGTATCCTTCAGAAGAACGGGCAGAAGATCGGGCAGAGGATCGGGAAACTCACGAGGTCTCTGAAGAGTGAGCAGCACCATGACAGATCCAGGACGCGGCGCAGGGCTCCGTATCATCTTCTCCATCTTTCTCGGCCTGATGCTGGTCGCCTTTGCCGGTGTCGGTGTGTACACCTTCTACCCCCCTCCGGAAGAGTTCCAGATCCAGATCCGGGAGTTGAACCGCCAGGAGGAGATGATTCGGGACTCCCGGCCCCCGGATCAATTGACGGAGGAGGATCGGGCGCAGATCCGGGAGTTGAACCAGGAGCGTTACGCCCTGCAGGATGCGGAAAGGGAAGCGCAAAGGCCCTGGGGACGGACCACCAGCATCATTCTCATGGTTGTAGCGACTCTGGCCATGGCGATCTCGCTGATCCGAGCAGACCAGCTGCCGGTGATCAGCAACGGGCTACTGCTGGGCGGCGTGTTCACCATGCTGTATGGGGTGGGGTGGATCATTGCCACGGATGTGTCCATGGTGCGGTTCGTGGTGCTGACTGTCGCCCTGGGCATCACCCTGGCTCTGGGCTACCTCCGGTTCGTGAGAACCGAGAGAACGACTGCGGCCCATGCCGATGTGGACGCTCCGGATGCCGAAGGCCTGGCAGACATGGAGCGCCGCCTCCGAACTCTCGAATCGCGCATGCAGGAGGCTGCCAGGGTACTGGGGCAAACGGGGCCGTAGGCACCGGGGAGATCAGGATCCGGACGCGACCAGATCCGCTCACGGGGGGCACGAAACCGCCTGGATCTGGAAGGAGGGGTGCGGACACCGAGGGGCGGAGGATCGGCCGGCCCCTCCCCGCCATCGATGGTCTCCGGCTGGCCACGGTCAGCGCCCAGCGCCTCACCTTCGTGACCCGTAACCGCCGGGATTGCGGAGACCGGGGTGTGGAGGTGTTCAACCCCTGGGACTGAGAGTTCCACCGGCATCCCTCCAATGGCCTCCAGGATTCCGTCCGGATTCGGCGGTTGCGACGCTTCAACGAACTCACCTTCGCTTCACTCGATGGTCTCACGGGTGAGGTCACAGGAGGGTTCCGCGTCGCCACCGGCAAGGCCACCCCGGCTTTACCCGAGGCGCTTCCGGATTCCCTCCGTCTGCCTCAGCCACACCCGGAACTCCCCTTCCGTTGCCGTGCTTGACCCGTCCCGACCCCCTCGTCCACATTTCCCAAGAGCCTCAGGGGCTCGCAAGGCCCCTGGAATTCCTACGCCCTGGCCGATGCTTTCGAGCAGGCGACGCTCCGGCGAGTCGCACCCCCCCGGGATGCGGTAGTGGTTTCCGGGTGGGGCCGAGAAGAGAGCCGTGTTTTCAGCTGAGGTCTGACCCGCAGCACAAGAGGGTGCCAACATGAAGATGAGGTTCGCGGCAGGATCTTTCGTAGCTCTGGCGTTCCTTTTCGCGGTTCCCCTGGCCGGACAGATCTGCGACACGCCGGGCTGCAGTGGGGAGTGCGCGTGCGACGACCACTGCACCTCCATCGCAGTGGGCCCCCGGGCTTCCGTGGACGGTTCCGTCATCTCTTCCCATGACGGTTGCTGCGCCAACAGCCGGCTCCACGTGGTGCCCGCACGGGACTGGCCGGAAGGCTCCAGGGCGCCGGTCTACTATGGCCTCCAGGACGTCCGGGAGGGGAGCACCTACGAGGACCGGGGCGAGATCATCGGCCACATTCCCCAGGTCCCTCACACCTATGCCTATCTGCACACCGGCTATCCTCAGATGAACGAGCATCAGCTGATGATTGCCGAGTCTACCCTCTACCAGAGGCCCGAGCTCTCTGCCTTCGCCAACACCGGCGAGCAGATCATGACCATCGAGATGGCCCAACTCTTCGCCATGCAGCGGACGAAAACCGCATATGAGGCGGTGAAGCTGATCGGTTCCCTCCTGGAAGAGTACGGATTCCGGACCTCGGTGGGCCTGGCTAGCGAGGGGCTCCTCATCTCCGATCCCACACAGGTGTGGCTCCTGGAGGTTGCCAGCGTCCCGGTGAACGACTGGAAACGGGGAAGCGGGGTGCCGGGGGCCATATGGGTGGCGCAACGCATCCCCGACGATCACAACGTGGTCCTGGCCAACACCCACCTCATCCGGGACGTGGACCTCTCCAACCCCGAGTGGTACCTGGGCTCCAGCAACTACAAGCAGGCTGCCATCGACATGGGATGGTACGATCCGGAGAGGGGGGAGCCGTTCCGGTTCTACGAGGCATACGGCGACTACCCGACGGACGGACAGCTGTCCCGCATGTGGCTCTTCTACAAGACCTTCGCGCCGAGCTGGAGGAACGCCTCGGATCGGGACCTTGAGATGGGTCCCACCGACCTCTACGATCCGTACCACACGCGGCGATTCCCCATCGGGTATCTGCCCCTGTCCGTCAAACCCGACAAACCCCTCTCGGTCCAGGATGTCATGACCTTCCAGCGTTCCGTCTTCGAGGGAACGGTCTACGACATGACCCAGGACCACGATTGGCTGGTCCCCGACGGCGAGGGGGGCTTCGTGAAGAGCCCCCTGACCACGCCCTTCCCGAACGAAGATTGGCGGAACCTCCTGGACATCCCCAACAACCGGCAGGTGGCACGGTCCACCGGCGGATACGGCTTCGTGGGGCAGGTCAGGGACTGGCTTCCGGACTGGATCGGAGGGAAATACTGGTTCTACGTGAGCAATCAGTACGTGAGCACCTTCGCCCCGGTATACGCCGGGGTAAGCCGCGTCTCGCCCCTGTACTCCACGTACAATCAGGAGGCCTACCAACCCAACTCCGCGTATTGGGCGGTGCGCTCGGTCTTCAACGTGATGCATCTGAGGTTCAAGGACTTCACCGACGAGCTTCGGGGCTGGCGAGACCCGCTGGAGCAACGGTTTTTCGCGGAAGAAGAGGAGATCGAAGCGGAGGCACTGGAGCTGTATCAGGACGATCCCGCGGCGGCACAGGCGTACCTCACCGAGTACACGGTGGCCAGGATGGAGGAGATCGTGGAGCAGTACCACAGCTTTTTCTGGCATGTGGTGGAGACCGGGTATTCGCCATAGAGGCTCACCCCCGTGCTCCGCAACCCTCATCCGCTTTGCGGCTGAGAACGCCATCCTCCGTTATCAAGTTTCTGTACTTCAGCGAGAGCGTCCCAGGCCATTGCTCCGGCCCGCCGACCGGGTGCTCTGGATCTGACTCTGCCGGCACTGCATACCCGTTCACGTGGGCACCGAAGTGATCGTCGGACGTGAGAGGGTGCCTATGAGCGTAGGCGAGATCAGGCTTGACAGCGTTCGTAGGCAATATGTAGACTTGACTACGTTCGTCGACGGGTCCCTTCGAGGAGATTACAGATGCGGCTACGTTCGGCCCACGATCTCGGGCCCCTGATGCAGGAGGCCCGACGGAGCCTCGGCTGGAGCCAAACCCGATTGGCGGAGGCTGTGGGAGTATCCCGGCAGTGGGTGTCCCTGGTGGAAAACGGGAAAACCAGTGTCGAGTTCGATCTGGTCCTGGAATCCCTCAGGGCGTTGGGGTACGCCGTCTCGGTGGAGGCCAGGCAGGGCCCTGGCCAGACCATTCCCGGGGACCAGGTGCCGGTGGAAGCCGCCACCCGGGACCCTTCAGGTCGGACGCCCCTGACCAGACAGGGAAGGCCACTGGGACAACAACGATCCAGACACAGACGGGACAGCCAGGACCATGGGTGAGCTCGTCGCGTTGTTGAACGGAGTGGTGACGGGGGTCGTGGAGCAGGACCGGAAGGGAAATCTCTCGTTTTCCTACCGGGATGGTTGGCGAGACAATCCCGAGGCCTATCCCCTTTCTCTTTCCATGCCTCTGGCTCGCAGGTCCCACCCTGACGCCGTCGTGCGCCCCTTCCTGGAAGGGCTACTTCCGGACAACCAGAGGGTGCTGGAACGTTGGGGAAGGCGATTTCAGGTCTCCCCCAGGAACCCGTTCGCACTGCTGACCTACATGGGGGAAGACTGCGCCGGGGCAGTCCAGTTTGTGGAGCCGAGCCGGTTGGACAGCGTAACCAACTCTCCGGGATCCGTGGACTGGTTGACCGAAGAGCAGGTGGGCGAACTTCTTCGAGACCTGGCCGAACGTCACGGCACGGGACGTTTTACTTCGGAGGAGGGGCAGTTCAGCCTTGCCGGCGCCCAGCCGAAGACCGCTTTGCACTTCGATGGCAGGGATTGGGGGATCCCCAGAGGCAGGATGCCGTCTACACACATTTTGAAGCCACCGGCACAGCCCCAGCTGGATGGTCTGGAGGTCAACGAGCATTTCTGCCTGAACCTTGCCGCCAGCCTGGACATACCCGCCGCTCGTTCCCAGGTCCGCCGCTTCGCCGGGCAGCCGACCATCGTCGTCCAGCGGTATGATCGGGCCGTTGCAAAGGGTGAAAGGGTCGTGAGGCTCCATCAGGAGGATGCCTGCCAGGCCCTGGGGGTAACGCCCTTGAGAAGGTATGAAAACGAAGGCGGACCCGCTGCGTCCGACATCGTCAGCCTGCTGTTGTGGGAGTCCACGGATCCGGCCTCTGATGTGGGCACGTTTGTCGACGCCATGATCCTGAACTGGGCGATCCTCGGCACCGATGCCCATGCGAAGAACTATTCGCTGATGCTGCAGTCGCACTCGGTTCGGTTGGCCCCACTCTATGACCTCCTGAGTGCTCTGCCCTATGACCGGGAGATCCCCTATCGCAGGGCTAAGCTCGCCATGAGGGTGGACCGGGAATACCTGGCCTGGAAGCTCCGCCGGAGGCACTGGGAGGGGTTCGCGGCCCGATGCGACCTGGACCCCCATCCGCTGATCCAACGGGCCGTGGAGCTTCTGGCGGCGATTCCCGAGGCGGCACAGAGGACGGCGGCCCTGCTCCTGGAGGAGGGCCTCCCGGATGAAAGGGTCTTTCAACTCGAGGAGCGGGTCACCACCCACAGCCAGGAGTGTCTGGCGCTGGTGGGGAATCCACAGGGGGCGGCATAAGCAGGACCATGGCCCGGCCGGTGGTGTGGACCACCGGGCCTTCCGTCGAGTAGGCTCGGCCTGTACCGGCACAGGCGGCCCTGGCGTCGAGAGGAGCGAGGCTGAGAGTCTCGACGTCGAGGACGGCAAAGGACCGGGGCGGAGGAATCGGACAGGGGGCTTGGGACCGGCGATGGGGTGCCTGTTCGACCTTCAGGGGTTGTGCATCACCACCGTCAAAGACTTGAAAGCGGCCGCCTCACTCCCCCGGCGGAGCCAGAAACGCACCCAGGCCGTTCTGCATGACATCATCCAGCGTAGGAAGATTGTCCA
>CAZSDD010000152.1:3935-6399 GCA_964605505.1 uncultured Gemmatimonadaceae bacterium | reverse complement strand
CGATCCCCACTCCAGGCCCTTCTGGTCGTCCTCGCACGCTGACACATCTGGAAATACCGCCGAAACACCTGGATATGCCGGCGAAACATTGGCTTACCGGACGCTCACGGGGAGAGCCCCACGCCCCAACGCCGCCGTAATCTCCGGCTCCCCCGGCATCGCCAGAACGGCATCTCCTCCGTAGGTTTGGGAAACATTCATAGGGCCCTGCCCTGAGCCCTGAGAGGGAGACCCACCCATGAGCGACAGGCCTGAAGACCGGAAGAACTCCGCCGACTCCCCCGCCCTCACCCGGAGGGGGTTCGTCACCCATGCCGCGGCGGCGGGAGCCGGGGGCCTCCTGGCCAACGTGGCCGGGGGCCGGGCCGAATCCCTCCAGGCCCAGATCCGGGAGTCCGGATCTGCGGGAGGGCCCTCGGCTGCCGGGGCCATCCCCAGGCGGCCCTTCGGCAACACCGCCTCGGAGATCAGCATCGTGGGATTCGGTGCCGGAAGCCGTTTCTACGGCTCGACCCCCGACGACGAGACGGCGGCCGAGCTCATTCGGGCCGCCGTGGACCGGGGCGTGGCCTTCGTGGAGACGGGAGCCAACTACGGCGGCGCCGAAGGCATCTCGGAACGGCGCATCGGGCTGGCCATGCAGACCCACCGGGACAAGGTCTTCCTGGAAACGAAGGTGGACGAGCGGGGCTACGACGGAGCCATGCGGGAGATGGAGCGGAGCATGGACCGCATGAGGACGGACCACCTGGACCTGGTCCTCCACCACCTTCTCAGCAGCCGGGAAATGGTGGCGGAAGTGGCGGGGCCCGACGGGGCGGAGAAGGCCATCCGGGAGATGGTGGAGCAGGGTGTGGTCCGGCACCGGGGGTTCTCCGCCCACACTCCGGAGGTGGCCCGAATCGGGATGGAACGCCTGGAGCCGGAGGCCATGCAGCTTCCCATCAACGCCGTCAGGGTTCCGGACTTCGAGGCCGACGTCATTCCGGCGGCGGCGGACCGGGGCATTGCCGTCATCGCCATGAAGACCTGCGGAAACGGGTACTTCTTTCCGGCCAACGCAACCACACCGGACCGTATCGAACGCTACGGCCCCCCGCCGGGGGCGTGGGACCGGTGGGACCTACCCACCTGGACGGACTACATCCACTACGTCCTGTCGCTGCCCATCACCACGGCCACCATCGGCATCGATTCCTACTTCACCCTGGAGGGGGTCGCCGCGGCGGCGTCCACCTTCACGCCCCTGGAAGCCGAACGGATGGCCTCCATCCACGAGCGGGCCCAGGTCTTTTCGACGACGGGATACTGGATTCCCAGGGGCAGGTAGGGTCAGGAAAACAGCTCCTTCACCGCCGGTTTCATGACCTTTCCCATGGCATTCCGGGGAAAGTCGTCCACCACCTTCAGCTCCCTGGGAAGCTTGGCCGCAGCCATCCGCTCCCTGGCCCATTCCCGGACGGCTTCCAACTCCAGGGGCTCCCCCCCCTCCGTCACGAGGGCGGCAGCCACGGCTTCTCCCCAGGTCTCGTCCTCCACCCCCACCACCGCTACCTCCCGGATGGCGGGGTGCTGCCGCAGGACGTCCTCGATCTCCAGGGCCGAGAGCTTCTCCCCGCCGGACTTGATGATGTCCACGGAGAGACGGCCCAGGATCCGGTAATAGCCGTCCTCCCGGACGGCCATGTCTCCCGTCCGGAACCATCCGTCCACGAAGGCCTCCGCCGTGGCCTCGGGCCGCTTCCAGTACCGGGTGAATACGGCGGGTCCCCGGACCTGGATCTCCCCGGGCCGGTTCTCCCCCCGGAGGACCTCCCCGTCCTCCGAGACCAGGCGAAGCTCTACTCCCGGAAGGGGATTCCCCACGGCGCCGGGGCGGCGCTCCCCCTGGAGGGGGTTGGAAAGGCCCATGCCGATCTCCGTCATCCCGTAGCGCTCCAGGAGCTTCTGGCCCGTGAGCCTGGTCCACTGTTCGTGGACGGCCGCCGGGAGGGCGGCGGAGCCGGAAACCATGAGCCGCATGTTGCAGAAGCCCCGGGCCCACCGCTCCCGTTCCCCGGGAGCCGCCTCCTCCAGGGCCCGGATGAGCTTCACGTAGATGGTGGGAACGGCCATGAACACCGTGTAGGCCCCCTCCCCCACCCGGGCCAGGATCCGGTCCATGTCGAAGGCCGGATAGGCTTCCACCCTGGCCCCGGACCAGAGGGCGCAGGAGAGGACGTTGACGATTCCGTGGATGTGGTGAAGGGGAAGGAAGAGGGGGATGCGGTCGTCGGCCCTCCAATCCCAGGCCTCCACCAGGGCCAGGATCTGGGCCCGGATGTTGGCGTGGGTGCTCACCACGCCCTTGGGCCTGGAAGTGGTGCCGCTGGTGTAGAGCATCATGGCCCCCCGGTCCGGCGTCAGGGCGGGAAGAGGGGGGAGGGCCCCGGCATCCGCGGGTTCCGGGGGCAGGCTTTCCTCC
>CAZSDD010000152.1:0-3835 GCA_964605505.1 uncultured Gemmatimonadaceae bacterium | reverse complement strand
TTCAGCGCTCCAGTCACTTCAGCGCTGCAGTCACTTTCCGTTCGTGTGGCGCGCCTCGTGTGGCGGGCTGCCTGCGGCCCGCCGACACGGCCTCCGATTCCCGGATGATCAGCCGAAGAGCATCCGAACAGCGACGAAGAACACGGACGGTCCCAGCAGGCACCCCAGGCCCGTGTAGAAGGTGGCCGTCATCGCGCCATAGGGCACCAGCCTGGGATCGGTGGCGGCCAGGCCCCCGGCCACGCCGCTGGTGGTGCCCATGAGGCCCCCGTAGACCAGGGCCGACCGGGGATTGTCCAGGCCGATGAACCGTGCGACGAAAGGGGTCCCCGTCATGACGATCATGGACTTCACCAGCCCGGCGGCCACGCTCAGGGCCACGATCTCCGAGCTTGCCCCCAGGGCCGTTCCCGTGACGGGGCCCACGATGTAGGTGGCGGCCCCGGCCCCCAGGGTGGTCATGCTCACCGGATCCGTATATCCGAAGGCGAAGGCCACGGCGGCCCCCACCACGAAGGAGACGGCCAGCCCGGCGAAGAGGGAGATGACGGCCCCCAATCCGGCCTTCCGGATCTCCTCGATGCTGACGCCGAAGGCGGTGGCCACGATGGCCAGGTCCCGGAGCATGGCCCCACCCATGACCCCCACCCCGGCCAGGACGGGAACGTCGGCCAGCCCCTGGGTCCCTCCGGTCCACACCCCTCCCAGATAGGCGAACCCCAGGCCCAGGAGGATGGCGATGGCGGAGCCGTGGATCCGGCCTCGGGTCAGCCTTCCGGAAATCACGTAGGAGGCCCAGACGGTGATGCCCACGAAGGCGAAGGCCGTCACCAGCCCGTTCCGGACGAGGACGTCGGAGAGGAGATCCGGGACGCCCATCATGGGCCCGTCTCCGGGTCACCGCCACCCTCTTCCCCGCCACCGGCCGGCACGACCTCGGCGGCCACACCGCCCCTCCCCACCCGGCTCAACACCGGAACCAGGAGGAAGCACACGGCCACGGCTCCGGTCCCGGCCAGGATGGCCGCCGGCCCCCCCTCCAGGGCTCCCAGCACGTTCTGCCTGGCCGCCATGGCTACCACGATGGGGATGTAGATGGAGCTCCAGAAGATGACCCCCTGCTCGGTGAGGGGGCTCAGGCGCCCGGCTCTCCGGAGGCGATCCGAGATGAGGATCATGAGGATCATGGCGATCCCCACCCCCCCCACGTTGGCCTGGACGCCCAGGAGGGCACCCAGGAGGTCCCCCAGAAAGAGCCCGGCGAGGAGGCACACCGATAAAAACGCAACACCGTAGATGACCAATTGTCACTCCTTGGACGCCTCAGGGCGCTCCGGGGCCCAGAACAGCCACCAGGACCAGGGGGACCTGCCCCGGGTTTCTGAAGTGATGGGCCTTTCCGCCGGGGATGACGATGGAGTCACCGGATCCGAGGATGAATTTCTCGCCCTCCACGTCCACCTCGGCCTGACCGCCGGCGATCCAGTTGGCCTGGACCCACTCGTGGGCATGGCGCTTCGACACGCCGCCCGGAGCCACCCGGGCCAACTGGAAGGTGGCCCCGTTTTCCGGATCCCGGTACAGCCGCGCCAACTCCAGCCCCCGGGCGCCGTCCCCCTCCACGGCCTTGAAGGGTTGCTCTGAAGCCCGAACCACGTCCACTTCTGACATGTCCACCCCCGCTCTGAAGGATCGCGTCTGAAAGATCGCGCCGCCGGCCCGAAGGAGCCCGGCTCCGCCGCCGGACGGCCCCGAGGGCTTCGGCTCCGCTAGCGGCCTCACGCCCACGGCCCCGTGGGCTCCGCTCCGCTGACGGCCTCCCGCCGCCGGACGGCGCCGGGGAGTCCGGTCCTCCACCAATAGGGGTCCAATACTGGGGGCCGGCGGGAAAAAGGGCCACCTGAAGGCGATCCGGCTGGCGAGACCCCTTCCTTCCACGCATTGTATCCCCATTCGATCCTCCATCCGGAAAACTGGAGAAGCCCATGGGATCCGCAGCCAACGGACCGACCACGCCACTTTCTCTGGCCACGCTCCTCACTCTGACCCTTCTCACGACCGGGCTGGCAGCGGGCTGCCAGGGCGGAGGAGGAGGGGGAGGAGGGGAAGGGCGGGTCGCCGGAAACGTGGAGGCTCTGACCCGGGCCGTTCAGTCGGAGATCAACCCGGTGTCCATGGCGGTGGAGCTGGACTCCATCGTCCAGTACGACCGGCTTTCCGGCAGCCCGGGAGAGAACGCCGCTGTGGCCTACCTGGCCCGCATGCTGGAGGCCGAAGGCATCCAGTTCTCCATAGACACCCTCCTGGGCTACATCAGCGATCCGATCTCGGCAACGGTGGAGGTTCCTGGAACCGACTTCGCACCCCAGGCCATCACCGTATCCGGCTCCGCCACGGTCCAGAACCTGGAAGCACGCCTCGTGGACGTGGGAAGGCTGGAGGACCTGCCGGAGCTCCTGGAGGGAACGGGAGAACGCGTGGCACTGGACGCCCGGGGACCGGAGGGCTCCGGCCCACAGTCCCGCTATCCGGACCTCACCGGCAGGATCGCCCTGGTCACGGGAGCGCCCCGGCCGGAGCCGGCCCTCCAGCTCGCTCTCATGGGGGCCGTGGGAGCAGTCTTCGTGAACCCGGAGGAACGCCTGAACGACCTCACCATCACCTCGGTGTGGGGAGCCCCGTCGCTGCGAAACTACCACCGGATCCCGGACCTCCCGGTGGCGGAAATCAAACGGAGCGACGGAGACCGGCTGCGGGAGATGATGGCCGGAGGCTGGGTGGACCTTCGGATGAGCACCCGGACCCGGGAGGGGTGGAAACCCCTCCGCCTCCTGGTGGCTCGGGTACCGGGGCCGGCGGCGGAAAGCCCCTACGTCCTGGCCGGGGGGCACCTGGACGCCTGGTACCACGGCGGCACGGACAACGGCGGGGCCAACGTGGCCATGCTGGAGCTGGTCCGGGCCTTTTCCAGGCACCGGGACATGCTTCGGCGGGGCCTGATCATGGCCTGGTGGCCCGGCCACAGCAACGGCCGGTACGCCGGCTCCACCTGGTTCGTGGACCATCACTTCGACGAGCTCCGGCGCCGGGCCCTGGCCTACGTGAACTTCGAGGGGCTGGGCCAGATGGAGGCCAGGCGCTTCGGGGCCTCGGCCTCCGCCTCCCTGGCGAATCTGGCCGGTGCGGTGGTGGAATCGGAAACGGGGGAGAAGATCGACTCCCGTCCCCCGGGCAGGAACTCGGACCAGTCCTTCAACGGCGTGGGCCTTCCCCTGCTTCAGTTCAACCACTCCCGCCTGGCGGAGGACGGCGGATACTGGTGGTGGCATACGCCCGAAGACACCCGGGACAAGGTGGACGCCGGGGTCCTGAAAACCGACACCGACCTCTATGCTTCCGCCCTGGCCCGGCTCCTGGCGGCCCCCCTCTACCCGGTGGATCTGAAAGGCCCCGTGGAGCGCCTGGGGACCCTCCTGGAGGAGCGACAGGAGACGGCAGGCCCACACCTGGACATGGGAGAGGCGCTGGCCCGGCAGAAGCGGCTCCTGTCCGTGATCCGCGAGCTGGAGGGAGTGCTGGCGGAGATGGCGGAGCCGGAAGAGGGCGGTCCGGAGCCTGAGCCCGGCGCCCCCCCGGAGAGCGGGGAAGATCCGGGTTTCGGGAGCAGCGCCGGAGGCAGCCAGCCCCTGAATCCCGAGCTGGATCTGGCCCTGGTGGCCATTCTCCGGCCTTTGCACCGGGTCCTCTACACCCTTCAGGGTCCTTATCACCCGGACCCTGCCCTTTCTCCGGGTCCCCTGCCGGGGCTCAACCCCGTGGACATGCTGGCCGAGAA
>CAZSDD010000151.1:0-6541 GCA_964605505.1 uncultured Gemmatimonadaceae bacterium | reverse complement strand
TCAGCCACACGCGGGTCCTTGCTCTGTCCCAGCCAGAAGATGGCCTGCTCCCGGACTTCCCCGTTCTCGTCCTCCTCGGCCACCTCCATGAGGAAGTCCACAGCCGCCGAGTCCCCCCGCTGGGAGGCTACGAAGATGACCTGCTCCTTCAGCTCCGGATCCTCAAAGGCATCGAAGAGCTCCCGGAGTTCCTGGATGGTGAAGGCGCCGCTCTGGCCGGCCCAGAAGATGGCATTCTCCCGAAGCTCCGGGTCTTCGTTGGGATCCATGGCCCGTTCCACCAGCCAGGCCCGGTTCTCCCGGGTCTTCTCCTGGGCCACGCCGAAGAGAATGCTCTCCTTCAACTCCGGATCCTGGACCCGATCCCACAGCCCTTTCAGGTATGTCCCGCCGCCGGGCTTCTGCCCAAGCCAGAAGATCACGTCTTCCCTGAGCTCCGCCGGCAGATCGTCCCGCTCGGCATAGCTCCTGAGAAGTTGGACGCTCTCTTCCCCTTCGAACTGGGCGATGGCGAAGACGGCGTTTTCCTGAAGCTCCGGATCCCTGGACTCCATGAGGATAGCCTTCAGAGCCTCAAGAGCCTCCGGCGCCTGGACCTGGGAGAGCCAGAAGACTGCAGCTTCCCGGATCTCGGGATTCGGGTCCGGATCCCGGTGGGCCAGATCCAGGAGAATATCCACCGCCTCATCGTCCATATTCTGGGCGATGAGGAAGACGGCCTGTTCCCGAAGCTCGGCAGAGCACGCATCCTTGTCCTGAAGGACCTGCTTCAGGATAGGAAGGGCCCGTTCCGGGTTCATGTTCAGCAGGGCGTTCAGAGCCGCTGCCCGGACCTCGTGCCCGGGACCACAAGGATCCGCGGCCTGCCGGGTGATGGCCGCAGCGGCCCGGGCATCCCCCTGCTGAGCCAGTTGGGACTCCACCCGGACCCGGAGTTCCCGGGCGTCCGCGTAGGTGCCGGCGCCGGAATACTCGTCCATCTGGGTACGGAGGAGGGTTTCGGCTTCCCGGAGCTGGCTCCGACCTCCCAGCCGGGAGAGGGCAAAAGCTTGCCAGTAGTAGGAATCCGCCACGTATCCCGATTCGGGAAAGTCACTGCGCAATCTCTCGAAAGCCCGGGCCGCCTCCCGATAGCGCCCGGCATTCAGAGCTTCCCGGGCCTGGGAATAGGTCCGGCTGCCCGGATCTTCCTGTAGCCAGGGAGCCGGGGCCTGGAGGGAAGAGGTGACTGCCATGGCCGCCCCGTCCGAAGCCCCTGAGACCTGGGCTGAAACCTCCGGGTGGCCGTCCCTCCCACCCATCAATGCCACCACGGCAAACACCACGCTCGTGCGCTTCATCACCGTCATCCTCAACATCCTGATATCCTCCTCGTTCATGTTCCCAGATGGCCAGGCCCGGCGGGAGCCACCGCCTGGATCCGGGGCAGGACTTTTCGTTCTTCAAGGCCGTCCAGCGCCAGGTTCAATTCGGACTGGATCCGGGCCCGGTCCTCCGGGGGGGCATCGGAGACCCCCACGATCTGCACCAGAACCAACTCCAGGTCCTTCAGCAATTCCTCCATGACAGGGTCCGAGGCGGGCTGGGCATCCATGAGAAGCCGGGTCTGGCTCAGCAGTTGTCGGGCCCAGTTGCCCATCGTGGGCTCCACTCTTCCAACCCGGGCCTCGGCCCGGACCAGCGTCAGGAGGGACTCGGTCCGTTGGAGGTGCTCCACCGATGCGGTTCGGAGGATCCGGGGATCCGTGGATACGGCCCCAGAACCTTCTTCAACCAACCGGAGTGCCGGCCGGGGTGCCGCTCCCGGGGCCGTCATGCGGCCGATCCCCAGACCCAGGACCAGAAGGGCTGCCGCCGCCATGGACCACCGAACGGTTTTGGGGATTCGGACCCACCTGGAGCGCCGGGTTTTCTCCAGGGAAACAACCCGCTCCTCCCGGCCATCTTCACCCAGACGGGGCTGGATGGCCGCCCACATCTCCTCCCTGGGCGTATCTGGTGGGCGGTTGTAGCTGTCCCGAAGCTCCATCATCAACTCGTCGAATCTCTTTTCGTTCATCTCAGGCATACTCCCGCATGGCCTCCCCGAGGGCCTCCCTCAGCAGTTCACGGGCTCTGAAGAGCCTGGCTTTGGAGGTCCCTACCGCCACCCCAAGGGCTCTGGCGATCTCCCTGTGGGGATATCCTTCCAGGTCGTACATGAGAAACACCGTCCGGTAGATCTCCGGCAATCCGTCCACCGCTTCCTTCAAACGATCCTGAACGCCGGGCTCAGCGCCCCTCTGCTTCTGGCCCAGGTGGCCGGCGTCCTCCAGGGACCGTTCTCGCTTGCGGTGGCGATCGACCTTCCGGATCCCGTTCAGGACCGCGGATACCGCTATGGAGTGGAGCCACGTGGAGAACGCCGCATCGCCCCTGAACTGGTCCAGGCACTCCCACACCCTGACAAATGTGTCCTGGGTGAACTCCCGGGCCTGGCCCTCCTCTCCCACCATCCGAAAACAGAGGCGGAAGATCCGGTCCACATTCGCGTCGTAGAGCGCCCGGAAGGCGGTCTGATCACCGGCTCTGGCCCGGTTCACAAGCTCGAAGTCGTTCAAGTCAAAGAGTCCAGTTCGATCGCCGTTGTGTTCCTCTTCACACCATGGGACACACCCCATAGGGGAACGGTTGCGCAGCCCGTGACATTTCTCAACGATCCCCTTCCGGCCCGGATCTCTCTTGGCGGCTCCACCGACCCTGAAGCCGGGGAGGTCTTTCCCGTATCTCCTGACACAGGTCATTTTGGAAGTTCAACTCGAGATTCATGGGAGTTTGGCTCAACATTCATGGGGGTTCGGGTGCCAGGAATGGGAGTGAAGCCCTGACCCTCCGTCACCGACCGTCTTCTCATCCCACAGGTACGGCAAAAAATGAAACACCTCTTTCGATCCGTCCTATCCCTTGCCATGGCTCTGGCCCTGTGCGGTCCTGTCCTGGCCCAGGCCGGGCCCCGCCTGGATGAAACCTGGCTGGAAGGCTTTGAGTGGCGCTCCATCGGGCCCGCCAACATGTCCGGGCGGGTCACCGATATCGAAGGGCTTCCCAGCCCTTCCAGGACCTTCTACGTGGCGGCGGCCGCCGGCGGCGTATGGAAGACAACCAATGACGGCATCACCTTCCGGCCCCTCTTTCAAAATGAGCGGGTCGCCTCGATGGGGGACCTGGCCATCGCCCCCTCCGACACCCTTCAGATCTGGGCCGGCACCGGGGAGGAGGATTCCCGGAACTCCATCTCTCCGGGGGGAGGGATCTACAAGTCCGTGGACGGAGGCCTCACCTGGGAGTTGAAAGGGCTGGAAGCCACGGAACACATCGGGCGGATCGTGGTGCATCCCAACGACCCTGACACGGTCTGGGTGGCGGCCCTGGGTGCCCTCTGGCGATCCAACCCTGAGCGGGGGCTCTACAAAACCACGGATGGCGGCGACACCTGGGAGCTGGTGAAGTTCGTCAGTGACCAGGCCGGCTTCGTGGACGTGGCCATCCATCCCAAGAATCCGGATGTTCTTTTCGCATCGTCATGGGAACGCGTCCGGGGGCCCTACTTCCTCCAGAGCGGGGGACCGGGGAGCGCCCTCTGGAAGACCACGAACGGGGGAGACACCTGGGAGAAGGTGGAAGGGAATGGCCTACCGGAGACGGAGCTGGGGCGCATCGGCATCGCCTTCGCCCCCAGTTATCCCCGGGTCATGTACCTCATGGTGGAGGCGGCACCCCGGGAGACAGAGGACGGTGAGGAGGAGATCCTCTCGGGCCTCTACCGCTCCATGGACGGCGGAGAGAGCTGGGAGCACATGAACACCTTCAACACCCGGCCCTTCTACTACTCGGAGGTGAAGGTGGACCCGGCGGATCCGGACCGGGTCTACTTCTCCTCCTTCCGCTTCAGCACCGACGGGGGCCGGACGGCGGCCAACGCCGCCCAGGAGACCCACGTGGACTTCCACGCCTTCTGGATCGATCCCAACGACCCCCAGCGGGTCATCGTGGGGAACGACGGCGGGATCTCCATCTCCCACGACCAGGGGGGGAACTACTGGTTTCCCAATACCTTCGCCATCGGCCAGTTCTATAACATCAGCTATGACATGGCCATGCCCTACAACGTCTGCGGGGGTCTCCAGGACAACTACTCCTGGTGCGGGCCCAACCGAAAGACGGGGGGCTCCATCACCAACCACGACTGGTTCACCATCAGCGGCGGCGACGGGTTCGTGACCCAGCAGGATCCAAGGGACCCGGACATCGTCTACTCCGAGTCCCAGGGGGGGCGCATCGGCCGCTCCAACCTGGCCACCGGGGAGCGGAGCTCCGTGGCCCGGCCGAATTGGCAAGAGGATTACCGGGCCCTGCAGGATTCCATCGCCCTCCTCTGGCCTGACAGCACCCGGCCCATGCCCCGGGAGCACGCCGGCCGCATCGCCGAGCTCCAGGAGCGTGCCACGGCGGATTCCCTGAGCCTCCAGCTCCGCTTCAACTGGAACACTCCCTTCTTCCTCTCCCCCCACAACCCGGATGTGCTCTACATCGGCTCGAACCGGGTTCTGAAGTCCACCAACCGGGGAGACGACGTGGAGCCCATCTCTCCGGATCTCTCCCGGCAGGATGAAGAGAAGATCCGCATCAGCACCGAGGAAACAGGTGGCGTGACCCCGGACCTCACCGGGGCCGAGACCTTCGCCACCATCGTCTCCCTGGCCGAGTCGCCGGTGCAGCAGGGACGCCTCTACGCCGGCACAGACGACGGGAACCTCTGGATGAGCCCGGATGACGGGGAAGGCTGGAACGACCTGACGCCGAAGGTCGGAAACCTGGTGCCGGATGGCACCTACGTGAGCCGCATCGAGCCTTCAAGCCACGACGCCCACCGGGTCTATGTCACCTTCGACGACCACCGACGGGGCGATTTCACCCCCTATGTCCTGGTCTCGGACAACGGCGGGGAGGATTTCCGTTCCATCTCCAGCAACCTCCCTACCGGAAAGCCGGACTTCGCCCATGTGATCCGGGAAGATCCGGTAAACGAGAACCTCCTCTTCGTGGGGACCGATGTGGGGCTCTACGTGTCCATGGACCGGGGAGGATCCTGGCAACCCTTCATGAACGGCCTTCCAACCACGCCGGTCCACGACATCAAGATTCACCCCCGGGACGGCGACCTCCTGGCCGGCACCCACGGCCGGTCCATCTGGATTGTGAACATCACGCCCTTGCAGCAATTGGACGAGTCGATCCTGGCTTCGGAAGCCCACCTCTTCCAGCCGGCCCCGGCGTATCCTTTCGGGACGAAACCCACCGGCGGCGAGTTCACCGCCCAGGCCTACTTCCAGGCCGGGAGCCCGCCCTACGGGGCCCACATCCGCTACTGGTTGGCGGAGCGGAGTGAAGAGGATGTGGAGGTCCTCATCCAGGACGCCGGTGGGGACACAATCCGGACCCTCACCGCATCCCAGCTGGCGGGGCTGAACCAGGCGGTCTGGGACCTGGAGGGCGAGGCCGTGCCCCTGCCCCGCTCCCCGTCGGAGCGGCGGGACAGCATCGCCATCGAAACCCGCCTGGCTTTCGTCGTGGACTCCCTGGAAGCTGCGGGAGTGGACCGGGATGAGCTGGACGAGGCCCTGGCCACCCTCCGGGAGCCACAGCAGGGCGGCGGATTCCAGTGGCGGGGCGGTGGTGGGGCCGGCGCCGGCAGCGGCCGCTGGATCGAGCGGCCTGCCGAGGGTCGCCCCATCTCCGACGAAGCCCGGGAGGTAGAAACCACTCTGGAGCAGGACATTCTCCGGTTGGTCCGGGGCGACCCGGGTCGCAGCCGGTGGCGCCGGGGCGGGGGCACCCTCTTCTCTGCCCGCTTCGACCCGGCTCCGGAAATCGAGCCGGGCACCTACACCGTGATCCTGAAGGTCGGGGACCGGACCTTCACCCAGGCCCTGGAGGTCCTCGAAAACCCCAATGGGCCGGAGGGGTGAGGGGGGAGGGGGGAGGCCTGGCGTTGCTTCAAGGTCCAGAGGGGGCCGTCTTTCCGAGGGGAGAGGCGGCTCCCGAAGATTCTCCCGGCAAAGCCCCGACTCCGTAACCAGGGTTCAGAGATATAACCAGGGTTCAGAGATCTCCCCAATGGACCCCGATGTGAAGCCATGGGAATGACCCGGGTGGGAGAAGGCTTCCCGGTCCAGCCCAGTCAGCCGCCAGAATCCGGGATGCGGGGACGACCTACGGAAAGGAGAGAAATCGCGGGAGCCCACCTGGTGAAGGACCGCACCTGGTCAAGGATCAGACCTGGGTCAGGGATCATCCCTGGTCGGGAAACATCCCTGGTCGGGAAACATCCCTGGTCGGGAATCCCTGGCGGTGGGGGAGCCTGGTCCCTTTCCGCCCGCTCTGCCTCTCGCCCCACCTTCCAGCCCTCGCAACATGTCGATAGCCAGGCTGAGATCGAGGACCTCTCCCTGCCAGAGTGGCGTAGCGGTCCAGGCATCCGGATCGACTCCTCTGAACCGAT
>CAZSDD010000150.1:0-6549 GCA_964605505.1 uncultured Gemmatimonadaceae bacterium | reverse complement strand
GGATGACCACATCCACGGTTTCCAGGGCCATCCCGAGAGCTTCCTGGTCCTCCAGGTCCAGGGGGACGAACTCATGGCAAAGTCCAGCGGCGGGACAGTTAGTCCTCCGATCCAGGAGGCGGGTTTCGTAGCCGGCTTTCCGGGCAAGATACGTGACTTCCAGGCCCTGAAGCGCCCCGCCGGCGATGGCGACCCTCACCCTATCCGCCGGATCCCGTGGCGCCGATGAAGGACCGGTCACGCCTCGCCCCCCCTTCTCAGCGACCTGTCAGACACCATCAATCCGCTCCATCCTCCGGGAGACCCATCGGCGGTACTCGTCGGCGGTGGCGACCTCCAACCCACACGCCTCCAGGACCGGCCCCACGCTGTCCACGGTGCGCCGGCCTTCTTCAATATCGAGACGGCTCTGGGCTACTCCCGCCCAACCCTCCCCCGGCGGGACCAGAGACGTGACCACATTGGCGCCGGCATCCAGGCGCGACGGAAGTCCGTCCAGACCGGCGATGTCCAGAGACGCGGGGATCAGGCGGTCAGGGAAGAGGAGGCGCATGATGGCCATGGTCTTCAACTCTCTCCAGGAATCTCCGGGTGATCGGCCTGAGAAGGGGGTGCCGTCCTGAGGCACGAAGCTCATAACCCTGACCTGGTCGAATTCATGTCCTCCCATGACCTCCAGGGAGTGGACGATGTCGGACGAGGACTCGCCGACTCCCAGGAGGATTCCCTCTTCCGTGAGGAGACCATGCCTCCGGGCCATTCCCTTTCCCTCCATCCGGCCTTCGAAGTCCTGTCCGGGACGGATTCTCCGGAACAGAGACCGGTTGTGGGTCTCCTGATAGCAGGCATACCACGATGCGCCGGACACTTTCAGGATGGCCAGGGCGTCGTTCCCCACCCGCCCCGGCGAGACCATGACCGGAACATCCACCGCCTCTTTCACCGAGGCCACCAGAGTCGCCAGTGATCGGATGTCCCCTTCTTCCAGGTAGGTCGGGTCCTCCCCCATGGTCAGATCGATGAGGTGGACACCCGAAGCCGCCAGCTTCGATGCAGCCTCCACGACCTGGTCGCGGCTCTTGCGGTATCGAACGGAACGGGAATTGGATTTTCGGAAATAGCAGAAGTGGCAATTGTTCCGGCACCAGGTGCTCAGATACACGAAGCCGTAGAGAAAGACCCTGGCGCCGGTGGTCCGGGCCCGAATCCTCCTGGCCGCAGCGAACAGGGCCTCCCCGTCCGCTTTGTCCTGGATGGATAGCAGGGTGAGGATGTCATCCTTCGTGAGTCTCCCTCCCCTCTCAACCCTGGACAGGATCCGTTCCAACTCGATTCCCCCGAATGACGGCGTCAACGTGTTTTCCGTTACCCTTTTGGACGGCCGGGGCGGTGTTTCCGGAACGATAGTGAAGGAGCCCGATCCTCGATCCCACGGCTCTCAACCAGGCCCTTCCTACAGTTTGAGCGGGATGCCGTCGAGATAAGCAAGGCTTCTACCCATCCTGCCGATACTGTCACTTCCTCTCACCGCCATGAGGAGGCGCTCCAGGCCAAAGCCGATACCCACCCAGGAATCTGTGATGCGCCAGGCCCGATCCAGGGGATGAGGGCCTGTTGCTCCGGACCCCAGTTCGAGGCCATCGGTGCTCATCACGTCCAGGGTCTCACCATAGACGGTGGAGCTCTCTTCTTCCAGGTGATAATCCGGAACCCCGGCGACTCCCGTCACCAGGTCGGCCAGGTCCCGGATTCTACGGCTCCGGTCCTCCTCAGGGAGGCCGAACTCACAGACATTCAGCATGGTGAACTCGGTGGAGTGCCGGGCACCATGTGACTCCTTCCTGAAGCAGGACCCGATCTCGAAGATTCCCACGGGCTTTTCCCAGAGGCGCAGAAGGTCCTTGACCACATAGTAGAGATGGGGGGCCAGCATGGGCCGGAGGCAACGGTCCCTGTCCAGCCAGAAAACCTGGTGGAAGAGATCGTGCTTCTCATCCACACCCATCCTGGCCAGAAGCCCCCGAGCCAGGATGGTGGGGGTGGTCACCTGCACGAAACCGGCTCCCACGAGAGCCCCGGCCAGGTCGGCCTCCAGACGGCAGAGCGCCGGTCGGCCGTGGACAGACCGGACCTCGTCCAGCTTTCTCCTGCACGCTGCCGCCAGTTCGGCTTCCAGAATCTGAAATGCCCGGTCCCGGTGCTCTTCGTCGTCAAAGCGCCGGGAAAGCTGAGCTCCATCGGCGTTCAGGGCCCTGAGTCTGTTCGTCTGGACCTCGGACCAGGTCGTCACCACCGTTCTTCCCCTCCTGCCGGCCATGAGCCCCATGCATGGGTCCAGATCGACAGCACCGGAAGGGAGGGAAGGTGGTGGGGGGCCCCGGAGTTCCACCGAGCTATGTGGGTTTAGAGCCCACACGATCCTGTAGCGATCCACCCCCCAAAGACTCCCTCGGCGTTGCAGGACAGCCAGTTGCCGACGAACGCACCGTCCCATGATCCCGATTCTGACCCGGAGAGGAAGCTGATCCGCCACCGACCCCCTGTCAATCGACCCACAGGCCTGTTCCCGGAATGGGGCAACCAGCGTTTGCGGAAAAGGCTCCTCACGGCCCGAGTCAGCCGATCCCGGGGATTCAACGCTGTCGTTCGACCGCGGACGGAATCGCGGGCCTTTCAACCCGGTGGTTTCGGGGCCCTTGTCCACCATCATAGCCAGGGATACTCTGTTTCATGTCGTGGAAGTCGGTTTCAAGAACAGATCACTCCCAGCCTCGCCGATTTGCGAGGAGGAGATGCGGGAATGAGTGATGCCATTTCCACCCGGATGGGAGATGGGGAACGAATCACCATGGCGGCCTCCGAGCTCCGAGAGGAGATCCTGGCCGGCACTGAGGATGCAGCAGAGAAGGGGAACGTTCCACAGCTGACAGGCGATGAGCTGGAGGCCCTCTTCGAGATCATGGCGGCTCCGGGCCGGATGGTGAGCGTGGAGCCGGGCAAGGAAGTCATCGTCACCGACGACGGCGGCACCATGAGCTTCTACTCGGGTCAGGACGGAGGCGGGGTAGGGGTGCCCCTGAGTCGGATGCAGGCGATCCTGACCTACGAGCGGGCATGCGGTGCCGACACGACCTCCATGGGGCACAGCGACTACAGCTACAAGCCCGTGAAATCCATCGTCAACTTCGAGATGAACGAGTACTACACCGCATCTCAGATGACGACGGCTCCCTTCTTCTACGGTGCCCAGCCCAACATGGGCCTGTACTTCCAGCCCGACGGGCCGTATCCGAACCCTGCGGAGCTCCTGGGGAAGGGCGATATCGAGGGGGCGAAGAAGACGCAGGAAGAGGCTGCCCGGCATCTCCGGAAGGACCTGGCCTTCGTGGTCCGGAAGCTGGACACGGTGGGCTGCGAAGGAATCAACTTCGACACGTCGGGCTCGGCTGGGGATGCCGACTACCTGGCGGCCCTTCAGGCCGTGCGAGACCTGAAGAAGGAGCTTCCCCATATGCCCGTGATCCTGGGAGCCTCCGGGGAGTTCGTCCTGGGCATGCACGGGTCTCTGAAGTTCGACGGCCAGCGGCTCGCCGGCATGTACCCTCACCATCAGGTGAAGATGGCCGAGGCCGCCGGAGCCGATATCGTCGGAGTGGCGGTGAATACCAACACCAATGAATCCGTGGCCTGGAACCTGGCCCGGGCCGCCACCTTCGTGAAAGCCGCCACCCAGGCCTCGGAGATCCCTGTCCACGTGAACGTGGGCATGGGCGTGGGCGGGGTCCCCATGATGGAGCAGCCTCCCATCGATAGTGTGTCCAGGGTGTCGAAGACACTCGTGGAGCTGGGCAAGGCCGACGGCCTATAGATAGGCGTCGGCGACCCCATGGGTATGCACCTTTCGCATATCATGACTTCGGGGATGGGTGGTCTGAGGACCGCTGGAGATCTGGTGGCCTGGATGCAGATGACCCGGAAACTGAAGATCCAAGAGGCGAAAGAATACGTGGCCGGAAAACTCGGGGTCGAGATCATCGACCTGACCGACGAGGAAGTGATGCGCCAGCTCAGGGAGGACCTGGGTCTTGGCCTCGTAACCTCGGTGTCAGGAAGCCCCAAGGGAATTCGAGCCAAGATGAAGATCGCCGAGCTCCTGGAAATCAGGATCAATTCGGTGGAGCTCTTCAAGGCACAGACCGGGTATCCCGGATGATGAACATGGGAGGGCGGCGACGCCTCTTCCGCCACACCCCGCCGAATCAGGCCGGGCGGTGGATCCAAGGACGAGAGGGATCATGTCGAACGAGCTGTTCCGAACCGCGAAGGGCGCCATCGTCGCCGGGGACGAGGCGAAGGCCGTGGAGGTGGCCCGGCAGGGACTTGACGAGGGCATCGATCCCCTGGTCCTGATGAACGAGGGGTTCATTCCGGGGATCAACGAGGTGGGGGACCTTTTCGGTTCCGGAAGACTCTTTCTTCCGGAGCTGGTCATGTCGGCCAACGCCATGGAGCGGGCCACCGAGGTGATCAATGAGGCCATTCCCACGGAGCAGGAGAGGACTCACGGCCGGGTGGTCATCGCCACCGTCGAAGGGGACGTGCACGACATCGGCAAGACCATCGTGGTCTCCCTCCTCAAAGCCAACGGGTTCGAGGTCAGGGACCTGGGCCGGGACGTGGCCGTGGCCAAGCTCATTGAGGAAGCGAAAGACTTCAATGCCGACATCATCGGCACCAGCGCACTTCTCACCACCACCATGGGGGCCCAGAAACAACTGGAGGAGGAGCTGACCCAGGCCGGCCTGAAGGGCCGGTTCAGGACCATGGTCGGTGGGGCTCCCGTCACCCAACGGTGGGCGAGAAGGATCGGAGCCGACGCTTTTGCAGAGGACGCCGGGGAGGCGGTGAAGCAGGCCAAGGCCCTCCTGGACCCCAAATAGGCTCAGGAGCCACTCCCGGAAACGCCTCCGAGAAAACAGAGGGTTGGACGGGCACACGCCCAACCCGAAAGTCAGCGCCGCTTCAAGCTGATCAGGATCACCCCGTGAGCGCCCCGGATCCCGTAGGAAGAAGTGGAGCCTGCGTCCTTCAGGACCTGGATGTTCCTGACATCCCTCGGATCCATGGCCCTCAGGGTGGAGGAGAAGGCATAGGGTGGCACCGATACGCCGTCGACTACCAGGAGAGGTTCCGCATTGAAGTACAGGGATTGGTCCCCCCGAATTCTGGCGCTGATCTCCCCGTTGGGGCTCTCGGAGATCTGCAAACCGGGCACGCGGCCTCGGAGCATGTCCACCATCGTCGCGAAGGAACCTCCACTCTCCTCCTCCGACTTCAGGGAGGTCGATGCGCCGGCCACCCGTTCGGTGGGTTCCTCCCCGTATCCCGTATTCGCCCCATCCATCGGCTGGGATTCAGCACCGGACATGGTGGCTTTTCCAGCGCATGCATGCGAGAAAAAGAACGCGACCACCAATCCGGTCCCCGTTGCGAGCCTCTTCATTGGCATTGGCACCTCCATTCCCATCAGGATACCGACCATGCTGATACCTGTTCCCTGAAGGGAAAGGATGACGGCCGACCAGGAGGTAAGGAGAAGAAACTGGACTCGGTCAGGAAAGATCTTTAGTCTCGTTAGATGTATGGCTGTTTACAAATTCGCAATAATGATCAATCCAGGCACCAGGAGCGCTCCGTCATGGTGTCTGACGCGGGGGGTGTGATCGGTTATTTCAGGGCCTCGACAGAATCGTAGAAGGCCCTTGTTGGCGATACTCAAAGCCTTGGGGGTGAATATGAAATCCATTGGTGTCCGCCTCACCCTTCTCACAACCGCCCTGTTGCTGCTTCTGGGAGCACCCCAACCCGTGGATGCCCAGGAGCGGGCCCTCACGGGGACCATAACCGACGCCCGAACCGGCGAACCGATTCCCGGCGTCCAGGTCTCGGTTCGGGACCGGAGCATCGGGGCCGTTTCCAATGAGCAGGGCCGGTACCTGCTCCTCGACCTCCCGGAGGGACGACTGGAGATCCGGGTCCTGATGATGGGATATTCCCCACAGTCGGTGACCACTGAGGTACCTGCCGGCGAGACCGCCGTCCTGGACTTCCAGTTGAACATCCAGGCCATCGAAATGGAGGAGATTGTCGCCACGGGCTACGCCGAGCAGACACGCCGGGAGGTCAGCAGCTCCATCTCCACGGTGTCATCGGTGAACCTGGAAGCCCCGGCGGTAGCCAGCCTGGATGCCGTGCTGCAGGGGAAGGCAGCAGGGGTCCAGGTCATCCAGAACGCCGGTAACCCCGGAAACGGGATCACTGTTCGAGTTCGGGGCTCATCTTCCATTTCCGCCAGCAACATGCCGCTCTACGTGGTTGATGGAATGCCCATCTTCCGGGAGGACTTCTCACAGATCGGCGTGGGTGGCCAGGACCTCTCGGCCATCACCGGCCTGAACCCCGAGGAGATCGAGTCGGTGGCCATCCTCAAGGACGCCTCCGCCGCAGCCATCTACGGATCCCGAGGTTCCAACGGCGTCGTATTGATCA
>CAZSDD010000149.1:0-6656 GCA_964605505.1 uncultured Gemmatimonadaceae bacterium | reverse complement strand
AACTCATGACTGGGGGTCCCCACGGCGGTTGTGGCGCCGCCGGGGTCGGTGGGATCGATCTGCGTCTCTCCGGTGGGGATCTCCACCAGCGTCACGTTTTCCGCCGTCCGGATGCTCAGCTCGTCGGGCCTGGCGATGTCCAGCTGGTTGGCCCGGTCCGATGAGGTGGGATAGGTCTTCTCGTTCTTCACCTCCACGTCCACCCAGTAGAGGTTGCCGGCCTCCCGGGTGACGGTGATGTCGCCGATCTCCACTTCGGGAAACTGGCTGGCGGCGTAGAGGATGAAGTCGGAGTTCTTCTGGGCCTCCATCTCGATGTAGCGGGAGGGCGGGGTCCGCTGGGTGTGCTTCTTCTGGGATCCGCCGATCCAGACCTCCCCCAGGTCCGGGTGGTCCACCTTGTGGGGCGTGATCCACCCTTCCCCCATGAGCTCGGTGTCGATCCACTTCAGGATCTCTTCCTGCGACACCCGGCCGTCGTCGTTCTCGTCGGCGGCGAACGCCGGCGATCCCCAGAGCTCGATGAGATAGGCGTAGGCTCCCAGCATGTAGTAGGTGGCGGCGTGGGCCTGGCCGCTGAGGCCTCCGATGACGGGGTCGTAGTTCTTCAGGATCCGGGCGCCCATGGTGACGATCTCCGTCTGCACGTCCATGTCGTGCTGGTACTCGGGGGCCACCTGGCGGTCGAAGAGCTGGGCGTACTTGTTGGTCTGCCGGAGAAGCTCCCGTTGCTCCTCCACGGTCATCCGCTGTCCCCGGCCGGTTCCGTAGGGCCCGGCGGCCCCCGGACCGGCGCTCTGTCCCTGCACCGGAGGCGGTGCCTGGAACATGATGAGGCGGCCCGTGTTGTGGAAATGGAAGGAGGCGAAGATGTTGGGATGGGTCCGCTGGAACTCCCAGACGTTCCGGGTCTCGGGCTCGGACAGGGGGTAGGGGTTCCCGGCCTCCAGGTTCCACCCGTAGGGGAAGTTCCGGTTCGGATCCGGCCCTCCCAGGTCGTCCTCGTTGATCCTCCCGTCGCCGTCGTTGTCGTACCCCTCGGGCCCGATCCGGCGGAACCGGGTCACCCGCTCGGCATCGTCGGCCACCTCCACGAAGGCCCGTCCGTCCGTCGTGAGCTTCAGGGGGCCGTCGGGGTCCTCCACGTACATGTAGGAAAGCTCCCCGTCCCCATCCACGTCTTCCGTTCGGTCCTCGTCGTAGAGCCCGTCGCCGTCGTTGTCCTCGGGCCGGTAGGGCTCCCGGGGATTGTTGGGGGTGTTCGGGAACCGGACGAAGGAGTCGTTGGCGTCCACGTTCAGCCCCGGCAGGATGTAGAAGGTGGTGCTGTTCACCAGGTCGTGGACGAAGGGGTCGTAGTCGTACCGGGTCAGGAGATACCAGGCCGTGTAGAGGGAGCACATGATGCCGTTCACCTCGTTGCCGTGAATGGCACCGTCCACCCACATGGCCGGCTTGGAATCGGCGCTCCCGGTGGACTCGGCGGTGATGGTCAGGAGGTACTGGTCCCGCCCCATGCGGCTCTTTCCGATGCTCCGGATGCTGGACAGGTGATCGTACTGGTCCTGGAGGTCGTGGAGGATTCCGGTCCACTCCTCGTAGTTGTAGTACCGCTTCCAGCTGATGGGAAAGTCCAGCTCGCCGTGATATCCACCGGGGCTCTGCTGGAGCTTTTCCTGGGCTGCTGCGGGGGCCGGCGCCGTCAGGGTCATAGAGACCGCCAGGGAGCATGCCGCCAGAGTCGAGAACCACGTTCGCTTTTGCATGATCTCCTCCTCTCTATCGGACCGTGAGGTTCTGGACCCTGGTTCCACCCTTCTGGGAGGTCAGGATCAGCTTCAGGGGCACGTCCCCGTCCAGGGCCACGAGCCAGGTCACCGTCCGGGTATACCCGGTTCCTTCCACCTTCGCTTCCGGCGGGGCCGTCTGCCGATATCTCCCGCCGGATTCTTCTTCCTCTCCTTCGTCGGGCGGGGGCTGGTACCCGGGAATCTCCATGGTGCCCTCCAGCACCCCCAGGGCCTGCCAGGCGGCTCCCTGCAGGTACTTCACCCGGTCCCGGTCCCCCAGGAGCCAGATGGCGTCTTCCCGGTTTCCGGCCAGCTCCGTTCCCCGGGCCACATGGGTGGCCAGGGCCCCGTGGTTGTTCACCGTGGCCGTCACCTTCACCATGCGGGTCCCGTCATCGGCGGTGGCCAGGAGCTGGGCATCGGCGTCGGTGATCTCCAGCCTGGGCAGGAGGCCGGCCTTCCAGAGCTCGAACCGCCAGTGGATGTCGGCCACGTGCAGGAGGGATTCCCCCGGCAGGGCGTTTCCTCCCACGTACTTGCTGACGAAGCCTCCCACCTCACCCCGGCCGTACTGGGGATGGTCGTAGTCTTCCCAGGGCACGAAGAGGGTCTGGTCTGTGATGGCCCCGCCGTTCTCCAGGAGGGCCTGGTACCAGAGAGTCCGGTCGTCCTCCCCCTCGTAGCCCGGGAGCCCCCGGGTGTCCCGGTTCCATCTCCAGAGCTCCGTGGTCATGGCGTAGGCTCCGAACTGGGCGTAGGCCCAGTCGATGAAGATGCCGTACCCGTAAGGCCGGCCCTGCTCTTCCCGATAGGGCTTTCGCCAGAGGTCCTCGGTGGCCTCTTCCCCGTGAAGCTCCTCGTACTCCGGCGCCATGATCCTGTCGAAGACCCCCAGGTCCTTGTCATGGATGCGGCTGTCGGGCCAACGCGCGAAGGGCCGGTAGGTGAACCCTCCGGAGGTGTGGAAGGACTGGACCAGGAGGATGTTGGTGTGGTTCGTGAAGAACTCCAGGATGGCGTGGGCCTCCGGAGAGGATCCGGGGTAGAAGCCGGTCCCCCCCTGGAATCCCTCGTCATTGAACCATCCCTCGGGGAAGTTCCGGTTCACGTCGATGCCCCGCTCGCTGTCTTCCCCCACCTCCCCGTCGCCGTCGTTGTCCCGGTCCTCCATGACGACGGCCCAGCGCTGCCGGTCCGTCTCCTCGTCCCGGTCCAGGCGGACCATGATGCGGGGATCGTCCTCGTCCTGGACGTAACGGCCTTCCGGATCCGGGTAGCGGAAGGACGTGATGAGTCCGTCTCCGTTCAGGTCGTCGGGGCCGTCCTCGTTGACGCGGCCGTCCCCGTCATCGTCCTGCTCCATGGAGTTCTGCCTCTGGCTGATCCCCCGCTGGACGGAATTGTACACCCCGTCCGGGTTCACGATGGGGCAGATGTAGAAGGTGCTCTCGTCGATGAGCCGGGTGATCTCGTCATCGGTGCCGTATCCGGAGACCAGCTTGTCGATGGTGTAGAGGGTCACCTCGGTGCCCGTGTATTCATTGCCATGGGTGCCCCCGTCGATCCAGATCCCGGGCTTTCCCTGGAACCCCTCCATGGGAGGCACGTTGTCGATGCCTTCCTTCCGCATGTTCCGGAGCTGGACGTGGGCGTCGATGGTGGTGCCGTTTTCCATGTTGGAGATGACCAGCACGTAGATGGGGCGTCCCATGTTGGAACGTCCGATCTCCAGGAGCCGGGTGATCTCCGGGTATTCGTCGGCGACGTCCTGGATGTAGTCCACGGTGCCGTCATACCCGTGGTAGTCGTCGAAGTCGATGCCCACCCTCTGGGCCCCGGCGGGTTGCAGGCCTCCCAGAAGGAGAAAGCCGATCAGGGCCAGAAAGAGCCCCGGTCGCCTTTCGGTGCTGTGCCAGTGCCGCGGCAAATCCATCACTCACCCTCCCATTGCAGGTGGTTTTGACGTTCACGCTTAACCTCGTTGAGAGTAGGGCGAAGACGCCGTCGGGGCCAGGAGTCGGGAGAGGATGGAGCTCGACCCTCGACCCCCTGATGTCGGCCATGGCGGGGCGCCTGGCGGGAAGGGGCGGCGGGTGGGACGAGGCGACTATGGTTCTTCCGCTTCGAAGTCGATGCCCAGATGCTCAAGGAGGCGATTCTCGAGGTCGATCTGGATCGACTCGTCATCAAGAACGCCGGTCCGCTCGAGGAGCCGCCGCTTCGAGATGGTCCGAACTTGCTGAGGCATCAGGATGCTCTCATGACCGGTGCCGACGAGGTCGGGTGCCAGGACCTCGAAGGGGTAGACACGGCGCTTCTTGCCCTCTCGCTTGGTCATCGGGACGACGGTGACGACGTCGAAATGGTGGTTGAAGCCGTCGTTTGAGACCACAACGGCCGGGCGCCGGTCACCACCCTGCTCGCTACCCACAGCGGGCTCCAGGTCAACCCAATAGATCTCCCATCGCCTGACTGGACCCAGGTGCGCCATTCGCCTCAGCTCCCGCCTTCGAGTCCGTCGCGAACCGTACCGCTGAACGCTTCGGTAATGCTGCGCATATCCTCCATGAAGATCGGGTCCTGTGCCGCCTCCTCATACGCCGAATATATTTTGTCGCGGCGAAGCTCCTTCAGGCGACGGAGCAGTGCATCCTCGACGAAGGCGTTCTGGCTTTCTGCCGCACCGTTCTCGACTGCCTCCTTCACCGCCTCGGCCACGGACTGACGTACCTGCCAGCCCACCTTCTTGGGCCGGTCACCAGCAGGTCTGTCGATCCTCCGGACCGAGCGCCTGCCCCTTGAGGCTCCTGCGTTTGCTTGTGCCACTGTTCCACCTCCGCTGAAAGTCTCTACCAATCTCGCATCCATCCTACGGTTCCGTCAAATGGTAGTAAAGGTGGTGGCTAACCAGCTACCAACAGTGCCGAATCACCGAGTGTTGGTCCACCTGAACTCATTTTCCCGCTCTTGTCTTACCGCTTCCCCGTCTCCACAGGGCACCGGATAGGACGGGATGCCGGCCAGGGCGGGGCGCCGGCCATGGCGGGGCGCCTGGCAGGACGGGTCACCGGACAGGATGGATCGCCGGCCACGGCGGGGCGGCTGGCGGGACCGGTCCGCTGGACCTGAACTCTTCCGCCGGTGTTGACAGTGTAGGGGTGTATCCCCCCCCGCGAACACGCTCCACTACCGGGGAAAGGTGCCCAGTTACCGGGAAAGGTGCCCGGGAACCGGGCGGGGGTATCCAATTACCGGAGGAAGGTGCCCAGTGTCCGAACCGGAAGTCCCTCAATCAGCCGACGCCCGGACATTGCAGGAGCAGGTGGAGGAACAGAAGTCGCCGAGTCGAAAGACCTTCGGGACCTTCTCGGGTGTCTTCGTGCCCACCCTCCTGACGATCCTTGGCGTCATCATGTATCTGCGGGAGGGATGGGTCGTGGGGAATGCCGGGCTCCTGGGGGCCTGGCTGGTGATTCTCCTCTCTTTCGGCATCACCGGGTTCACGGGCCTCTCCCTTTCGTCCATCGCCACGAACATCCGGGTGGGCGCCGGGGGGGCCTTCAACATCATTTCCCAGTCCCTGGGGCTGGAGGTGGGGGGCAGCGTGGGAGTGCCTCTCTTCCTCTCCCAGGCTCTGGCGGTCTCCATGTACATCTTCGGGTTCCGGGCAGGCTGGCTCTGGATCTTTCCGCAGCACTCCCCCCTCCTGGTGGACCTTGGCGTGTTCGCCGTCCTCTTCGGCATCGGCTTCATCAGCGCGGGCCTGGCGTTCCGGATTCAATACGGCATTCTCGCCATCATCGTGGCCTCACTCGTCTCCGTTCTGGTCTCCGTCTTTCAAGGATCCATGGTGGAGGAGGTGACCTGGTGGGGCAACTTCGCCGGGTCCCCCGAAGGAGGCTTCGAAGGCATCGGGTTCTGGGCTGTCTTCGCCGTCTTCTTTCCGGCGTCCACGGGAATCATGGCCGGTGCCAACATGTCCGGAGAGCTGGAGAATCCCAGGCGGAACATCCCCCTCGGCACCCTCTCGGCCATCGGAATCTCCCTGGTCATCTACCTGGTTCTGGCCTACTGGCTGGCCAGGGTGGCGCCGGAGGGCGATCTGGTGGAGAACTACACCATCATGGTGGACCGGGCGGCCTGGGGTCCCGTGGTTCTGGCCGGTCTGCTCGGGGCCACCTTTTCCTCCGCCCTTTCCTCCCTGGTGGGAGCGCCCCGGATCCTCCAGGCTCTGGGCCAGCACAGGATCCTCCCTGCCGGGGGTTGGCTTGCCCGACGGGCAGAGAATGGGGAGCCCCGTAACGCCTTTCTCCTCACCGGCGCCATCGTCCTTGCTGCCCTCATGCTCCGTGACCTGAACGCGGTGGCTCCCCTCATCACCCTCTTCTTCCTCATCACCTACGCCATGATCAACGCGGTGGTGTTCCTGGAACAGAGCATGGGACTGGTGAGCTTCCGGCCCCTTCTCCGGATCCCCCGGTTCGTGTCCGCCCTGGGGGCCACAGGGTGCATCTTCGCCATGTTCGTGGTGAATCCCGTCTTCAGCCTGGTGGCGGTGGCGGTGGTCCTGGGCATCCACGGAATCCTGATCCGGAGACACCTGGAAGCCCCCTTCGGCGATGTGCGAAGCGGTCTTTTCGTGGCCCTGGCCGAATGGGCGGCTCAGAAGGTCGGGTCCATTCCCGCCTCCCGGGAACGGACCTGGAAGGCGGACCTCCTGGTACCCGTGGAGGACCCCCGGGAGCTTCGGCGCCGCCTGGGCCTGTACCGGGACCTGGCCTATCCCAAGGGCTTCGTGAAACAGGTAGGGCTCGCCGATGCGGATTCCGGTCATGAGCTTCAACTGGAGCTGGAGCGGGTGGGTCA
>CAZSDD010000148.1:0-6694 GCA_964605505.1 uncultured Gemmatimonadaceae bacterium | reverse complement strand
GGAGTCTCCCCTGTGCTGAACGGATACGAGGAGGAGGAGATGATGGCCCTCTTCCAGCGGGTGGAGGAGGAATTGTCCGCCGTTCCCGGGGTGTCAGCGGTGACGGCCGGCATGATCCCGGTTCTCTCCGGAAGCAGCTGGGGGACCGACGTCCGGGTGGAAGGATACCAGTGCGGACCTGACATCGACTGCAACAGCCGTTTCAACATCGTGGGCTCCGGTTACTTCAGCACCCTGGGAATCCCCCTGGTCGCCGGCCGGGAGTTCACCCCGGGAGACGCGGAGGGAGCCCCTGAGGTGGCGATCGTCAACGAGGCCTTCGCACGGAAGTTCAACCTGGATCCCCGGAATGCCGTGGGCCGTTTCATGAGCAGGACCGGAAGCGACGAGCTGAACATCCAGATCGTAGGGGTGGTCCAGGACGCCAGGTACGCCCAGGTGAAGCAGGAGGTTCCTCCTCTCTTCTTCGCCCCATACCGCCAGTGGCCCGGGCTGGGCTTCCTCACCTTCTATATCCGGGCCGAATCCGAAACCTCATCGGTCTTGCGGGCCGTTCCCCAGGTCATGAAGGGGCTGGACCCGAACCTTCCGGTGGAGAATCTCATCACACTGGAGGCGCAGGCCCGGGAGAGCGTATTCGTGGACCGGATGATCACTACCCTCTCCACGGCGTTCGCCCTCCTGGCCACCCTCCTGGCCGCCGTCGGGCTGTATGGAGTCCTGGCCTATACGGTGGCCCAGCGGACCCGGGAGATCGGCCTCCGCATGGCGCTGGGGGCCGCCGGCTCATCGGTCCGGGGCATGGTCCTGAAGCAGGTGGCGATCATGGTGCTCATCGGCGGGTCAGTGGGGATCGCCGGGGCCCTGGCCATGGGCCGGGGGGCCCAATCCCTTCTCTACGAGATGGAAGGGAGCGACCCCACGGTCATCGTGCTGTCGGCGGCACTGCTGGCGGTGGTGGCGCTGGGGGCGGGTTATCTGCCGGCCCTCCGGGCTTCACGGGTGGATCCCATGAAGGCGCTACGGTATGAATAGCGTTTCTGGGACCTGACCCCCCGATCGCATCCGCTCCCGGATTTCCTCGATGTGGATCCGGGCTTCCTCCAACGCCGAGGAGATGGCCGGTGGCACGGGACTCAGGGCTTCGCCTTCTTCGATGAAGTCTTCATACTCGTCGATGGCGTTGCTACCCACCCGAAGAATGTCCAGGGGCTCGTCCACACGCTGAAATTCCTGGTAGGTGCAGTGGGCCCGTTGATAGGCAGCCAGCGCCCGGGCCGTCCCCCACTCGGCGGCGGGAATCTCGGGGGCCATCCGCTGGATCCGACGAACGCTCTCCCGCCCGGCGTCGAATCGCCCGACGGTGCATTGGACCTGCCCCAGGAGGAGATGGGCCTGGTAGCCGGCGGCGGGATATCCCACCGCCATTTCCAGGGCGTCCAACGCCCCGGCCATCTCGCCCAGTTGAATGTGGGCTTCGCCCAGTCTGACAAGGGCCCGGGCGTATTCGCCGGCATAGGTGCCGGTTTCCCTGGGCGGCTCCGGCATCTCCCGGTAGGCATTGGTGGCGGCCACCCAATCCCTCCGCTGGAAGGCCCTGTCTCCGGCACCCAGGGCTGTCCGGTCGATCCCGGCATCCGGGTCGGAGGCGGCCGGGGGTGTGGTGGTGGGACGAGCTTCCCCGGTCCCGGGGCGGGCTGCCACCTGCCCGGTCTGATCGGCGTCCCCTCCCGTCGGCTGTCTGGTCAAACCGATCATTACGAGATCGGCCGTCTCTCCCCGGGCGACCCTCAGGACAGTGTCCTGTCGGTGATAGGACGGGGCCTCCAGGCGGACCTCCACCACCATGCTGTCCCGGGCTACCGCGTGTCGGATGTGGTAGGGGTCCGAAGCGGGCACCACCTCTACGGAGGACTCGTCCAGGGTGATGGGGTATCGAACCAGGTGCCGGACCCTCAGTTGGCCGTGATCCAGGGTAGAACCCGTCGCGGCGTCCACGGCCTGAAGCACGATCTCGCTGGGTCGAGGCTCCTGTTCCGGGCCCTCTTCCGCGGCCGGGCCTCCGGTCTCACCGGAACAGCCTCCCAGCGCGGCCGCCAGGATCAGGGTCAGAAGTCCTTTTCCGAAGGGCCACCATCCCTTTCCCTTCCTTCGACCGGCATCCTCCTGGTCCGATCCTCCGGGGTCCGTCTTCCCTGTCTCCGATCCTCCGGGGTCCGTCTTCCCTGTCTCCGATCCTCCCGGCTCCAACGGTCCCCTCTCGGGGTCCAGGCCTCCGGGCTCCTCGGCCTCGGGATCCAGACCTTCGGGCTCCTCGGCCTCGGGTGCCCGGGTTCCGGGGGTTGGAATTTCGAAAAAACGCTTTCTGGGGATCTCTCCGATTTCCGCGGCGGCTACGGTGATGTTGTCATCGCTTCCACGTGCGAAGGCGCTGGATACCAGGGACTCGCAAGCTTCCCGGGAGTCGCTGGAGTCCAGGTAGAGCTGGTGCAGGTCCGCCTCGGTGAGGGTCTTGTACAGGCCGTCGGAGCACAGGAGGATCGCCGTGTTCCGCTTCAAGGGGAAGGGTCCGAAAACATCCACCTCCACCTCCGGGGAGTTTCCGATGGATCGGGTGAGAGCGTCCTTCCACAGGGATTCCCTGGCCCGTTCCTCCGGTTCGCCTTTCCTGACGGCCTCGGCCACGAAGGAGTGATCCCGGGTGAGTTGCCTGATTCCATCCCCGAAGATCAGATACGCCCGGCTGTCGCCGACGTTTGCCACCTGGAAGGTCTCCTCGTCCAGAACCGCGGCCACCAGTGTGGTCCCCATTCCATGCCTTCCCGGCTCCTTTCCCTGTATGTGGACCTCCCTGTTCGCACGTTGAAAGGCTTCATCCAGGGGCCGCCCCTCTTCCATCCGAGCCAACAGAGTCTCCATGGCCAGGGCGCTGGCGACCTCTCCGGCGGCGTGTCCGCCCATCCCGTCCGCCACTGCCACCAGCGTCCTGCCGTCGGAGAGCCTTCTCGCGAGGACCGCGTCTTCCTGGTAGGGCCTCCGGCCAGCGATGGACTCGGTGGCGAGACGGACCGACTGTTCCGGGTTGCTCATGGGGTCTCCTGACAGGTCGTCACCCTCTTCCTGAAGGGTAATCCGGCTTCTTCAAAGGGGGCAAGCATGTCTGGGGAGACAGCGTCACTTACCTGTGAGCCGGACCAGGTCCGCTTCAGAGGCGACGCGGCCGAATCCAGGCCACCATGGGTCCCGGGCCAACTCCTCCAGAAGGGTAATCGCTCTTGTCGTGTCCCCGTGGGTGAGAATCCAGTTCGCTACCCCGTATCCTACCGTTTCGCGCCGATAGGGGGCGTGGGGGCCGGGGTTCAGGATCTCCTCCTCCGTCATCAGGCCCTTGTAGAAGAGCAGGTCATGGTAATAGGCTACGTTTTCCTCCACATCCAGGTCTGTCGGAATTTCCTGCAGAAGCTTCACGACTTCCTCCTCCTGACCCGCCCGGAGGGCGGCCCTGACGGCCCACTCCGTCATGGCCACACGTGATTCGGGGTCGTCCCCGTTCCGGGAGCAGCTCCGGAAATCGTCGCCGGATGCCGCCCGGGCGACGGGGTCCTGGGCCAGGCCCAGGCACCGGCGGTATTCTGCCGAAGCATCCTGGAACCGGCCCGACAGGTAATAGGCCAGGCCCAGATGGTAGGCTACGTCCCAGTTGAGAGGCGCCAGGGAACGCGCCCTTTCCAGGTCGGCCACGGCGGCGTCGAACTCCCGGAGAGAGATATGGCGGTGTCCCCGGTACCGATAGGGGCGCCAGTCCTCAGGGGCCAGTTCAATGGCCCGGGTATAGAGTTCCATGGCCTGACGATACTGCCAGAAATTCCGACGGATTCGGCCGGCGGCGATGATCCTCTCCACATTCCCCGGGTCTTCGGCCAGAGCGGCGTCGGCTTCGGCGATGGCCCCGGTGGTGTCCTCCATCTGGAAGAGAGGATCGCCGAACAGAGAATAAGTCTGGGGCTGGACTCCGCCTCTCGAATCTTCGCCCGGGCGTGAATCGGGATCGGCGCCCTCCAGCGGTGGAGCTCCGGCGTCCCCGGGGTCTGCTTCGCTGCCCTCCCGGTCGGAGGGCCCGCAGGCCCACGCGGTTACCAGGAGGAAAACCAGAAGTGTGACGATATGAAAGCCGGGTCGTGGGAAATTGGGCATGGGTCTGTTTCCATTTTTCCTGGGAAGGGCGAAACGTATCGTATGGAAGATCATGGACCCGGGGGCCGCTGACAATCGTCGTGTCGGCCTTCTCCGCCACCCCGGAACGGTGCCGTTCTATTGAAAGCCGTTCTTTTGAAAAAGGTTGGGATGCCGCTGTCGGAGAATGGCGACGACGGCTTCGTTTTCCCCTTCCTCGTCCAGGGTGATGGCGTAGAAACGGACCAGAACACCCTCCAGCGCTCCAACCCGCTGGATTCCCAACTCCTCGCCCACCTCGTCAGCGATGGCCGAGGGGACCGGAATGGCTCCGGTTCCGGATTGGGCGAAGGTGCCCATGAGCGCAAAGTCGTCGAATTCACCGGCGATTCGTGGGTGGAGGTGGTGGCTTTCGATCCACCTGTCGATCTCTCGTCGAAGAGCCGACCGCTCCGTGGGCACCAGGAGGGGGCGGCCTGTGAGAGAAGAGGGGAATCCCCGCCGAAGGGAGCCGGCCAGAGGCGGGGAGGCCATGATGCACACCCCTCCCTTCCCCAGCAGTCGTCCGTGGGCCCGGATGGACACGGATTGGGGGATCGGGGCGTCTGACAGAACCAGGTCCACATCTCCCACTGCAAGCTCGGCCAGAAGCCGTTCCGGAGCTGCCTCCCGGCAGATCAGCCGGACCTCCTTGCCGAACTCCAAAGCCGGGAAGATCAGGTTGTGAGCCAATCGTTTCGGCAGCACGTCCGCCACCCCCACCGTGACGCGGATGGGGCGGTCTCCCGTCTGCGCTTCCACCGAGTCCACCAGGTCCTGGCCAAGTGAGAAGATCTCCTCGGCGTAACTCAAGACCTGGCGCCCCGCCTCGGTGAGAATCAGCCGCCTTCCTCGCCGGTGGAAGAGGGGGGTGTCCAGCTCCTCTTCCAGGGCTCGGATCTGGTGACTCACGGTCTGCGGCGTTTTTCCCAGATCCGAGCTGGCCCGGGTGAGATTCCCGTCCCGGGCCACGGCGTGGAAATATCTCAGGTGGTGGTAGTTCAACATGGACTTCACCATTCGTAAAAGTCTTAAGAAATCTTCGAAACATACGAATGGAATGCAATAACATCTTCGGCTATGTTTCCTCGATTATTGAACGGAGATCCCTGGGGACCCGCGTCCTGCTTCTCATTCTTGCCGTTGAATGCCTTCGCTGTTGAACGCGCGGTTCTTCCGGGTTTCCGCACCGGCTCCTTTCCGGGTTCGAGGGAAACGATTTTTTGGACGCACTCCCGCTCTGGGTGAACCTCCTTCTGATTCTGGCCTCCGCCGTGCTCCTGGCGCTGGCCGCCAAGGTCGTGGTGGACTCCGCCGTGGCCCTGGCCCAGCGTTTGGGCGTATCCGAATTGGTGGTGGGACTCACCGTGGTGGCCCTGGGGACGTCGGCTCCTGAATTCGGGGTAACCCTGGTGGCCGCTTTTCAGGGGCAGAACGAAATCTCCGTCGGGAATATCGTCGGCTCCAACATCTTCAACATCGGCTTCATCCTCGGTGGGGCCGCCCTCATCCGGACCATCCCCGCCGCCAAGGAGCTGGTCTGGCGAGACGCCGGCATGTTGGTGGTATCTTCCCTCCTTCTGGTGGTCCTCGTGGGCTTCGACCTGACCCTGAGCCACCTGGATGGCGCGATCCTGCTCGTGGTTCTGGCGGGATATCTCTCGTTGGTGTTCTACCATCGAGAGGGGACGACCCCCACTCCGGACGATCTGGAAGAGCGGACCCTGCCGGTGGTCCATCCCGTCCGGGAGTCCGTGCGCCTGGCTCTGGGCCTGGCTTCCATAGGCATGGCCTCCCACATTCTCATCCTGTCGGCCACCGCCGTGGCCCGGGACATGGGGATCAGTGAGTGGGTCATCGCGGTCACCGTGGTCGCCGCCGGAACCTCCCTCCCGGAGTTGGCCACCACCCTGGCCGGCTTCGTGCGGGGTCATCTGGCGGTTGGGGTGGGTAATGTTCTGGGGAGCGACATCTTCAACCTCCTGGGTGTCCTGGGCATCGCCGGCCTCATCGAGAACATGGAAATCCGGGCAGCGGCCCAGGGGTCCCTCATCGCCCTGGCAGCCATGGCCGTCATGACCCTGGTGTTCCTCCGTACAGGTTGGGAGTTGAATCGAAGGGAGGGGGCGATCCTGGTTCTGGTGGGCGCATTCAGGTGGGGGCTGGATTTCCTCCCCCAGATCCTGATGTGACGGCGCGTCACGAATCCCGGGCCTGCTCCCACGGGCCCTGAGGGTCAGGGATGGGACGCCCCCCCCGGGCTGGCCGGCCCCGGTGGTTCCCCCGACGGAATAGCATGACCTTTCAACCGAGAATCCTTCCGTGAGCACTCCCCAGCAAGCACGCCTTCAGAGCAGCCTGCCCTCCGCCCCGGGAGCCGGACTCCGCATCACCGTCCTGACCCTTTTCTTTCTGTCCGGCGCCTGTGGCCTGGTGTACGAAGTGGTCTGGATGCGGATGCTCACGCTGGTTTTCGGGGCTA
>CAZSDD010000147.1:4237-6733 GCA_964605505.1 uncultured Gemmatimonadaceae bacterium | reverse complement strand
GAAGCGCTCCGAGAAGGTTTCCCGCGAGACCATCGAATGAAGCGAAGCTGAGTTCGATGAACTGGCGCAACACCCGTTTTCGCACCGTGTGCTGGAGATCCTTCAGAAGCTCGTGGCTGAGCGCGGTGGCTTCGTGAAAGCGGAGGCGGGGAGACTGGGGGTCGCGCCTGCGGTGTCTACGAGCACGGGGGCGAGCTTCAGTGCTGTGAAGCTGATCGAGTGGCTGGAGTCAGGCGTAGCCCCGGCTTTTCGCACGGGAGAGCCGCCAGGTAGGGGGCTGGGCCATGACGAACCACTTCCGGCCGAGCTGGCGCTGGAGCCTCAACCGGGCGGTCCGGCAGCGGAAGCCGGAGGCGGTGACCCATCGAGGATTGCCCGGACGACCCGGGCGACCCCTTCAGCGATTCGGGTCTGAGCGTCCAGCGCCCCTTCCTCGGTCCACTGGATGTCCCAGGTCCCGGCCCATGCATGATCATCCTCCGCACCCTGGATCACCTGCACCGTGATTCGCACCACGTCCCCCTCACGCTGGACGCCGCCTTCCACGATCAAGCATGCCCCGAGGCTATCCGCCAGCGCACGCATGGGGACCCGCGAATCGGCGAATCGGAGGGTGGAGGTCCGGGAGACCACGTGGACCCCGGGCTCCCGGGACAAGCGGACGAGAATGTCGTCGTGAAGCCCCCCGATGAACCGATCATCCGCCGCAACGCCGGTCCGCGGGGTGAACGGGAGGACGGCAACCGTCGGGGTCGTGGAGTCCACCTGGGGCGCGATCGCATACCACCCGGCGCCGACAACGAACAGCATCCCCAGGAGGGCGAGCAGGCCCGCGGACCAGCGCCGCCAGGTGGGAAGCCGTACCAGGGCGTCCAGCTCGTCCATGGAGGCCGGCGGAGTCCGCACCAGATGATCGTCGTAGTCGTAGAGCCAGGCGAGGGCCACGGCCAGGGGGAACCCGAGCATGGCGATCCAGCCGGCGGCCCGATACCCGGCGTCCGGCACCGACAGAATGGGCTGGATGAGGGAAATGCCTTCCAGCGACGCGAGACTGATCGCCCCATACACGGCCATGACGTGAAACACGCGACGGCGCTTGAGATCCGCTAAGAAGCGGGGAAGGGTCCTGCGGTCCTGCTTCTCCTCCATGACTTCGACCTCCACGCGTGTGAATGGAGCCGAAGGATACGTGCGCGCCCCTCCCCTTCCCTAACAGCCAGGTCGCGTGGACCTGGACACACGCTCTACTCCCGATCGCGGTAGACCGAAGGGGAGACCCCGAACTGGGCCTTGAAGCTGGTGGAGAAGTGCGAGACGCTCTTGAAGCCGACACCGTAGGCGATGTCCGCGATCCTCGCGTCGACCTGGCGCAAGCGACGACCCGCCTCCTCGAGACGGATACGCTTGATCGTCTGGGAGGGGGACTCGTTCACCAGGCTTCGGAGCCGCCGGTGAAGCTGGCTTCGGCTCTGGGCTACATCCGACGCGAGCTGCGCGACGGTGTAAGCCTCATCTCCCAGGTGCCGACAGATCGCCTCACGTACACCGTCGAGGAATCGCTGATCGTCCGGCTCGACCCGGACGCTTCCCGCTTCGTTTTGAACCTGCAGGAACTGAGTTCGAAGCTGCTCCCGGGACGTGATCTCCCGGGTCACCCGCTCGAATAGCTCGTCGACGATCTGACGATGACGCTGCTCGCTCTCCCGCAACCGTCGCTCCGCCTCGGTCCGATGGCTCACGTCCAGCAGCATCCCGATGATCGCCGGCTCCCCCTCCCACTGGATACCGGCCCCGTACGTCTCGACGTCGAAGACCCGGCCGTCGCGACGCACCCCCCGGAACGTGTACGACTCCTCGAGCGCCTCCCCCTCGAGGCGGCGCCGGATGTTGGCCTCCATCAGCACCCGGTCCTCTGCAGCCACCAGGTCCATCACCCTCACCGAAGCCAGCTCCGTGGCGCTGTAGCCGAAGATCCGCTCGAAGGTGGGATTCACGTACAGGAACGTCGCGGCACGGATCAGGTAGATGCCCACGAGAGCGTTCTCCACCAGGCTCCGGAACCGGACCTCCGACTCCGCCAGCGCCCTTTCCGCCCTCACCCGGTCGGTGATGTCCCGGTTCACGCCCAGGGCGCCCACGGGCTGGCCCTCCGCGTCGTGGACGATTACTACACTGGACTCGATCCAGCCCCGGCTGCCGTCCTTGCGGAGCAGCCCGACCTCCCCGTACCAGCGCCCGGTTGCTTCGACCGACGCCATCACCTCGGCCAGGACGTGTGCGCGGTCTTCCGGACAGTGCAGCCGGTCCACGGACCGGCCGATAATCTCCTCGCGGGTGTACCCGTAGAGCCGCTCCGAACCGGGGTTCCACCCGACCACGCGTCCCTCCAGGTCGGTGATCACCACCGCGTCGAACACGTGCTCGAGGGCCTGGGCGTGCGCCCGCTTCACCAGATCGGTGGTCTGGGCCAGCCTGGATTGCACGACACCTCCGGGG
>CAZSDD010000147.1:0-4137 GCA_964605505.1 uncultured Gemmatimonadaceae bacterium | reverse complement strand
CTGGATTGCACGACACCTCCGGGGACGGGACTGCGGCGGCGCAGCCGGGGAGCCCTGCAGCATACTCCGCCCTCCATCGCCGGTCAAGCGTCCCGGGCCCCGCCGGGTCCGACCCGCACCCATGAAGCGTGGGCGATCCTCCATCGCGCCGGGTAGCCTACCGCGACTCGACCTCCGACGTGCAGAAGGGGCTGCGGGTGGCCTTTATGCTTATGGTGGAGGTACAGAATGGGCAGCTCCGATCCGTGGGAGCAGGGGGCGGCTCCACGGCGTCGGCGGCTGGATTCCGTGACGTTCGTTCACCATGGCAAACCGTGGCGGACGGTGTCAAACCGATGACACAGCGACGGCACAAGGTGGAGGCGCTCCGGCGGGGCTCGGGGGTGGGACCGGGGCGATGGGCTTTCGGATCGGTAATCGCTTCGAGCTCGGTGTTGACCGCCTGCGGCCGGGGGGGAGGCACCCCGTCGGGGCAAAGCCGGCGGGGGAGCGAGGCAAAGAGCGGCCTCGGACCATCCCGCTGCGCCGCCCCGATCGTCTGCCCCCCCGCCCGGACCCCGCACCTGTTAACCCGGCGTGACCTGATCAGCGCTGTGCCACGGCGCGGGCGGCGTTGACGCGGCCATGGCTGTAGTAGAGATCTACCCCCGGGGCTCCGAGGTCATCGGCGGTCTGCGCCAGTATCGTCGCGATCTGCTGGGGCCCGAACCTACCCCCGCTCGTCCCATCGACCAGGGCCCCGATGCCGGCGACGAGGGGAGCCGAAAAGCTGGTGCCGGGGCGTGAAGTGAGGTTCCTGTACCGGGTGTACTTCTGAGCCGGCTTTGGCCGGTATTGTGCCTCTGGCTCAGGAGGAGTTCTCCGGAGGCGAAGAGCAGGGTCGGGCCCTTCCACACTCGGGTCCGGCCCCTCATGCCTGTCCATACACCACCGTCCTTCCCTCTTCTCTATTCTGTCCTCTTTCATGAGGCCCCCGTTCTATCGCGATATGGATCCGGGCAATGGGGATCTCGTTCTCGTGCTTCCCAAGAGCATCAATGATTGGGCGGCAGATGGAGTTTTGGCCACCTACAGCCCCGGGCCGGCCCCTTCACGATGGGAACCGAGAGGATCGGGGGATTCTGATGAACGGCCTGGAGGGGAAGGCCGGCCCGATAGGAGATCCCGGGAGGTCGTCCCCGGAACAGGGGGCGCAGTTGGCTGACGGATCAGAGACCCCCGGGCTCCTCGCAGAAGGGTGTGGCGTGGATGCGGCCAATGTAGTCGAACCCCCTTTTCAGCGAACTGTTGGATCCGTAGCGGCCGCCCAGGTGGCTCACGGGTGACCCACGGAGTACCTTCCGCCGAGGTAGCATTCCATCGGGGAGCGGACGCTCCCTCCTCCCATCCGACTTCCAGCGCGGAAGGACCTTCCATGGTGCGCACCCTCGGATTCTGGATCCTCATTCCCCTGTGCCTCGCTGCCTTTGCTCAGCCATTGGAAGCTCAGGAGAGCCTCTTCGATCCCGAGGCCCGGCTCGCGGAGCTCGGCATCCGGCTTCCCGAGCCACCGAGCCCCGTTGCGAACTACGTGAACGGCGTTCAGACGGGGAACCTCATCTTCCTGGCGGGGAAGGGCCCCCGACGGCCGGACGGCACCGAAGTGCACGGCAAGCTGGGCGCCGACCTGTCCATCGAAGAGGGGTACGAGGCCGCCCGCCTCACGGCCATCAACCAGCTCGCGGTCCTCAAGGCAATGGTCGGCGACCTGTCCAGGGTGGCCCGGGTCGTGAAGGTCCTGGGTATGGTCAACTCTGCACCCGACTTTGTCGATCAGCCCGCGGTCATCAACGGCTTTTCCGACCTGATCGTGGAGGTATTCGGGGACCGGGGGCGCCATGCGAGAGCGGCCGTGGGGATGGCCTCGCTTCCACGGGCACAGGCGGTGGAGATCGAGCTTGTCGTCGAGGTGGAGCCGGGGGCGGCTTCCGACTCCCCTCCGGGGCCTGAGCCCCTGGAACTCACCTATTTCGGAACCGCCGCGTGGCGGATCTCCGATGGTGAGGTGGTGGTCCTGGTAGACCCCTATCTGTCCCGGTTGAACTACGGCCTGGGCGGCCACCCCGACGACGACCGCCCCGCTTTCTCCAGGCAGGACCTCGCCTGGTCCGATACCGCCACCATCGACGCCCACCTCACCGAGACCGATTTCATCCTCTGCACCCATTCCCACTTCGACCATCTGGGAGATGTTCCCTACATCGCACGGAAAACGGGTGCGAAGGTGATCGGGCACGAGACCGCCATCACGATCCTGCGGGCGTACGGGATCCCCGACGAGCAGCTCTACACGGTCAAGGGCGGGGAGGACTACCAGTTCGAGGGGTTCAGCGTGCGGGTGGTGCCCGGCCTGCACTCGGCGCTGAACGAGAAGCACTACTACGACTCCCGCCGGTACGATGCGAACACGGATCTCCAGGCTCCGCTGCGCATCGATCAGTTCATCGAGGGGGGCTCCTTGAACTTCCTGGCCAGGTTCAGACGGCACACGGTCCTGGCCATGGGATCCATGAACTTCATCGAACGCGAGTTCCAGGGCCTCGAGCCCGACGTCCTCCTGGCCGGAGTCAACGGATCCCGTCTCGGCCTGTACGACTACGATCGGCGTCTTCTCACCGCCACCGGCTTTCCTTCGGTGGTCGCCCCGGCCCACTGGGACAACTTCAGGTACCCGTACGGCTTCTCCCAGGAGGAGAACTTTCAGCGGAACGTGGTGCCCTTCATCGAGACCGTCCGGACCATCTCTCCGGGCTCCACCGTGATCACTCCCCTCCACCTCGAGACTGTCAGGATCCACTGATGAGATGGCTTTTCGTAGTCTTCCTGGCGGTGACGCCGGTGGCGGTATTCGGCCAGTCCAGGGAGTTTCGCAGCACGGATCGGATGTTGCTCGGGACCCCGGCCGACCTCACCGCCTCCATCGTCTTCGCCGACGTCGACGGAGACGGAGATCGAGACGTATTGCTGGCCAACGGCCGGCACTGGCCCCAGGCCAACGAGGTCTACCTGAACAACGGGCGCGGGCGCTTCACGATGGGGTATGCCCTCGGCCCGGAGAAGGCCACCACCTACGCCGTGCCCGCCGGTGACCTGGATGGGGACGGGGACCTGGACATTGTGGTGGCCAACGACATGGCAGAGAGTTGGGTGTGCCTCAATGACGGAAAGGGGGTGTTCCGAAGGGCATGGGAGGTGACTCCGGACATCGAGCCAACCCGTTCCGCCCAGCTCGTCGACCTGAACGGGGACGGGAGCCTGGACCTCCTCTTCACCAACCGGGGCAGCCCGAACGGCCTCTATCTGAACGACGGAAGGGGCCGGTTCGGCCCCAAGCACCCTTTTGGGGACCCCGACGGTTCCACGATTGCCGTGGCTGTGGGGGACCTGGACGCCGATGGAAACCCAGATCTTGTCCTGGCGAACCGGGACGGTCAGGCCAACCAGATCCTGCTGAACGGGGGCTCCCTTCGCTTCGACGAGACGAGAGAGTTCGGGACCGGTTCGGACGAGACCCGGGCGGTGGCGCTGGCCGACCTCGATGGGGACGGCAACCTGGACATCGTGGTCGGGAACATCGGCGAGCCCAACGCCGTCTACCTGGGCCTGGGCGCGGGCCGCTTCAGCAGTGGCGTCCCCTTCGGTGGGGATGAAGAGACCTACGCCGTGACCCTTGCCGATCTGGATGGTGACGGGGATCCCGACATCGCAGTCGGGAACGCCCGGGGGCCGAATGCGGTGTACTTCAACGATGGGTCCGGCCGGGTTTGGACGGAGTTGAAGGTGGGCGACGGGACGGAAGCTACGTACGGAGTCGCCGCCGCGGATCTGAACGGCGACGGGTTCCCGGACCTCGGCTTCGCCAACTCCGGAGCCCTCAATCCCATCTTCTTTTCCAGGAGCCGACGCTGAAGGGGTGATTGCCGGGCTCCCAACCCGCAGGCCCGGCCGTCGGCCGGTCCCCGTGCGCGGCGGTATCGACGGCCCCACCCCGAGACCACGACGGCGCCGACGATAGGGCTGGGCATGGGTGCCGACCGATGGTCTGGGTGGTTGTGTGGACCACCGGGTCTTCCGGCAAGTAGGTTGGGCCTGAACCGG
>CAZSDD010000146.1:0-6835 GCA_964605505.1 uncultured Gemmatimonadaceae bacterium | reverse complement strand
GTGGTGAATTCCCCTGAGCTCCTCAACTCTGTCAGCAAAGTGGATTTCACGTCGGAGGTGGGCAGGGATTTCCGTCATTCCACCCGCGGATTACCGACATTCACGCCCCAGGGCCCCATCGGGGCCTTTTCAGTTCTCCCCGGGGAGTTCCGAACGGCAGCCCTCCACGAACGCTTCGAACGGTCCTTGAAAACACTTCAATCTTAAATTATCTTCTTCCAGCGCAAGATGGCCCGGCCCTGTTCCCGGCCCCCTGAACGAGGAATCGACAAGGAGGACGATCGATATGGCTCCCCGGATGACGAAGGGCTTTCATCATATCACCATGGTTTCCCGGAACGCGCCCCGAACGCTGGCTTTCTACGGAGGCCTCCTGGGGCTTCCCCTGGTCAAGCAGACCGTGAATTTCGACGATCCCGGCGCATACCATCTCTATTTCGGCGACGCCCGCGGCAATCCCGGGACGATTCTCACCTTCTTCGAGTGGCCCCGAACCCGAAAGGGAGGCTGGGGAATCGGAGGGGTTCACCACCTGGCCCTGGGGGTGGGGTCCCCGGAGGCCCAGCTGAAGTGGAAGCGGCGCCTCTCCGACGCCGGAGTCCCGGTATCGGGCCCCTATGACCGGGGGTATTTCCAGAGCGTCTACTTTCAGGATCCGGACGGTCAGGTCCTGGAGATCGCCACCCGGGGACCCGGCTATGACATCGATGAGCCCATGGACGCCCTGGGTCGTAAGCTCATCCTTCCTCCCCCCTCCCGCCTGCCGGAGGGCAGAGACGAGGGTGGGATCCGGAACCTGAGCCATCCGGAGCCAGTATCGTCCATTGAAGCGGATATGGTTCTCCAGGGGATACACCACATCACGGGCATCACAGACGACCTGCAGGAGGCCCATGACTTCTATGAATCCGCCCTGGGGCTGAAGCTGGTGAAGAAGACGCTGAATCAGGACGATGCGAAGACGGAGCACTGGTTCTGGGCCAACTACGACGGCAAGGAAGTCGGAGCCAACAGCGCCCTGACCCTCTTCGGGTGGCCCGGGTCCGACCACAGGACCCGCCCCGGGGGCGGCCAGACCCACCATATCGCGTTCAGGGCTCCATCCCCGGAAATCCAGCTGGAGTGGAGGGATCATCTCATGACGATGGGCATCGACGTGACCCCGGTCATGGACCGGAGCTACTTCCGGAGCATCTACTTTCGGGCACCCGACGGGCTCCTCCTGGAGATCGCCACCGACGGCCCCGGCTTCGCCGTGGACGAAGACCCGGAAGCCCTGGGAGAACAGCTCCAACTGCCCTCCTGGCTGGAAAAGGACCGGGAAGAGATTCAGGCCAGGCTCCGTCCCCTTGGAATGGAACATCTCGAGCCGGCCGGTCGGGAGGGATGATGCTGGACTTTCTCAAGAGGATCCCGAACGGGGCGGAAGATGGGTCGCCGGTCATGGTCCTTCTCCACGGACGGGGCAGTGACATGGGAGATCTGCAAGGGCTGGCCCCGGTCCTCCCCCCGGACGCGGCCCTGGTAACTCCCAGGGCACCCCATCCCGGAAGGCCCTGGGGGTACGGGCCCGGCTGGGCCTGGTATCGCTATCTGGGTGAGGACCGGCCGGAGGCGAATTCCCTGAAGGAAAGCCTGGAGGCCCTGGACGCCTTCCTGGGTTCTCTTCCGGAACATCTGGGATTTCACCCCGGGCCCCTGGTATTGGGTGGCTTTTCCCAGGGCGGCACGACCAGCCTGGCCTACGCCCTGACCCATCCGGGAGTTGCCGCCGGGGTGGTGAACCTGAGCGGTTTCCTGGCCAAAGCCCGGGGGCTGGACCTGCCGCTGGACCCCCTGGTGGAAACGCCTCTCTTCTGGGCCCACGGAACCCAGGATTCCGCCGTGCCCTTCGCTCTGGCCCTGAAGGGGTGGAAGGCGATCCGGGCTGCCGGCGGCCGGCTGGAGGCCAGGGAATACCCCATGGACCACCAGGTCAGCCCGGAGGAGATGGAGGCCTTGCGTGCGTGGCTGGACAGGGAGATTCCGGAATTCAGTTCCCCGCCCCGCCGGTTCGAGTGATCCTCCTGCCTCCGGTCACCGCCGCCCCGGATTCGGCGTACCCCGTCAATTCCACGTACCCGACCCCCCGGACCGGCTTTCCCCCTCGGACCCCCTCCACCCGGACCGCCCCCTCCCAATACCGGAAAGCGAGCTCCATCTCCTGATCCGGGACCACGGGCCTGATCTCCAGGATCAGCTCCAGGGAGGGTACGGACAGCCTCCATGCGGAGGGATAGCGGGCGCTGTCCAGGGAGCTGATCCAGTGGTCCAGGACCTCCAGCTCCACATGGGGCCGTGAGAGGGATCGCTTAGCTCCCCTCGCATCCACCCAGACCCCTTTGCTGAGGGGATCCGCCGTTCCATCCCCCCGCCGGAGCTGGTAATACATGAGATCATGCCCATCGTCGAGCTGAAGGGCGAACCAATCCCAGCCCACCTGCCCCGGAGACAGCGCGCTGGTACTCCATTCCCGGTCCATCCAGGCCGTCCCCGTCACCGGAACGGAGTCTCCGCTCATGACCAGTGCGCCGGAAGCCGAGAGGCGGGTGAAGGAATAATAGAAGGAAGCGTTGCCCGGCTCCGGCCCTTTCTGGCTGAGCCCTTCCCGGCCCTGGAGGATCAGCGGTTTTTCAGGGTTCAAACTCAACTCCAGGCTGAGTCCGCCCTCCCGGGCCAGGAGGGTCAGGGGAAAGATACCCCCTCCCTCGACTTCGTCTCCTCCTTCGACGGGTCCCCTCAGCTCCCACCCGCCGACCCACACCCGGAAGGGATCGGCCTGGGCTCCCGCCAGGCCCACGGCCCCACGGGCAAAACGCTCGAAGGCCATGTGGCGGCCGTCTCCCCCGTGGGTGACGGCGAAGTGGCCCATGTAGAGCTGGCGGGTCCGCCAGTCGGACGCCGGCGTGTCCTTCTCGGCGCCATCGGCCCCGGCGGCGGCGTCCTCGGCGACATCGTCCTCGACAGCATCGTCCCCGGCGGCATCGTCCCCGACGGCATCGGTCTTGGCAGCGTCGTCTTCGGCGGCATCGTCCCCAACGGCATCGGCCGGAGCCAGGGCACTCCGGAACAGGGTGAGCTGGAAGCCGTAGGGCTCTCCCCGGGCCCCTTCCAGGTTTCCCGTGACGTACCACCATTCGGTCCGGAACCCCGGATGGGGGCCGTGGTCCCGGGGAAAACGGAATTCTCTGGGCTCGAAGGCTCTCTGGAAACCTTCCGAGGATGTGCCTCCCATGAACTCCTGCACGGAGAGGGTGGCCCTCGGACCGATGCCCCGGGGCTCCTTCAGGGCCTTTCCGGCCATGAAGCCGAGAACCGCCAGAAAGATCAGCAAGGAGGTTGGAAGCAGCCAGGATCTCATGGACCTATTCCTCCCGCAAGGCCATGGCCGGAGAGGTCCGGGCCATCCGCCACGCCGGGAGAATCCCGGCCAGCAGAGCCCCCAGCAGGGCCAGGAGGACGGCCTGGATCAGGATCTCGGGCCCCACTTGAAGCTGAAGGGTCCATCCGAAGGACCTCTTGTTCACCACGAAGATCATGACCAGGGCCAGGGTGAGACCCGCAGGAACCGCCAGGACCCCGGCCACCAGGCCCATGATCCCCGTCTGGGCTGTCACCAGCTTCCAGACCTGGCCGGGCGTGAGGCCGTTGGCCCTCAGGACCCCGAGTTCCCTGCTCCGTTCGAATTGCAGCGCCATGAGAGCGGTCAGGACACCGATGAAGGCCACCAGGAAGGCCAGAAACCGAAGGACCCCGGTGATGGCGAAGGTTCGATCGAACACCTCCAGCGAGGCGGCCCGAAGGGCCCGATTGGATCGGATCTGGACCTGCTGGTCCCCGGGAACCCGTGCTCTGAGGAGGGTCAACACCTCCTCTACGGTCCGCCCGGGGGCCACGAAGAGGCCCAGGGACGTGACCCCCTCATCCGTCCAATGGGCATCGTAGCTCTCCCGGCTCATCATCATCACGCCCTGATCCGAACCGTAGTCGAAGAAGATGCCCGCCACCGAAAAGTGAGCCGCTCCCTTTTCAGTGGAGAGGACGACCGAATCCCCTACAGCCAGGTTGCGATGGTAGGCCAGAGGCTCCGATAGAAAAACCCCCCGGCCCTCCCGAAAGGCACGGAACCCTTCCCTTCCTCCACCGGACTTGAAGGAGAACGCCGCCTCCCCTCTCGGGTCCAGGGAAAGGGCTACGATCCGGGTGGCTCCCTCCGGAGCATTGACGGTGGCTTCCCGGTAGGTGCTGACCCCCTGGATCCCGGAGGTACCGGAGAGGACGTCCACCACCTCCGGGTCCAGCGTTCCCTGGGCCCTGGAAGAGAGCAGGCCGGGTACCGAGACATAGATGTCAGCCTGAAGGGTGCCGTCCAGCCAGCGGGACACGGTCTCCCGGAAGGAGGAGATCATGGTTCCCAGCCCCACCGTCACGGAGACGGCCACCACCAGGGCTGCCATGGCCGGGGCCGTCCGGCTCATGGCCGTCACCACGCCACGGGCCGCCATGGCGCCCAGGATCCCGATGGTGCGATTCGCCAGCGGGGCCGCCCCCTTCATGAGAACGACGGTGGTGAGCGGGGTCAGGAGGGCCAGACCCATGACCACCCCGAAGAGTCCGGCGAAGCTCAACAGGACGCTCCGGGACGGGAGGAGGAGGAGCACCCCCCCCAGCCCCAGGAGCCCTCCCCCCAGGGTTCCGGCCATGGGGACCACCCTCCGGGCCTTCTCCTCCAGGATCGAGCGGGTCTGGGTGACTCTGGGCGGCGCCATGGACGCCTCCAGCGCCGGAGGCACGGCGGCGAGCAGGGTGGAAGCCAGGCCCAGGGCCGCGCCCTTGACCAGAACCAGGGCGGGAACCGTCAGGCCCTCCACGGAAAGGACGAAGTAGAGATCGTTGATGGTCCGGGTCACCAGCCCGACCATCCCTCTTCCCAGCACCACTCCCATCAGAAGTCCGAGGCCGGTTCCAACAATCCCCACCAGGGCGGCCTCTCCCAGGACCAGGGCCATGACTTCCCGGCGCGTGACCCCCAGGGACCGGAGGCTGCCCAGAAGAGGACGGCGCTGCACCACAGAGAAGGTGAGCGTGTTGTAGATGAGGAACATGCCGAAGATGAGGGCCAGGAGGCTCAGGGCCCTCAGGTTCAGATCGAAGGCCCCGACCATCTGGGAGAGGCCGGCGGCTCTCGCTCCCGCCTCTTCCAGCCGGACCCCGGGGGGAAGCGCTCCCTGGATCTCTTCGGCGGCCTCCCGCCCCTCCACTCCATCTGGAAGGATCAGATCGATCCGGGAGAGGCTTCCCCTGGAATCCAGGAGCTCCTGGGCCCCGGCCACATCCATGAGAATGAGGTCGTGGAGCCCCCTGCGAGAGAACTCGTCCTCGGGATCCAGGACTCCCCGGAGCTGAATCCCCCGGCTGCGGCCGTTCACCAGGACCCGGAGGGTGTCTCCCACCCTGAGGCCGGCCCGGGAAGCCGTCTCCCGTCCCATGAAGGCCCCCAGGCCCTCGGAGAGGAGGGCGATCACGTCCAGCCCCGAGGCCCCACCCAGGATGAAGGGCCTGAACGGCCCCTCCGCGAAGGGATCCACCCCCAGGACCCGGAGGGGCCGCCCGGCAAGGTCCGGGGAGGTGAGCAGCCCCTCCACCAGCGGGGCCGCGGGAGACAGGTCCATCTCCACCCTCAGGTGGGTGTAGAGGGATTCCGGAATCTCTGTCCCGCTGCCCGCGATGCGGTGGGTAGCCCGGCCCGCCACCGTCTCCGTGGAGATCCGAAAAGCCTCTCTGGAGCTCTGGATGGCCAGATCGATGGAAACCACCACCCCCACCCCCAGGGCGACGCCCAGCGTGGTGAGCACGATCTCCCAGGGATGCCGAAGGAGGTGACGAAGGGTGGCCAGGACCAGAACCCGTGGCCGGGGAAAGGGCATGTATGCTCCCGATCTCAACCGGATCCGCCGCCGGGCCGGCCGCCGGAAGGGGCGCCGGATCGGCCGCCGGAAGGGCCGCCGGACGGGGCGCCGGATCGGCCGCCGGAAGAGGCGCTGGCTCGGCTGCCGGAAGGGCCGCTGTCTGGAGCCCCCTCCACCAGGCGGCCCTTCTCGATCCGGAGAATCCGATCCGCGTGACGGGCGATGCTCTGGCTGTGGGTCACCAGCAGCAGGGTCTTCCCCACCGAACCGGCCAGGCCCGTCAGCAGGTCCAGCACTCTGGCCCCCGTCTCCGGATCCAGGTTGCCGGTGGGCTCGTCGGCCAGGATCAGGGTCGGGTCGTGCACCAAGGCCCGAGCCACGGCCACCCGCTGCTGTTCCCCTCCGGAAAGACGGTCCGGAAAGGTCTTCTCTCTGCCGGAAAGGCCCACACGCGCCAGAAGATCCCGGGCCCGCTCCCGTTCTTCGGAGCCAACCCGCCCCTTCAGCTCCAGGGGGAGGAGCAGGTTTTCCTCGACCGTGAGAGTGGGAAGGAGGTTGAAGAACTGGAAAATGAACCCGATGTGGCGCCGCCGGAAAAGGGTCCGCTCCCGCTCCGAAAGGCCGGTGAGGGAGGTGCCCAGGATCTTCACCTCCCCGGCGTCGGGTTCATCGATGCCGCTCACCAGGTTCAGGAGGGTGGATTTCCCGGATCCGGAAGGACCCAGGAGAGCCAGGAAGTCACCCACGGCCAGGGTGGCCTGGGCGTCCTGGAGAATGGGGTGGAACCGATGGGCTTCCCGGTACCCTTTGGAAAGGGCCCGGATCTCCAGGGCCGGCGGCGGCGTTTTCATGGGCTCGGATACCCCGGGAGGGGGGGAGGTTCCAGC
>CAZSDD010000145.1:5697-6885 GCA_964605505.1 uncultured Gemmatimonadaceae bacterium | reverse complement strand
CCAGCACCAGGACCGCACCCAGGGCATTGACGGGATTCCAACCCAGGGAGATGGGGATGACCGCCGGGCCATAGTCGGCCGACAGGTCCATGGGGAAAAAGAGGAGCCGGAAAACGTGGGGCCAGGTGCCCGCCACGGTCCAGATCCTGGGCACCTCCTCCAGAAGATCGGCCCCCAGGGGAGCGAAGGGCCTTGCCAGGCTTCCGAGAATCCGGTACCGGGCCAGGAGAAGGACGCCCGCCACCAGAATCATCCCACCGTACAGCGGCCATCGATCCCGGAGATAGCTGCCCAGATCCCGCACCCGAAGCTCCGACCCGGCGCTGTCCAGGAGGAGGACGATTCCCACCAGGGTGATGGCGCTCTCCTTGGTGAGGAAGGCCAGGGCGTAGAGAAGGAGGACAGCCAGGAGCCGGCCGGGGCTCAGGCGGTGGCCCCCTCGTTGAATCACCAGGCAGGCCAGGAGGAACAGGAAGGCCGAGAGGAGTTCCGCCATTCCTACCACGTTGGCCACCGCCTCCACGTGAACGGGATGGACGGCGAAGAGGAGGCCGGCCAGAAAGGCCCCGGCGACGGGGAGAACCTGCCCCAGCAGGAGCACGGCCAGAGCCGTCACCCCGGCATGGAGGAGGACGTTCACCAGGTGAAAGCCCACGGGAGCACCCCCCCAGAGGGCCCACTCCAGGCCGAAGATGCCCGTCGCCAGGGGACGCCAGAGCCCCAGGCCCCGGCCGTACTCACCCGGCCAGTACGGACTCATGACCGCTTCGGGCAGGGTCTCCAGGCTCTGGATGCCGGAGTTCTCCTGAATGATATGGACATCGTCGTAGGCGAAGCCGTTGTCCAGGGAATTCGTGAAGGTCAACACCGCCACGGCCCAGGACAGGACCGCCGCCACCCGAAGAATCCTGAAGGGGGACTCCCAGACCTTCACCGCCACCCCTCCTGACCCCGGATTTCCCCCGTCCCGGGCCCGGGACCGGTACCGCCGAGCGGCACATCGGTCGCCTCCGGCGTCTCTTCCAGGGCCCGAGCCCGATCCCGGGCTCGCCCGGCTGCCTCCATCTCTCCCATGGCTTCCAGGATCTCTCCCAACCGCCGCCACTGGTTTCCTGCCTTCGGGTCCACCCCCAGAGCCGCTCTTCGAGCTCGAACCGCCGCCGGGAGGTCCCCCTTCAGGAGGTAGCT
>CAZSDD010000145.1:0-5597 GCA_964605505.1 uncultured Gemmatimonadaceae bacterium | reverse complement strand
CCCAGGGCTCGAGCCCGGAAGGCCCGCCAGGACCGGGGATGTTCCTCGTTCAGCGTCTGCATGACCACGAAGGTTGTCATCCAGGTAGGATTCCGGGCGATGGTCCGAAGAAAGAGGGCCAAGCCCGCCAGACCGGCAGCGGCCAGGATCAGTCGCCGGGTCCCGGGGCGGGTGCCCAGGAGGGGTCCCGTCACTCCCGCCACCACAAAAGCGAGCCCTGCGGAGGGAAGGTAGAGGGTCCGCTCCGCCAGCAGGACACCGGTGGAAAAGAACAGGTTCGAGACCGGGAGGACGGTGACGCCGAACCAGAGAATTCCCAGAGCCACAAGGGGCATCTTCCTCCAGCTTCGCAGAAGAATCCAGGCCAGCGCCACCAACACGGAAAGGCCCAGTGCGACTCCCAGGTCCGGACCCTCCGAAGGAAAGAGGACGCCGGGGTCATAATCGGCCGCCAGGTCCAGGGGAAAGAGGTGAAGGCGCAGAAAGTGGAACCAGAGGGCCACTGCCGTCAGGATCCTGGCCTGGGTGCCGATGACCTGGAAGACCGGTGCCGGCATCTCCCCCGTGAAGCTACCCAGGGCCAGATACCGGAGGCCGAGATAACCCGCCAGGACCACGGCCAGGAGGAGGAAGACGGGAGCTTCTCCACGGATCCGTGTCCACAGGGGCCGGGCTTCCTCCGTTTCCAACTGCGGGGCCATGAGCTCCAGGAGGAAGAGGACACCCGGAAGAGTCACCCCGATCTCCTTGCTGGAGAGGGAGAGGAAGTAAAGGACCCCCAGGCCCAGGAGGCGTCCGGCCCGCGGGAATCCTCCCCAATGCCGCCCCTTCCAGTAGAGAAGGCAGGCCAGGAGGAAGAAGAGGGCGGCATAGAGCTCCGCCCGGCCCACCACATTGGCCACTGCCTCGGTATGAAGGGGATGGATGCCGAAGAGGACACCTCCCGCCAGAGCCGACGGGAGAGACCCCAGGGCCAGGAGAAGGAGGAACAGCGCCGATGACACCAGGGCGTGAAACAGGAGGTTCCCGGCGTGAAAGGCCAGGGGGGCATCCCCGAAGAGATCCCACTCGGCTGTGAAGGAAAGAGCCGTGAGAGGCCGGTAAAGCCCCGCACCTTGCCGGGAAAGCTGCCACCAGGATCCCAGGGCAGCGTTTTCGTAATCCCCCGTGGTCACCACCGGATTGTTGACGATGATCCCCTGGTCGTCATAGGCAAACCCGTTGGGCAACGAGTTCACATAGGCCGCCAGGGAAAGAAAGACCACGAAAAAGCCCGCGCGAAGGGGGGTCACCCTGAGGTCCCGCCTCCCTCGGGGCTCTTTTCGTTCACCGCCGCCGGCCTTCCCATCTCCCCGGGCTCCTCCCCGGTCTCCTCCCGGATCTCCTCCCAGGGCGCAAGGGCGGATGGGGTCCAGGGCTCGGCCCTGGGTCCCAGGAAGTTGGACCGGAAGATGTACCAGAGAGCCGCCACCCCGTCCTTCCAGTTGATCTTCTTGCCTTCGGCGTAGGATCGGCCGTGGTAGCTGATGGGCAGCTCGTAGATCCGGGCCCGGGACTGGGCCAGGCGAGCCGTGATCTCCGGCTCGATGCCGAAACGGTCTGCCGAGAGGGGCAGGCTCTGAAGGAGCTCCGTCCGGACCATCTTGTAGCAAGTCTCCATGTCCGTCAGGTTCAGGTCCGTGAACATGTTGCTGAGAAGGGTGAGAAAGGTGTTCCCCACCGAGTGCCAGAACAGGAGGACCCGGTGGGGTCCGCCCAGGAACCTGGATCCGTACACGGCATCGGCATTTCCGGAGAGAATCGGTCGCAGAAGGAGAGGGAACTCCAGCGGGTCGTATTCCATGTCCGCGTCCTGCACCACCGTCACGTCCCCCGTGGCATGCTGGAATCCCGTCCGGAGGGCGGCCCCCTTTCCCCTGTTCACCTCGTGGAAGACCAGGTGGTCGACAACTCCCTCCCCGTGGAGTTTCTGCAGGAGATATCGGGTACCGTCTGTGGAGCCGTACTCCACCACGATTACCTCCCGCTTCAACGGCACCTCTATGACCCTCCTGTGAAGAGCCTCGGAGGTGTCGATTTCGTTGTAGGCCGGGATGACCACCGAAACCGTGACCCGGTCCCAGGGAAGATCCTGGTTTCTCAGTCCGGGAAAGATGAGGGGCTGGCGAAGGCTGTCGGTCATGATCGGATCTCTGCTAGTGGATCGTGACGGAGGAGTTCTTCCGGATCCTCCTGTTGTCGAGGATGGTCCCAGGAACCTGTCCTAGTCATTCAGGCCGTACCGGCTCAGCTTTCGATAGAGGGTGGAGGGATCGATGCCCAGGACCTCGGCGGCCCTGCTCTTGTTCCCCCCTTCGGCCCTGAGGACCCACTCGATGTAGGCCCGCTCGATGACCTCCATGGCCGGGTTCGGCGGCGGAAGGTCGTCCACCAGGCGCGGAGCGGGGGCCTCGATGACCCGCTCCGGGAGGTGGGCCGGCCGGATCTCGGTTCCCTCCGTTACCGCAGCGGCCCGTTCCAGGGCGTTTTCCAGCTCCCGGACGTTCCCGGGCCAGTCGTACTTCATGAGGGCTTCCATGGCCTCATCGGTCAGGGAAGGGCCTTCCTTCTCTCCCTTCTCCTTCCGGACCACGAACCTGGAGAGGAAATGTCGCGCCAGAAGAGGGATGTCCTCCCGCCGGTCCCGGAGGGGCGGCATGTGGAGGGCGATGACGTTCAGGCGGTAGTATAGGTCGCTCCGGAATCCTCCCTTCCGGATCTCCTCTTCCAGGTTCCGGTTGGTGGCGGCGATGATCCTCACATCCACGGGCACGGCCTCGGTGGAGCCCACCGGAATGACCTCCCGCTCCTGGAGGGCCCTCAGGAGCTTGACCTGAGTGGCCGGGCTCATTTCTCCGATCTCGTCCAGGAAAAAGGTCCCTCCCCTGGCAGCCACCAGGAGTCCGTCCTTGTCCTTTACCGCCCCGGTGAACGAGCCCTTCACGTGCCCGAAGAGCTCACTCTCCAGCAGGCTCTCCGGCAAGGCGCCGCAATTGATGGAGAAAAAGTTCTCCTCGGACCGGGTGGAGATGCCGTGGATATAACGGGCGAGGACCTCCTTTCCGGTCCCGCTCTCCCCGCTCAGCAGGATGGTGGAATCGGTGGCCGCCACCATCTCTCCCAATTCCACGATCTCCAGGAATGCCCGGTTCTTGCCGATGGGCCGTCCCCGGACACTCCGGTCCCGCTGCCGGATCTCCCTGCGGAGCACACGGTTCTCTTCCTTCAGCTCTCTGGCCTCCGAGGCCCGGCGGCAGATGGCCAGAAGCTCATCGTTGGAGAAGGGCTTCTGGAGATAGTAATAGGCTCCTTCGTTCACGGCCCGAACCGCGGACTGGAGGGAGGCCTGGGCCGTCATGAGGATCACGGGAATCTCCGGGTCCAGCTCCCGCGCCCGCGTCAGGACGTCCAGGCCGGACGCCCCGGGCATCCGGATGTCGGTGACCACCAGGTCCGGCTTGTCCGAGGAAAGGAGTTCCATGGCCTCTCGTCCCCCCCTGGCCGCCTGAACCCTGTATCCCTCTCCTTTCAGGAGAATTCCCAGGGAATCCAGGATCCCGGTTTCGTCATCCACAAGCAGAACCTTCACGGGCCTGGAATTCATGTGGGCTCCTTCTCGGCGGGTATGGACTCGGTGGGAAGATAGATGGAGAAACGAGCACCCCCCTCCTCGGCCCGATCCACCAGGACGGCGCCTCGATGCACCTCCACCGCCCGGTGCACCAGGGCCAGCCCCAGACCGCTTCCCCCCTCCCGGCTGGTGTAGAACGGATCGAAGATCCTGGGAAGGTCTTCCTCGGGGATACCGGGGCCTGAATCCGAGACACGGAGACAGACGGACCGGATCATCGGGGTACCGGGCAGCGGAGGGCACTCCTCCGGGTTCCGAAGCTCCGTCCGGACCACACCCCCGGGGCCGGCGAACTGGGCCCCATTCAACACCAGGTTGAAGACGACCCGGTGCAGGAGATCCACGTCTCCGGGAATCCTGACCGGCCGGTCCAGCCCTTCCGTCTCGAAGCGGATGCCCTCAGGCACCTCGGAGCTCTGCCGGATGAGAGCGATGCAGTCCCGGGCCAGGGCTCCCAGGTCCACCTCCCTGGTCCGGCCCAGGCGAAGAGCCGAGAACTCGATGAAGTCCGACAGAAGGCGGCTGAGACGGTCCGACTCCGTAACCACCAGACGCTCGAGGGTCTCGCGGTCATCGTCGGAGAGGCCGGGCCCGGCGATCTGCTCCACGGCGCTGCGAATGGAAGCCAGGGGATTCTTGATCTCATGGGCAAGGGAGGCGCTGAGCTCCGCCACGGCCTCCAGGCGCTCGGTACGGCGGTTGAGCATATCCAGCCGCTCCTGGTCCGTGATGTCCTGGAAGATGGCCGTAACGGAGAGGGGCCGGCCCTCCTCTCCTTCCAGTACCGTGGTGCTTATGCCCAGGACGATTTCCCTGCCCCTCACCCGGGCGACGCTCTTGGAGCGGCGCACGGGGCCCGCCTGGTCCATGGAGCGCCTGAGGACGGTCCCGAGCCCCGGAGCCGTCTCTTCCACGGTCCCCAGGACCCCGGCCCCCAGCCACTGATCCATGGAGAGCCCCAGCATGGCTTCCCCCGCCGGATTCAGATACTGCAACCGGCCTTCAGCGTTCACCGTCATCACTCCGGTTCCTATGTTGGCCAGGATATCGCTGGTGTCCAGCTGGAGGCGCCGGAGCTCCGATTCCACCCTCCCCAGGGCCAGCCCCGCTCTTCGAACCCGATCCCCGAGCCATCCGGTGATGACGGCCACAGCGGCGAAGAGCCCCATCTGGAGGAGGACCTCCGGACGGAACGTCTCCAGGTTCAACCAGACCGTGTCGGCGAAGAAGAGGATGGTGGCCAGTACTCCCACCAGGACTCCTCCGGGGAGGGGCAGGAGGAGAGCCCCCGCGGAGATGACCAGAATATAGAGGGGAGCGAAGGGACTCTCGCCTCCGCCGGTGATGTGAACGATGGCGGTGACCAGGAGGGCATCGAAGATGACCTGCCCGTAGACGAAATTGTCCCCGGGCTCGTGGGCGCGAAGGTGGGTATGCCAGAAGGAGACCCCGGTGATGAGGACGGAGGCCAGAAAAGCTACCGTGGCCACGAATGTCTGCTCTGGCTCGGCCCCGAACCACTGCCGAAGGGCCCCCGCCAGGATTCCCGTCACCAGGGCCAGGCGCCCCAGATAGAGCCAGCGCAGGAGATCGGATCTTCGAAAGGTGAACCGGGTCTCGGAGCCGTGTAGCTTCAAGGATTGTCCTCTTTTTCGAGGGGATCCTTCGGGTGAAGGGAGTCTTCTGAGCCGGCCGGGACGCGGCCCTCACATCCTTCTGTCCCTTTCAAGGGTACCGCCGTCGCTTGCAGAGTACAATGGTCCGAACCTGGCATATTGCAAGTCGGAGCCATCGGCCCCTGGCGGGTCCGGCTTCTGTCCGGAAGGGGTCGGGGAGGGCGCCGTCACGTTCCGGAGGATGGACGGGACGAAACGAGGGTGGCATGGCCGGGCGGGTTCGGCCAGATTCCCGGTCGGGTGCAGGAAGG
>CAZSDD010000144.1:0-6910 GCA_964605505.1 uncultured Gemmatimonadaceae bacterium | reverse complement strand
AGACCCGATCCAGCGGGAGGTCGGGGGGGGGGAGTGGCCAGGGTCGATCAGACTGGTGGCGTTTCGATGGTCAACCTGAATAACTTGGTGGTATGGACGATGAGGTGAAGGTCAACGGAATCCGGATGGAGTGGGGCGAAAACCATGAGCTTCCTGCCGACCGCTCGAGAGCTCGACGGCTGATGGCGGTTGAGCCCAGTCCCGTCGCTCCTTGCGGTGAAGGAACGATGCCGGCCCTGGTCCTGGGCTCGGGGATCACGGCTCTCGGGGTGATCCGGGCTCTGGGCCAGGCCGGAATTCCGCTTCTGGTGGCAAGCCGTGTATCAGACGGGAATCGTCTCAGCAGGTGGTATCGGAAGGCTCCCGGATGGGACTCGGGAGAGGCCTGGCCGGACCTGGAAAGCTACCTCTCGTCCGGGATCCTCGACGGGGCTGTTCTGATTCCCTGTTCGGACCACTCCGCCCTCGAGGTCACTCAGCTCCCACCTGAGGTCTCCCATCGATTCCCCAGTTATCTTCCACCTCCCGAAGCCCTCAGGACTCTGACCGACAAGGGCCGGTTTTACCGGCTGCTGGATTCAGAGGAGGTTCCATTCCCCCGGACATGGATGGATCCATCGGAAGAGGATCTTGCCGCCTTCTCGCGGGACGAATCCCGGCGGGTTTTTCTCAAACCTTACGATTCCCAGTCCTTCTTCCACCGCTATCAGGTCAAGGGCATGTGGCTCCAGGGACCGGTGGAGACCTGGCCACCCACCTTCAAGGAGGTCCTCGATGCCGGAGGCGTGGTGGCCCAGGAGTACGTGCCGGGACCCCCCTCGAATCACTACTTCATCGACGGGTTCGCCCTGGAGGGGGGGCGGGTGGTGGCTCGCCTGGTGCGGCGCCGCCTCCGCATGTTCCCGACGGATTTCGGCAACAGCAGCTACATGGTTACGGTGCCCCGGGATGAGGCAGGGGAGGCTGTCGATACCCTGGACCGCCTTCTGCGGATTCTGGACTACCGGGGGATCTTCAGCGCTGAGTTCAAACGGGATGAACGGGACGGCGTGTACAGGCTCCTGGAGGTGAATGCCAGAGCGTGGTGGTTTGTGGGATTTGCGGCACGATGCGGTGTGGATGTGGTCGGAATGAACTATCATGCGGCTCTGGGGCATGAGGTGAGGGGGGAGAAAGAGTACGCCCTGGGTCGTCGGCTGTCTCACCCCTATTACGACATCCAGGCATGCCTAAGCTCTCATGGGAATCCGCTGTCAGGGGCCCTCAGATTCCTCTCGTCCCTGCCCGGTGGGATGCAACCCGTGTTCCAGATCCGTGACCCCGGGCCGGCTCTCGCCCAGGGCACGGAGTTTGTCGGGTCTTTCCTGCGGAGACGGGTAACGAAGCTCCTCGGTGGGCGTAAGGGGGACCCCGGGTCGTGACAAGGCCTGGTGGAATTCGAATCGAAGTGTGGCGTGCGGAAGGCCGGCATCCTCTCAGGATGGGTGTGACTGATTCGGGGCTTTCGGGATGGCGCCCGATTCCGGGAAAGGACGGGGGATGCATCAGATGACGGGGGCCGACCTCCTGGTCAGGTGCCTGGAAAAGGCGGGTTCAGACACGGTGTTCGGGGTTCCGGGAACCCAGAACACCGTGCTTTTCGAGGCCCTCAGAAAGTCCCATCTCCGCACCATCCTGGCCACTCATGAACTGGGCGCGGCATTCCAGGCCAACGGTTTCGCCAGAACGTCCGGGAAGCCGGGAATCGTAGTCACGATCCCCGGTCCTGGTTTCCTCTATGCCTTGACCGGAGTGGTGGAGGCTCGGCACGACTCCGCTCCGATTGTTCTGTTCGTTCCCAGAGCCCACGAAATCGAAGGGAAGAGGTTTCAGCTCCAGGTTCTGGATCAATCGGCCATCGCCGCCGGTGCCTTCAAAGAGACCCTGATCGTAGAGCGACCTGGTGATATTCCTGAGGGGGTTTCGGCAGCTCTGGAATCCTCCCTGTCCGGCGAGCCGGGGCCGGTCCTGGTGGAGATCCTGGATTCGGCGCTGAGGGGAGAAGCCACCCGGACGCCCGCCCCCCCGACCTCGGCGAAAGCAAGGGACGGCAACGTCTCTCCCGCTGACCTGGCCGCCGTCGTGGACCGGGTAATCGAATCCCGGCGCATCGTCCTGCTCCTCGGACAGGGATCCTTTGATGCAGCGGAGCCTCTGCTGGCACTGACCGAACAGCTGGAAAGCGTGGTGGTGACCAACAGTTCGGGAAGGGGAGTCATTCCGGAGGATCATTTACGGTCGGTCTGCGGTGACTTCAGCGGATGGGGAACAGGCACCCTCAACTCCCTGGTGGGGGAATCCGACCTGGTGCTGGCGCTGGGATACAAGTTCTCTGGAAACGGGAGTTCCTCTTTCTCCCTCGAGCTCCCGGAAGAGAAGCTTATCCACGTGGATTCCAGCGCCGAGGTGCTGAACGCGAACTATCCCGCACACCTCTCACTGCAGATGGACGTGGGGGTGTTTTCCCGCAGCGTGCTCCGACGGCTGGAATCTGGAGGCCGCCGGGTTGAGGGATGGAAGGCCGCCGAGGCTCGGGTGTGGAAGGAATCATTCGCGGAAGAACGGAGATCGACGGTTCGCCATTTTCCCCGACTTCGGTCCGGGGGCCCGGACGGTCTCCTGGCATTCTTCCAGGCTCTGGAGAGCTTCCTTCCCCGGGACGCCATCGTCGTGACCGATTCCGGGATGCACCAGAACGTCGTTCGTCGTCTTCACCAGGTGAACGCCCCTCGAGGCCTTCTGATCCCCTCCGACTTCCAGTCCATGGGCTTTGGAGTGCCTGCTGCTATCGGCGCTGCGCTGGCCGCTCCGGACCGGAGAGTCGTTCTCGTGACCGGGGACGGTGGGATGATCATGGCCGGCATGGAGCTCCTGACGGCTGTGCGAGAGGGCCTGACCCTTACGGTCATTATCTTCAACGACGGGCACCTGGGACAGATCCGCCTTCAGCAGATCGCTGATTTCGGACATCCTCATGCCACGAAACTGGGGAGCGTGGACTTCCAGTCTTTCGCGGATGCTCTGGGTGCCGAGTATGTCTCCTGGGATGTGAGAGATTCCGAATTCCCTGAAGAAATCCTGCAACACCAGGGCGTGAGGATCGTCGACCTCCGGCTGGCCGACTCTCCTGCCGTAACAACGCTGAAGACCAAAGCGGTGACCAGAAACGCTCTGAGGACTGTGTTGGGGGAAAGGGCTCTGGCTTCGGTGAAAGGATGGATCCGAAGGATATCTTCTTTTCCGCGTTCGCGGCGTTCCTGAGGTTCGTCGATTGAACCCTGTAATGAGGATGACCCGGTGAAGCGATGGATGGCAGCGGCAGCGACAGGCCCGGTGGGGCAGACTGTATTCCGGCCCCTGGTGAGAGATCGAGTCGGAGTGTTCATGTTGCACCGTTTTTCCGATCCCGATCTGGGAGTCACGGGCCATGATCCGGAGCTGCTGAGGAAATCCCTGGACCTGCTGCGCCGAAAGAACGTTCCTCTCCTCTCCCTGGAGGAGGTGGTTGCCGGAGTCAGAAGGGGGGCGGTGGGTAGAGGGGTCGCCTTTACGGTGGATGACGGGTATTCGGATTTCGACCGGGTGGGGGCGGAGATATTCCAGGAATTTGATTGCCCGGTAACGGTGTTTCCCTGCACAGGATTTATCGACGGTCTCTTCTGGTTCTGGTGGGATCGCCTCGCCTTCGCCTTTCTCAACACCGAACGTGATCGGATTTCCGCCCCGGAGCTCGACCTGACTCTCAACCTGGAAACCCGCGCCGGTACCGCAATCTCCCTATCTCTGGCAACAGAGCGGATCAAGACTCTCCCGGACGGAGACCGGAAGGGCTGGGTCGATTACATTCTGGAGGAGCTGGATGTGGAAATCCCCACCCGTCCGCCCTCAAGATACCGCCCCATGACATGGGGTCGAATCAGGGCCCTCGCTTCAGAGCTGATTTCCTTTGGCCCCCATACAGTCCATCACAGCTCCCTGGCCACTGCCGGGCCTGCACAGGTTCATGAAGAGATTTCCGGATCCTATCGTCGATTGAAAGAAGAAATCAGGGACCCTCTGCCGGTGTTCTGTTATCCGTACGGCACTGCTGCGGATGTCTCCACGGAGGCAGGAAGCATCGTCGAGTCCCTGGGTCTCCGGGGCGCCGTCACCGCGATTCCCCGGTACGTGTCCGCTGGTGGAGCTGATGGAACTGACCCGTTTCTGATGGGCCGATTTCCCTGGCCGAGCAATCTGGTGGACCTCAGCCAGGTCGCGTTCGGGTTCCAGAGGTTCAAGGACCTCCTCCGGTCGGGTGGGAAAGCTGGATAAGGAGTTCCCTCATTCCTGGTGGGAGTCCTTCGACGGTCGCCGGCCTTCCCCCCCGTCTCTCCGCCGCAGCCACATGAATACGGGGATCCCCAGGAAGATCACCAGGATTCCCAGTAGGGAAGGGGCCGGCGCCCGGAGAAGAGACTGGGTGACCATTCCGGCGCTGGCCAGGAGAAAAAGGCCCGGGAGGACCGGGTGCCCCCAGAGCCTGAAGGGGCGGTCCGCCCGGGGTTTCGTTCGCCGGAGGACGAAGAGGGAACCCACGCCCAGAGCCGCGAAGAGCACCACGGCGAATCCGGTATAGGTGAGAAGGGCCTCGAAGCCCCCGGTGAGGATCAGGAGAGCGGACCAGGCAGCCTGGGCGCCGATGCTGAACGCCGGTACCCTGGCTTCCCCCATCCGGGCGAAGGCCTTCGGGAGGCAGCCGTCCCGGGCCATGGCGTAATAGACCCTGGGTCCGGTGAAGACCATGGCGCTCACGCTGCTGGCCAGGGCCAGAAGGATGAGAGGGGTGATGAGGAAGGCGCCCCTCTCTCCCCAGAGGAGGTGGGCCAGTTGATCTCCGGCAGCCTCCGTAGCCGCCAGGCCCATCAATCCCAGTGTATCCACATAGAGGAGGTTCAGGGCCAGATACAGCGCAATCACCACCACGGTTCCAAGCAGAAGGGCTCTGGGCAGGCGAGTTCCCGGATCCCTGAACTCTTCGGTCAGGTAGGCCCCGGCGTTCCACCCGCTGTAGGTGAACATGACCAGGACAAGGGCCACCAGGGCGCTGCCGAGACTCCTGTCGCCCACCGGACCTCCGGCGGTTCCTATTGCCGCGCTTCCGACAGTCTCAACCGGAACTGCGGGCTCGGTCAGAAATCCCAGCACCACCAGGCCCAGGATCGTGGTCACGTTCAGCCAGGCCAGGATCTGCTGGGCCATCCGGCCCGGTCCCAGTCCCCGAGCGTGGACCAGGCTGAAGAAGCCTACCAGCAGGAGGGCCGTCAGGGCCCGGGGGGTGAGGCGGAGACCGGCCTCCCCCAGGCCCATTGAAACCTCCAGGAACGTGTCCGTGGATCCGACACCTGGGATGAAGCGGTCCAGGTAGATGGCGAAGCCCACGGCGGCGGCGGCCACGGCCCCGGAAAAGCCCGCCACCAGGGAGGTCCATCCCGAGAGGAATCCTGCCAGTGGACCGAAGGCCTCCCGGATATAGACATATTCTCCTCCCGCCCTGGGCCGCATGGCCCCCAACTCTGCGTAGGAAAGGGCGCCGATGAGAGCCAGGCCGCCTCCCAGAATCCAGAGGCCCAGAAAGGAAGTCGCGGAAGACATCCTGGATGCGATGAGTGGCGGAGTGAGGAAGATCCCTGTCCCCACCACGTTGGAGATCACCACCGCCGCTCCGTCCAGGACTCCCAGCCGGCGGCGCAGATTCCGCTTCCCGTCGCAGGCCTCGGTCACGCCGACCTTCCCCTTCGACCGTGGGTCCTGATCCCCGCATGGGAAGCCGTCAATGGGAACCCGTCAATGTGGAGGCGGAACCACGCGCGGCGTGGTCGGGGCATCCGAGGGAGCGCCGGCGTCAATCCTGGAGGCCGTATCCGGCGGTTCCCCCACCATGGGGACGAACCGAACCGGCAAGGTGGCGATCTCCCTCATGCCGTCTTCCGTCTTCCGGAGTACCTGCAACGTCTGGAAGTGATCTCCCACGGGGATCACCATGGTGCCTCCCAGGGCGAGTTGTTCCCTGAGGGCCTCAGGCACTTCCGGGGGGGCGGCGGTCACCACCACGGCATCGTAGGGAGCGTGATCAGGCCAACCGAGCCAGCCGTTCCCCGTCCGGACATGGACATTGCCATAACCCAGGTCTTCCAGAATCGTGCGGGCCCGGTCTGCCAACTGGGGCACGATCTCGATGGTGTAGACTTCCCCGGACAGTTCCGCCAGGACGGCGGCACCGTACCCTGAACCCGTGCCGATCTCAAGGACCCGGTCCTCCGGCCCCAGGGCCGCGGCCTGGGCCATGAACGCCACCATGTACGGCTGGGATATGGTCTGGCCGTGTCCGATGGAGAGGGGGCTGTCCGTGTAGGCGGCGGCCGGCGGGGCTTCAGGAACGAAGCGGTGACGTGGCACGGTCCGCATGGCCTTCAGGACGGCTGTGTCCGTTACCCCTCGAGCCTCGATCTGACGCCGGACCATCTGGCGCCGTAGCTCCATGAGCTCGGTGCTGTCCGCGGCGCTGGCGTCGATGGGGTAGGTCCCGGGGGACCCTTCCGCATCTGCCTGCGGAGTCTCCGGAGGGGACCTGTGATTTCCGCAGCCCCCCATGGACGAGGCGATGAGGAGGAGGAAAATGGGGGACGGAAAGAGACGCATGGTGCCCTCCGGAATCGGCAGTCGGTGGGGTGACCTCTACCATACAGATACTCCTTCCGACGCCTGGAGTTCTCCCGGCGGGCTGCCGGTTCCGGATTTCCCTGGCCGCTTCCGGATTCCCCAGAAGCTCCCGGGAAAGAAGAACCCCGCCCGACCCACCAGGGGCCGGACGGGTTCTTCTCGGAGCGAAAGT
>CAZSDD010000143.1:2213-6941 GCA_964605505.1 uncultured Gemmatimonadaceae bacterium | reverse complement strand
GGATGCCCACAGTCTTTGCCAATCAGCTCACCGTCGTGCACAAGGGGAGCATGGGACAGGTTCTTGCATTCCCCGACGTGTGCAAGACCCCGGCTCCACCGGGCCCGCCGGTCCCCATCCCCTATCCCAACGTGGGAATGTCGCAGAACCTGTTGATGGGGACGGTGAAGGTGAAGATCGAAGGGCAGCCGGCCGCCACGAAGGATTCCAAGATCATGCCCACCACAGGGGACGAGGCCGGGGTGGCGGGGGGCGTCGTGTCCAGCGTGATCAAGGGAGAGGCCACCTTCACCATGTTCTCCATGAACGTGAAGGTGGAGGGAAAACAGATCGTCCGGGCCTTCGACCTGAGTCTCGGCAACAAGCAGAACACGCCGCCGGTGCCGTTGATCCAGCCCACGGTGCCCGTGCTTCCGTGATCCCTTTCATCGGAATGTGAGATGACCGTCTCGTCCATTCAGGCCGCTCCCTTTCCCCCGATTCCGGTGACCGGGGCGGGGATGGCCACAGCCCTGGGGGGGCTGGTGGGGGGATGCGCCGCTTCCCGGGCCGGGATCATGCGAATCTCGGAGATCCTCCCCCCGGAGTCGTCGGGTGAGGGCGTGCCGGGAGAGGCCGGGGCCTCGGGCCGGGAAGAGGAGCAGGAATCCCTCTTCTCCGGGCATCGGGTCAGGGATCTTCCCTCCCACGTCAGTGGCATGGAGCGGCTGGCCCAATTGGGGGCCGGGGCCCTGGAAGACCTCTTTTCCGCAATCCAGGACCCGGCCCGGGAGTTGGGCCGCTATGCCCTCATTCTCTGCCTCCCTTCGGGATACCTGGAGTGGGCCAGGACGAACCTCTCCGGCGGGGCCCCGGACGCATTCTCCACCGGGGCCTTCGTGGACCCTCGGGAGGACGCCCGCCTTGAAGAGATCAAGGCCGCTCTCATTCCGAGGCTCTTCTCCCTGTTTCCCCGCCTTCCCCGGCCCGCCTGGACCGGCCTGGTCCTGGAGGATCAGGCGGGTTTTTCCGAGGGAGTCGGTCGGGCCGCCGCGCTCCTGGCCCAGGGCAGGATCGAGAGCTGCCTCCTGGGAGGCATGGATTCCAGGGTGGGGTGGGAGGAGTTGACGGCCATGGAGGAGATGGGGCTGCTCATGACCCCGGAGTTTTCGGCCGGCTTCATCCCGGGAGAAGCGGCGGCTTTCCTTCTTCTCAAGGCGCCGGGCACTCCGGAAACGCCTGTGGCGCTTCTGGCGGCCGCCGCCCAGGGGGCCGAGAGGAATCACCGGCTCTCCGGCGATCCGCCGCTGGGGGAGGCTCTGGCCGGGGTGGCCCGTTCTGCCCTCTCCAACGCCGGGGCGGAAGGCGCGCCCCTCTTCGTTTCGGGGACCGTCAACGGTTCTCCCTGGCATAGCAAGGAGTGGGGATACCTCCTTTACCGGACACGGGCCCTGAACGCGGCGACGCACTGGTTTCCCGCTGCGGACTTCGGAGAGGCGGGAGCGGCCGCCGGCCATCTGGCGGCCTGCGGGGTCCTCAGGGGTTTTGACCGGGGGTACATCGATGCAGGACACGCCATCCTTCTCCTGTCCGCTGAATGCGGGAGAAAGGGAGCGGTGTTGATGCGAAGGCCAACGTCGTCGGGAGAAGGAATGTGATTGTCAACGTCGCGGGGCTCACGGATGTGGGCGAGAGCCGGGATCACAACGAGGATGGATTTCTGATCTGGGATATGAGCTCATCGGAGGACCTTCTGGAGCCCGCCTTCGACCACGCCCTGGGCCAGCGGCCCCTGCTCCTGGCCGTTTCCGACGGGATGGGAGGCGCCGTGGCCGGGGAGATGGCCAGTGGGATCACCCTGGACGTGCTTCGCCGGCACGCTTCGGGAGCCCGGGCTCACCTGGGGGGCCTGGACACCCCTGGCCTGGAATCCTGGCTGGCGGAAGGCATCCACCAGGCCAACGCCCGGGTCCTGGAGACGGGGCGCCGGGATCTGTCCGTGAAGGGGATGGGGGCCACGGCCACGGCGGGGCTGGTGTTCCCCGGCGCCTTCGTCCTGGCCCACGTGGGAGATTCCCGGGCGTACCACTTCCAGCGAGGGCAGCTCCAGCAGCTCACCACCGATCACACCCTCGTGGGCCAGCTCATGGCGCGGGGGCAGATCTCCAGGGAGGATGCCGCCAACCACGAGCAGCGACACGTGCTGCTCCAGGCCGTGGGCGTGAGGGACATCCTGGAAGTGGAATCCCGGGCGGTGGCTCTCCGCTCCGGGGACAAGCTCCTCTTCTGCAGCGACGGCCTCTACGATCTCATCTCCGACGAGGGTATCGCGGAAAACCTCATGACCGGAGGGACTCCGCTGGCTCAGTGCAGAGCCCTCATCACGGCCGCCAACTCCCTGGGTGGGTTTGACAACACCACCGTGATCATCCTTCACGTGGTTTAGGAGCCTGTCCGGGCAGCGCGGCCTCAGGGGCAGGCTAACGGAGCTCCTCCAGAACGGCCAGGCATCCGGGGTGCTCCGGGGCCAGCCTGAGGCACTCCCGGGCCAACTCACGGGCCCTCTCCGGAGAACCGTCCTGTAGGGCCGCGTCGGCATCCCATGCCATTCGCTCGGCCACCTTCAAAAGGAGGGACCGGGCCTCCCGGCTCCCAGGTTCCAGTTGGATGGCCTCTTCCGCGAAGGTCCGGACGTCCATCCCGGGTTGCCCGAAATACCGCATCTCCGCTTGGGCCGCCGCAGCCTGGCGAATGAGGCTGGCGACCTGGTCGTCGACGCCGGGACCGGAAGCCCAGGGCCGGAGGATGGCAAGGCCGCCGGCGAGGAGGATGACTCCGGCCGCGGCGATCTTCGCCGAATGCCGGCGAAGGGCGGATCCTGTTTCTGCGCCCGGAGCAGCGGGGGTCGGTGCCCGGGACTCCTCCGCTTCCGCTTCACGGGACATCCGTGTCAGGACCGACTTCAGCTCACGAGCCGATTGGAAGCGGGCGTCGGGGTCCCTCTGGAGAAGCCGGATCACCACCCGGCCGAGCTCGGGCGGGGGCACGACGCCCGTCTCTTCGAAGGGGATGACCTCCGCCCGCTCCGTGGCCACCATGAGGTCGAAGACCTGGTCCGTGGGATCCCAGGCGTTCCTGCCGTACCAGGGGTCCCTGCCCGTGAGGAGACAGTAGAGGATGACCCCCAGGGCGAAGAGGTCGGTGCGGCCATCCACCTTCTCGGCCCGAAGCTGCTCCGGGGCGGCGAAGCCCGGCGTGCCCAGGGAGGTGCCCACCGAGGTCAGACGGCTGTCCACCTCTCCCGCGGTGATCTTGGCGATGCCGAAGTCCAGGACCTTGGCCATCTCCTCCCCGGCCTTGGTCCGGGTAAGCATGACGTTTTCCAACTTCAGATCCCGGTGCACCACCTCCTCTTCGGCTTCGTGGGCTACCATCAGCGCGTCGCAAAGCTGGAGAGCCAGATGGAGGGTCCGCTCCGGATCGAAAGGCCCGTCCTGGGCCAGGGCGTCCGCCAGGCTGCGTCCCTCCACCAGCTCCATGAGGAAGTAGACCAGTCCGGCTTCCAGGTCTTCCTCGTAGGTGCTCAGCCCGACGATGTGCTGGGATTGGGCTCCCAGGCGCTTCATGATCTGGGCTTCCCGGAGAAAGCGCCTCCGGATCGTATCGGCCTCGGCTCCGGTGATCCGGTCCACCCCCAGGATCTTCAGCGCTTCGATCCAGCCTCCCTTCACGTCCTGGACCTTGTAGACGGTGCCGAATCCTCCGGAGCCTACCCGCTCCAGAACCCGCCACTTGTTTCGAAGGAGTGTTCCGATCAACGGATCCTGCGCCGCCGGGTCGGGTCCCGCTGCTGCATCCGGATCCGGCTTCCCGGGTACCCGGGAGTCATGAAGCTCTTTCTGGGGATCGTCAGGGTTCGACACCACGTGCCTCGAAGTGGAAGAGACCAGAAAACTGAAAAGTGGGGTGTTCCCGTGGAGCCGGGCAAGCCTCGAGGGGGAAAGGGATCCGCCGGAAGGCGCCCATCCGGTTTCACCGATGCGGGGTCGGCGTGCAAATCCGTCTTTGGAACCCCCGGGCCGGTGCAGTTTAGGCCAGGGTAAGCAGAGCCGCATTCCTCGCTTTCCGGAGGAAGAGACGGCCGCTTGACCATGCAGCTGCCCCGGAAAGGGCAAGGAGATAGAAAATGGATATCAACGAGGTGGAAACCATCACTCTGGATCTGGACGGAGAGACGTCGCTGACTGAGGCCCAGGCCCAGGCCAGGGAAGCCGCGCAGGCGGACAAGGAGAACCTCAGCCTCATCGCCTGGTATGACCGGAAAAGGGAAACCGGAGGCCCGAGCGAGGCCTGCGCCGGGGAGGTGCCCAAGTGCATCCGGGACTATGCGACCAGCCACGGGAGCAGGAAACGGGTGTGGGTGAACGACGGGGAATTCGAATTCCACTTTTCCCCCACCGGAAAGGACGTGGAGGAGCTGGATCGGGAATGGGCCCTGCGGGTTCACGAAGGGGCCAAGACCAGTGAGCATGACAACGTCCAGGGAGGCTGATCAGGACGTTTCTCCCTCCATGGAGTGACCCCGGCCCGGAATCTTCCGGAGCCGGGGTCTTTCCGCTGGGGGGTCCCGGACCTCGGTCCGCGGCACCCAGCTCGGTCCGCGGCACCCAGCTCGGCCCACGGCCACCAGTTCAGCCCACGGCCACCAGTTCAGCCCACGGCCACCAGTTCAGCCCACGGCCACCAGTT
>CAZSDD010000143.1:0-2113 GCA_964605505.1 uncultured Gemmatimonadaceae bacterium | reverse complement strand
CCGGATCGCCGGGCCCACGGCCTTTCTGGCGATGTTGGCCGAGCTCAGAATGCCCCAGCGGAGTTTTCTGTCCTGCATGGCTGCCGTTCCTGGTTCTGGTTCGCGTTCGGGTGTGGTGGCGGGAGACGGTGAGTCAGACGTCGCTCGTCATGTCAGACGTCGCTTGTCATGATGAAGAGGGGCTTTCGCTCGAAGGTGGTGTAGCGGGGACGGAGGCGATCGGAGTTGTAGAACTTGTGGATGTCCACCACTTTCTTCCGGCCTGTGACCACCTCGATGGGCACCGAGTCGTAGACCCCGTTCCGGAGGCTCACCAGGCGCCCGGAGGTTCCCTGGAGAATCAGGTCCAGGGCCAGGTTTCCGAAGGCCATGGGCACGATGGAATCCATGGCGTCCGGATCCCCCGACCGCACCAGGTAGCCCAGGCGCTGGTTCACCACATTGACTCTTCGGCCATGGTTGTAGGTCGGGGAAAGCTCCTTGAGCCGGGCTGAGACCAGGTCTCCGATTCCTCCCAGCTTCCGGTGACCGTACTGGTCCCGCTCTCCACCTTCGAAAACCATCTCCTCCTTGCCTGCGGGCCGGGCTCCTTCAGAAACAAGCACCACCGAGTAGCTGCTGGGATGCCGCTGCCGGTCATAGGAGAGAAGCTCCGCCAGGTGCTCCATCTCGAAGGGGTGCTCGGGAATGACGCACCGATCCGCCGCCCCGGCCATGGCCGGCAGGATGGCGGTGTAGCCGGCGTAGCGTCCGAATACCTCCAGAACCAGGAACCGCTCGTGGGAGCCGGCGCTGGTCCGGAGGCGGTGGGCCAGCTCGATGGTCCGGGTGACGCAGGTGCTGAATCCGATGCAGTAGTCGGTGCCGGGGACGTCGTTGTCCATGGTCTTGGGAATGCCCACCACCCGGACCCCTTCCTGATGAAGCCGCTGGGCATAGCTCAAGGTGTCGTCCCCTCCGATGGGGATGAGGTAATCCACCTCCAGGAATTCCAGATTTTCCAGGACGGTGGCTGTCAGGTCGTTGACTTCATCGGTGTACCGGTCCCTCAGGTGGGGCGGGACCTCCGGAAGGGGCAGATGGCTGGGCCGGGTCCTGGAAGTGTGGAGGAAGGTGCCGCCGGTGCGGCCGGCCCGGTTCACCAGATCCTCGGTGAGGGTCTGGAAGCTCGCGCTGTTGTCCGCCTCCCTGTCCGGTATCAGGTCCACCAGCCCGGCCCATCCCCGCCGGATGCCCACCACCCTGAACCCCTCCCTGAGGGCCCGGATGGTAATGGCCCGGATGGCCGGATTGAGGCCTGGAACGTCTCCGCCTCCCGTCAGAATCCCGATGGTTCCCCTGGACTCGGTCATGTCCTGCTGCTTCTCCCGTTTCTGGAATGGATATCCACTCGCAAGTACAGTCGGCGGCGGCGGAAGATCCATGTCCATGGGAATCACCGCCGACACCGTCCGGTCCTCCCATGGGGGGATCTGTGCCGGTACCCTTTCCAGCCCCTCCCCGATGCAAGCTCCGGAGGAGCAAGCCCCTGGCGGCCCCAACAGATCCACCCGGAATCAAGCCGGCAGTCGGCGCCTTTGCCTCCAGATCAGGAGAGAGGTGTTCGAGCTCTTGCCCGAGAGCGGGAGAGGCAAGAAACCGGTGTGGCATTCTTTGACCTGCCCTCCCCTGCTGTTGGGCTACCACGGAGCGAGTCGCGGTCAGGATGGACTCCGCTGGCCTGTCTTTGCCGTGGAGCCGCGCCCCGGGGGCGAGAGAACCGGCGATGACGGCAATCGGCAAGTGGAACCGCGCCCTGGGGCGAGACGAACCGGCGATGACGGCAATCGGCAAGTGGAACCGCGCCCTGGGGCGAGAGAACCGGCGGTGACGGCAATCGGCAAGTGGAACCGCGCCCCGGGGGCGAGAGAACTGGCGGTGACGGCAATCGGCAAGTGGAGCCGCGCCCTGGGGGCGAGAGAACCGGCGGTGACGGCAATCGGCGCTTGAGCGGCGGATTTGTGTCGCGCCTCCTGACGTGAATTCCACAAAGTCGACCATGTCGGAGGAGGTTTTGGCGATTTACCACTCTCACAGTGGTAAAATCCCCTCGGCTCCGCGTTTTCGGAGATGG
>CAZSDD010000142.1:0-6996 GCA_964605505.1 uncultured Gemmatimonadaceae bacterium | reverse complement strand
GGACCCGGCCATCAGGCGGAAGCCGGCGCTTGCCGCGGACGGGGGCGACTCCTAGGCTAAGCGTGGCCGAGGGAAGCCACCCGGACCCCGGCGGGTCCGGTTCGGCCGGGAGCCGGCGTTTGGCGAAGGCCTCCGGGCCAGGTGCATGCACATCCGGGTTGGAGGAGGACCGCTCATGGAATGGCTGTCTGGACGGAATTTCATCAGGCTGGCGGGAACGGGAGTCCGGACCGCCGGGCTCCGGACCGCCGGGCTCCTGGCCGCCGGGCTCCTGGCCGCCGGCCTTCCTGCCGCCGGCCTCCTGGCCGCCACCCCTCCGGCACCGCCGTTTCCTCCGGATGGCGGCCCTTTTTTTTCCGACTCGCTCCCGGAGGCCGGGCCTCCGCCGGCCAAGAGCATTGCCATCTACGTGGGCCGGAACCTCACCACCGACGGTTCCGTCCTCCTGGGAGGCTTCGGCCACGAGCCGTCCAGCCACTGGTACGAGGTCACCCCCGCCCGGCGCTTTCCGGAGGGGACCACGGTGGAGGTGGGCGTCACGGAAGACGCCCGGATACCGGGCCGGCGATTCCGCATTCCCCAGGTCCAGGGCACCTTCCGGTTCCTCACCACCAACTACTCCGAATTCGCGGGGTTTCCCCCTCCCCTCACCAACGGAGGGCTGAACGAGCGGCAGGTGGCGGCCCGTGACGTCTGGTCTCCTTCCCGCCAGGAGCTCAGGGACATGACCCCCCGGCCCCAGACGGGGCTCAACTACAGCGACCTGTCCCGCATGGCCATGGAGCGGGCCACCAGCGCCCGGGAGGCGGTGGAGATCCTGGGCCGGCTCATGGACGAGCACGGCTACGCCACCTACGGAGGCAATTCCCACCTCTTCGCCGATACCCTGGAAGGTTGGATCGTCGTCAACTACGCCGGAGGGCAGGGCCTCTGGGCGGCCCAGCGGCTGGGCCCGGACCAGGTCCGGGTGTCCTACCCGGGATACATCGGGGACTTTCCCCCGGATTTCCGGAATTCCCCGGACTTTCTGGGCTCGGAGAACATCGTCTCCTTCGCCGTGGAGCAGGGATGGTGGAGCCCGGAAGGGGACGAGCCCTTCAATCTCCACCGGGTCTACGGGCAGCCTTTCCCCAGCGCCCCGGGGCAGCCGGATCCCCACAACCTCTTCCGATATCCTCCCCTGCTGGAAGAGGAGATCCGGGAGATGGCGCCCCTCTCCGTGGGGGACATGATGGCCCTGGTCCGGGATCCCCGGTGGTCCAATGACGGCTCCGGCTACGGCCAGGTGGCCCATCTTCGCCCCGGAACCCACCCGGAGCTGGGCGTCCTCTGGATGTCCATCACCGGGGCCGTGGCCAGCCCATTCGTTCCTGTGCACGTGGGAGTGCAGGATTTCCCCCCGGAGTACAAGCAGCACCGGTACATGACCAAGGCATCGGACCGGGCCTTCCTGGATCCGGAGTACGCGCCCCTGGAAGGGACGACGTCGGCTTTCCGCGTGCACAAACGCCTTCTCTACCACGCCTGTGCCCACCCGGAAGACTTCCTCCGGCCCGTCACGGCGGAGCTGGAGGCCTTCGAGCGGTGGATGCTGGACGAGCAGGAGGATCTGGAGGGAAAGGCGCAGGCCCTCTTCGCCGAAGGGGACCCGGAGGCGGCCCGGTCGCTCCTGACGGACTATTCCCGGGATCGCCTCCTGGCCGCCCTTTCCCTGGGCCGGGCCCTGGTGGACCGGGTGGAGACCGAAACCCTGGAGCGGTACGGGATCCGGATGCCCCGGACGGAGACCCCGGAAGGGGCCTCCTGGCGGCCGGAAAGCGATCCCATGACGCTCCGGCAGGGCAGGACCTACCATCGGTGCTTCATGGAGGGCTTCGAAAGCTATCCCCGGGCCCACGGGAGCTACGCCGCTCAGGCTTCCGACACCCTGGTGAAGGCCGTCCTCACCGCGGTCCATACCCCCCGGGGCGATTCTCTGACCGGGCGTATGGGCCTTCTGGGAATGGGCCTCCTCTTCGCCGCCCTCGGCCTCCTGGTGGGATTCGGAGCCGGTCGGTATCGATCTCGCCGAAATGCGGGCTGAGAATCTCCGGGGCGTCCGCCCCCCCCGAACCCCATCCGGCTTCTTCGTGAGGCCCGGAGGAGAAACCATGAAAGACAGACGGTCCTTTTGGGTGAGCCTGGGCATCCTCCTTCTGCTGGCCGCGCCGGTTGCGACGTCTCCCCTCCCCGCCCAGGTGACCACACCCGAGGCCTATCTGGGCTTCAAGCCCGGAGCCGACTTCCACCTCATGACCTACGAGGAGGCCCTGGGCTACTTCGAGACCCTGGCCTCGGAGACGGACCGGATGGTGGTCCTGGACATGGGGGAGACCACCGCCGGGCGACGGATGAAGTACGGCGTCATCTCGGCACCGGAGAATCTCCGGCAGCTGGACCGCTACAAGGAGATCAACCGCCGGATCAGCCTTCCCCATGACCTGCAGGAAGGGGAGGCGCGGGAGCTGGCCGAGGAGGGAAAGACCATCGTCTGGATCGACGGGGGACTCCACGGCACGGAGGTGGCCCCGGCCCAACTCCTGCCCCAGCTGGCCTACGACCTGGTGGCCGGCACCGACGAAGCCACCCGGATCATACGGGAGAACGTCATCACCCTCCTGGTCTTCGCGAACCCCGACGGCATGACCATCGTCTCGGACTGGTACATGGGGAATGTGGGCACACCCTACGAGACCAGCCCCATCCCCTGGCTCTACCACGAGTACGTGGGCCACGACAACAACCGTGATTCCTTCATGGGTAACCTGGTGGAGACCCGGAACATGAACCGGGCCCACTCCAGGGAGTGGTTTCCCGAGATTCTCTACAACCAGCACCAGACCGGCCCCTTCCCGGCCCGCATCTGGACGCCGCCGGACGCCGAGCCCACCAATCCCAACGTCCATCCCCTCATCGTCCGTTGGAAGAGCCACATCGGGACGGCCATGGGGAAGGCCTTCGACCGGAACGACCAGCCGGGCGCCATCTCCAGGGTTCGCTACGACACCTGGTACCCGGGGTACGCCACCCAGGTAGTGGACGGCCACAACGTGGTCTCCATTCTCACGGAAACCCAGCTCTACCGGTACGCCACGCCCCAGCACTTCACCGTGAGCGACTTTCCCCCGGAGCACCGGGAGCTGACCAGAGGGGTCTTCTATCCCAATCCCTGGCTGGGGGGATGGTGGCGCCTCGGCGACGCCGTGGCCTACAACCACACGGCCTGCATGGCGGTCCTGGAGGTGGCGGCCCGGTACCGACGGGAACTCCTCCTGGACAAGTACAAGGTGGGGACCGATGTCCTGGAGCGTTTCAAGGGGGAGCCCCCTTACGGGTACATCGTCCCGGTGGATCAGCAGGACCCCGCCAGCACCCGGCTCCTCCTGGAGCGGATGCTGGTGAACGGCATCGAAGTCCACGCCGCCGACGAGGCGTTCAGTCACAACGGAATCTCCTATCCCGCCGGCACCTACATCCTTCCCACCAGCCAGCCCTTCGGCCTCTTCCTGAAGAACATCTTCGAGCGGCAGGACTACCCGGACCTCCGGGACTACGCCCATCTCTGGCAGGGGCTGGTGAACCCGGAGGAATGGGAAGGCGGTCCCCTGAGGCCCTACGACGGGGTGGGATGGACCCTGCCTCTCCAGATGGGCGTGGAGACATGGGAGATGAGCGCTCCCCTGGAGGTGGAGACCACCCCGGTGGAAGCCGTGGAGATGCCGGGCACCGTTTCCGGGAGCGGCAGCTCCTTCCTCTTCAGCCACTCCGACAACAACAGCGTGTCGGCGGCCATGCGGCTCCTGGAAGCCGGGGGCCGGGTGAGGTGGCTCCACAACGGATTCGACGCCGGCGGCCGTCACTGGCCCGCCGGAACCTACCTGGTGGAGAGGGCGAATGTCTCCATGGACGAGCTCCGGAGGGTGGCCGGGGAGACGGGGGTGAGCTTCCAGGCGGGGAACCCCCGGGGAGTGGCGACCCCGCTGGACCTGCCGCGCATCGGGCTCCACAAGGCCTGGGTGGCCTCCATGGACGCCGGCTGGATCAACTACATCTTCGACAGCTACGGCATCCCCTTCCAGTCCGTCACCAACGCCGAGATCCAGGCCGGCCGCCTCAGGGACCGGTTCGACGTCCTGGTGTTCGCCGACCAGAGGGATTCGCAGATCCTGGAAGGCCACGCCGTGGGAACGGTGCCGCCGGATTATGTGGGCGGCATCGGGGATCAGGGGCTCACGGCCCTCCGGCGGTTCGTGGAGGAGGGTGGCCGGGTGGTCTGCAACAACAGCTCCTGCGACCTGTTCATGGAGCATCTCGACCTGCCCGTCCGGGACGTTCTCGACGGGGTGTCGGCGGACAGCTTCAACTGCCCCGGGGCCATTCTGAAGGCCGATTTTGCCACCGGCCACCCCATGGCCTTCGGCATGCCGGCGCGGGACATGATCTTCTTCGCCGGGGGCCGAGTCTACGAGAGGGCAGATGATGGAGGGGGAGAAGCCGGGGTCCGGGGTGCTGAAGGGCCGGGCGAGAACGACCAGGGAGATGGGCAGGAGGAAACCGGCGCCGAACCCGGGCCCCGCCACCAGGCGGCGGTGACGGTCCAGCCCTTCGCCTGGTACCCCCGGGAGCCCCTGCTCCTGAGCGGATGGATGGTCGGCGACGAGCTCATCCAGGGAAAGGCCGCGGCCCTCGACGTGACCTACGGAGATGGGAAGATCCTCATGTTCGGCTTCAACGTGCACAATCGGGCCCAGGCCCGATCCACCATGCGCATGCTTTTCAACGCCCTGCTCTACCGATGAACTCCCCTCCGCCGATGAACGGCCCTCCGCCAAGCGGCTGCACCGCTCTGGCGGGGGTTTCGGTGCCCCGGCTTCCCCCGGGGCACCCGGAGCGCGTAGTTTTCTTTTAGCGCATGGTTTCCTCTCACTGTTTCCTCTCACTCTCGGTTCTCCACGACCCGGCCAAAAAGGCGCATGACCGAACCGCTTCCCATCCTGGACCCCCACGCCGCCTCCGGAGAGGAGGCCGTACCGGATACGGCCCGGAACAAGCTTCGACAGCTCCGGGAGACCCTCAGGCCCCTGGTCCGGGACGGGGCGCTGGTCGCCTTTTCCGGCGGGATGGACAGCGCGTTTCTTCTCTGGGCCGCCCGGGAGGCGGGAGGGAGGGACGGGACGGGGCGGACCGTGGCCCTCACCACCACCAGCCCCAGCACTCCGGCCAGGGACAAGGAAGACGCCGAGGCATTCACCCGGGATCTGGGCATTCCCCACGTCTGGCGCGAGAGCCGTGAGCTGACCCTGCCGGCCTACGTCCGGAACGACCGGGAGAGATGCTATCACTGCAAGGCGGAGCTCTTCCGCATCGCCGGGGAGTTGGCTCGGGAGGAAGGGCTGAAGTGGCTCCTCTACGGGTACAACGCCTCGGATCGGGGAGACATCCGCCCGGGGCACCGGGCTGCGGGAGAGGCCGGGGCCCTCTCCCCCCTGGCCGACGTCGGCCTCACCAAGGCCGAGATCCGCTTCCTCATGGAGGAGGCGGGCCTTTCTCTGGCGGCAAAGCCCGCCAGCCCCTGTCTCAGCTCCCGGATCATGACAGGGATCCAGGTCACCCCGGAACGCCTGGAGGACGTGGAGGCCATGGAGGGCATTCTTCGGGAAGCCGGAATTTCCCAGCTCCGGGTCCGGGTCTGCCGGGAGGAGGGGGGAGCCCTCTTCCTGAGGGTGGAAGTGGCCCCGGAGGAGCTTGAAAAGGTCCTGGAGTGCCGCAGGGAGCTTCACGTCACCGGTCGGGCCCGGGGCTACCGTTGGGTCACGCTGGACCTGGGTGGATATCGAACCGGAGGAGGGGTGTCATGACACCGGAAGAGCTGAGAGCCCTCATGGAGGCCGTGGCCCGGGGCGAGGTCACGCCGGCCCGGGCGGCGGAGCGGCTGAAGGAGGGGCCCCTCCGGCAGGAAGATCTGGGATTCGCCACCCTGGACCATCATCGGTCCATCCGGCAGGGCATGGCCGAAGTGGTCTTCGGCGAGGGGAAGACCGTAAAGGAGACGGTGGAGATCGCCGTCCGGCTTTCGGAGCCCGGCGGGCCCATTCTTCTGACCCGCCTGGACGCCGAGAAGATGGCGGCCCTGGAGGCCCGATTCACCGGCGGACGGGCGAACCGCAGGGCTCGGACCTTTCTCGTGAATCCTCCCGAAGAGAGGGAGCCGGGCCAGGGGCGGCACTTCGTGGCGCTGGTCTCCGCCGGGACCTCCGACATGCCGGTGGCGGAGGAGGCCGCCGAAGTCTGTGTCTCCATGAACGTCCCCATCCAGCGGTTCTACGACGTGGGCGTTGCCGGCCTTCACCGGATCCTCGGCAAGGCGCCCCGACTCCGGGAGGCGGCGGCCGTGGTGGTGGCGGCGGGGATGGAGGGGGCTCTGCCCAGCGTGGTGGGGGGTCTGGTTTCGGCTCCGGTCTTCGCTGTCCCCACCAGTGTCGGCTACGGGGCCAGCTTCCAGGGTCTCGCGGCTCTCCTGGGCATGTTGAACTCCTGCGCCCCCGGCGTGACCGTCTCCAACATCGACAACGGCTTCTCCGCCGGCATCGCCGCCGCCCGGGTGGTGAAGCTCCTGGACGAAGCCACGAACCCGTCCCGGGGATCCTGATGCCCATGGCCGAACGAATCCTCTACCTGGAAAGCGTGGCCGGCATCGCCGGCGACATGTTCAGCGCCGCCTTCCTGGACGCCGGCCTGGTGGGCCCCGAGGAGATGGAGGCGGTGCCCCGCCTCCTGGGTGCCGACGAGGTGCAGGTGAAGATCACCAGGTCGGAGCGCTCGGGGGCCATGGCTACCCACCTGGACGTGGTCCTCCCCGGCGGGGAGACCGAAGCCGACCATCTCCACTCCGCCCCGGGGCCCGAGGACCACGGCCCCTCCGGCCACCACACAGGTGGTCACGATCACCATGGCCAC
>CAZSDD010000141.1:0-7007 GCA_964605505.1 uncultured Gemmatimonadaceae bacterium | reverse complement strand
GATGGATGTGCCGTGGAAGACCGGGGCCATCCTCCGGTGCCGCATCTCCGGGAACAGGTGGGAGTAGAAGGCGTCCAGCCCCGTCTCCACCCTCACATGGGCCGTCTGCGCACGGGCCCCGTCCACGAAGATTTCCCGGTCTCCGTAGAGAAGCTCCCCCACTCCCCGGCCCACAAGGGGGTGGATGGCCTGGTCCGCCAGGACGTGGGTGACCCACCCCCAGGAATAGGCCTTTTCACGCGGGGTCCGGGCCGAGGACACCAGGGTCCTGGTCAGGTCTCCGCTACGGACCAGGTGGGAGAGGTCCGACAGGAATCGGTGTCCACCGGGGAAGTAGCCCAGATCCGGACCCAGGGCCCCCTGGTGGAAGGCATTGGCCAGATCGGAGTCGAAGGGATCGAAGGGGGCCTGGGAGGGGGTGTCCTTCCAGTGGTCAAGCACCCGATCTGCCAGGACAAGATGAAGGGTGACGCTGGGCATGGGGCTCCCGATTGTCTGGTCTGCGTCGTCGGGGCTCCCGGGATGCCGTGGTGGGGATCCGTTGTACCCAGTGAGCCCGTCTCGCAGGGAAAGATCGGCAGGCCAGTGATGCACTGCGGCGACGCCCGGGTATCGATGAGGTACCGTGGACGCACCATTCCTCCGTATCAAAACGGGGAAAAGCGGGCTATGGCGGCTACGGTCCGGAGAAGGCCAATCTTGGGGTGTGGTAACGGAGGGGAAATCCCCGGGTCACAGCTTCGGGACGAGAGATCCGGACCGGGAGGGACCCTTCAGCGCCTCCTCCTCAGCCAGGAAGTTCCATGGCTCTCGAAGCATCTTCCGGAGATCCGCCGCAAGGAGATACTCCAGGTCGAAGGGGTGGATGGAGATGCGCAAGGGGAGCCGGGTGGCCCGGGCTCCCGCCCGGTTCACCCCGTTGAAGAGCCCCAGGCCCAGTCGGCGTAGCCGAGTGTCGGCCTCGAAGCCCACCAGGGGCAAGGAAAGAAGGCGGCCGGTGCCGCCGTGGATGAGGCCCCGAAGGACCTCGTAGCAGGCGAAGGGAAGGGCCCGGAGATCGTCCCGGCCAAGGGCGCCCATGGCCCAGGCCGGGGGCACGTAGAGCTCCGGGGCCGGGAGACCCACTTCCGCGAACCACCCATGGGTCCGGCGGACCCGCTCCAGAAGCTCGTCCCGGGATCGGGAGAGGTGCTCGGCCTGGTCCCGGGAGATGAGTCGGCTGTGGAGGTAGTGGTAGAGGCCGGCCGGTGGAGGAGCCCGGTGCTCCCAGCCATGGCCTGCCAGCCGGTGGCCCTTCCGGGCCCAACCCCGAAGGAGGCCCACGCCCGCCTGGTCCCAGTCCCGCCCCGGAACCACCAGGAGGGTGACCGGGGGGACGCCGGACTCCTCCAGGAGGTCCAGGATCTCCCTAACCCGGGAGAGGGTCCCGGGCATGACGTCGTGGACGGAGACCAGGGCCGGGGGCGGCTTCACGCGAACCGCTTTTCCGCCACGGTCCGCTGCAGGAGGGACACCCAGTCGTCGATGGTCCTCCGGGTCATGGCTCGGCTGGCCTCCATTCCCCGGAGGGCCCTGGCTTCCAGCTCGTCGCCGTCCATGCCCAGGATCCCCTCCATGGCCCCATGCAGCGGCTCGCCTTCTTCCATGACGAAGAGGCCCGAGGCCAGCTCCGGCCAGCGAAGGATGCCGCAGTGGGCCGAGACCAGTACCAGACGTCCACGGATCATGGCCTCGAAGGCCACCGTCCCGAAGGTCTCGAAACGGGAGGGCAGAACCAGGAGGTCCGTTTGGTCCAGGAGGTCCAGGACACCGGTCCGCACCATCCACCCGTCATAGGTGAGGTTGGGAAGGGCTCGGGCCCAGCCTTCCACCTCCGCCCGGAGGGGACCCTCTCCGGCAATGTGGAATTGAAGGTGGGGCAGGGCTTCGGCGGCGTCCCGGATCTGGCCCAGCTCCTTCTCCGGCGCCAGCCTCCCAGCGAAGGTGACGGTGCGGATCTCCCTGGGACTGGGGGGGAGGGGGCGGCTGAGGAACTCGGTCTGGACCGGAGTCCCCATGATGTGGGCCTCCTGGGCCCCCAGCACCAGGGCCCGGTCCCGGAGTGCCTCGTTGGTGGCCAGGACCACGGACCCGAAGCGGAACATGAGGCGGTCCCAGAGGGCCAGGAGGGCGTTGTAGGCCTTCCCGAAGGTCTTTTTCCAGTAGAGCCCCGCCAACTCCGAGTACTCGGTATGGTAGCCCACGCAGAAGGCCGCCCGGAGGTAGGCGGCCATGGCCAGCCCCATCATCCCGTACCCGCCGGGAGTGGCGGAGATGATGACGTGGGGCTCCAGCTCCCGAACCTGGTGTCCCAGCCAAAAGGGAGAAGGCCAGTAGAGCTTCTGGGTGGGATCGCCGGGCATGGGGAAGGCCAGGCCCCGGAACTCTCCCTTCCCTTCTGCCGGGGGAGCCAGAAGGGTGACCTGCTCCACACGCTCCGAGAGGTGCTCCGCCAGGTCGGCGTAGTAGGTCCCCACCCCGTTCCGGGAGGGCATGGCATCCGAGAGGATGACCACCCGGAGTTCCCGGGGATCCGGGAGCCGATGGCTTCCCATGCGGTTCATCCCACGGCCTCGAGTCGGTGGCGGCCCGGCCGGATTAGCCCCGGGTGACCTCCCATGGGAATCATCCCCCGGCCTCCTTCCCGAACCCGAAAGCCTGGCTCAAGCGGGCGAAACGGGTCCGGATTGCCCCGGCTTCCAGCCCGAACTCCTCCAGGGAGTAGCGGTGCCGGCTGGTGAAGGAGGCTCCCCGGGCCCGGTCTTCCTCCAGAGAATCCAGAAAGGCCGCCTCGGCTTCCCATCCGAAGCGGCCGTAGACCTCCTCCAGGACAAAGCGCCGGACGTCGGCCTTCAGGGCCGGCATGGGCACGAAGGCGTATCGATCCTCCGCCTCGCCGCCGAGGACGTCCATGGCGTGCTCCGAGAAATGGACCAGCATGTCCACGAAGGCGTCCCGGATCCGGGGCTCGGACATCTCATAGCCCAGAAACTCGGCCCCCGGCCGGAGAGAGCTCAGGACCGAGGGCACGGCCTTTTCCGGGTCCCGGACGCAGCAGAGGACCCGGGCGTCGGGGAAGCTCTCCAGGAGGGATCGGAGGAAGGGGGTGAACGCCGGGTTCTTGCTGAGGATCTGCTTTTCCGGCCCTGTCACGTACAGGTGGCGCTGGAGGGCCCGTCGGTAGAAGCCCAGAATGGCCTCTCGCTTCTTCTCGGGAAGCTCGTCGAAGCGGGCCAGCTCCCAGATGGCCGGGTGATAGGGATAGGGCACCACCAGGAGGAAGCAGGCGAAGACGGGGAGGAGGAGGAAGTAGTCCTCTTCCGGATCCGTCAGAGACACCTGGTGGATGGCCTCCATCCAACGAAAGCCACGGGAATCGGTCCAGGCCAGGAGCCGTCCCACGGGCCGCCCCAGGGCCCGGTCCAGGGCCCCCAGCCCCAGGAGGATCTTTCGCTGGGTGATGGAGGGAGCCAGGAGAAGCTCCCATAGGCGGGTGGTGGTGAAGCGGGATTCGTCCCGGGCCAGAACCCGATGAAGAAAGGTCGTCCCGCTCCGGGGGAGCCCCACCACGAAGAGGGGCTCCCGGATCCGGATCTTCCGGTAGCCCGGAAAGAGGAGGTCATCCAGAAAGAAGAAACCCCAGTGAGCGGACTGGATGAGGAGGAAGAGAGGCGTGAAGAGGAGGAGGAGAAGCCGGCGCCTGAGGGTCCCGGGGCCGGTGGGCGCCCCGGGGAAGAGGGTTTCTCTCAGGAGCCGGATGTAGAGCATGGGTGCCTTCCCCTTCAACCGGGCAGGAGCCCGTCCTCCACCACCGAACGAATGGCGTCCTGCTGGTCCACGAGCTCCTGGAAGTTTCCCACGGAAGCCTGCCAGAGGAGGAGCGTTCCCACAAGGACCAGGGTGGCGCCGACGGTCTGGAGGGTCCTCTGCTGCCAGGCCGGGTTCATAATCTTCCGGCTGTGGGACACGATCCAGGCCAGCCCCGAGGCGCTGGAAATGTTGGCGGTGAAGAGGACGGCCACGAAGACCAACCCCTCGCCGGGGCCCCGGTTCCAGGCCCGGAGGAGGAGGGGCGACGCCACCACCAGCCAGAAGAACCAGGGAGAAGGGTTCATGAGGCTGCTGACCACCACGTGAAAGAAGCCGGCGCTCTGTTCTGCCTCATCCGGAGCCGAAAGGGTCAGCCCCGGCTTCCTGGGCCGACCGTTTCTGCGCAGGAATCGCACCCCCACCATGAGGATGACGGCGCCCCCCACGATGCCCAGGGCCGTGAGACCGGCATAGCCCAACCGCTCCAGGAGGAGGGCCGAGAAGAGCATGGGAGCCAGGTCCGTCACCAGGGGGGTGAGGGCCAGGACCAGGGCAGGGCGGAACCCCCGCTCCAGAGCCGTCCCGGCCACCATGGTGGTGTAGGGGCCCGGCGCCAGCCCGGCGAAGAGGCCCAGGACCAGGGCCGTGAGAAGGGTGGTGACCATGATGAGATGGTAGTGGATTTCAGGGATCCGGGGGATCCCCCGGAAAAACTGGTGCAACTCCGTTACGGAAGGCAGTTCCGAAACGGCGGTGGGGAAGTGATCCTGAGAAGGGGGGATGGCCATGGACTCCCGGGAAACGGCCATGGACCCCTGGAAAATGACCATGGACTCCCGGGAAATGGCCATGAACTCCCATCATGGCCTTTGAGGCAAGGTGGCCGTTTCATTTGTGTCGCCGCTATCCTTGCATCTGTGCTGCCGAGGGTATTACATATATGTCGGTCACAGCGTTACAAACATGTCGGTGAGGGTGGAGTACGGTGGTATATCTGGAACGGATCGCAGACGGCGAACTGAGAAGAAAGCTGGCGGCAATGGGGGGTGTCGTCGTTGAGGGTCCCAAGGCCTGTGGAAAGACGGCGACGGCCCGCCAGCAGTCTGCCAGTGAGGTCCTTCTCGACGTAGACGAAGACGCTCGGGCCGCTCTTGGCTTCGATCCCGGCCTCGTGCTCGACGGGATCACGCCGCGACTGATCGACGAATGGCAGTTGGCGCCCGAGATCTGGAATCATGTGCGCCGAGCCATCGACGACAGACAGGAACCTGGTCAGTTCATCCTGACCGGCTCGGCTGTCCCCGCCGATGACGTGGTTCGTCACACCGGGGCTGGCCGGCTCACACGATTCCGAATGCGTCCCATGTCCCTTTTCGAGTTGGGAGTCTCCACCGGTGCAATCTCGATTCATGCCCTCCTGGCAGGGGATCTTGAAGGAGGCGCCAGAGGAGAGCTCGAGGCGAAAGACCTTTTCGATCTGGTCTGTGTGGGGGGATGGCCCGGCCACCTACGCCGGTCAACTGAGGCCGCCCTCCAGGCGAACCGAGACTACCTGGAAGAAGTACGTCGATTGGACATCGCACGGGTGGACGGAGTCTCCCGAGACCCCGACCGGGTTGCTCGCTTCCTTCGCTCCTACGCCAGGAGTGTCGCCACTCAGGCCTCCATGGCCACCATCGCCGCCGACACGGCCGGTTCAGACGGGCCGATCCGGAACCACACGGCTCTCGATTATGCCGACGCGTTGACCCGGCTCATGGTTGTCGAGGACCAACCGGCCTGGGCCCCCCACCTGCGGTCCAGGTCCATCCTGAGGAATGCGCCGAAGCGCCATCTGGTAGACCCCTCCCTGGCGGTAGCCGCCCTTCGGGCCGGCCCCCAACAATTACGGCAAGACATGGAACTATTCGGGTTCCTGTTCGAATCCATGGTGGTTCGGGATCTCCGGGTCTATGCTCAGGCTGCGGATGCTGAGGTTCTGCATTACCGGGACAACACGGGCCTCGAGGTCGATGCAATCATTGCGGTTCACGCAGGACCCTGGGCGGCCTTCGAAGTCAAACTCGGGGGGAAGGCCGGAATCGAGGAAGCCGCCGCCAACCTCCTCAGTTTCCGGGACCGGATTGACACAGGGCGGATGGGCAAGCCAGCCGCTCTGGGTGTGGTGGTGGGCTCAGGTGGCTACGCCTTTCGCCGGGAAGATGGTGTTTGGGTCGTTCCCATAGGAGTGTTGGGCCCATGAGTTTTCTCCAGACCGGTCCAGGACGTGATGCTGGAGCGTAGTCCCCGGCTCCGGGTCGTCTTCTTCGTGCAGGGCGAGGGCCGGGGCCACATGACCCAGTCCCTGGCGGTGAAGCGCATGCTGGAGGAGGCGGGGCACGCCGTGGTGGGGGTCTTCGTGGGGGAGAACCCGAACCGGCCCATTCCCGGCTTCGTCCGGGAGGCTCTGGGGGATCTTCTCACCACCTATCCGGCCCCGGTCTTCGTGGTGGACCGGGCCATGAAAGGCGTGAGGCCCTGGGCCACCCTGGTCCAGAGCCTGGGCCGGTTTCCCCGATACTGGGTGGCGGCCCGGGAGGTGCACCGGCGGTTTCAACAACTGGCTCCGGACCTCATCGTCAACTTCTACGACCTCATGGGCGGGCTCTACAAGAGCCTCTACCGGCCCCGTGCCAGTGTGGTGGCGGTGGCCCACCAGTTCCTCTTCTTCCACCCCGAATTTCCCGTGGTCCGGGACAATTTCTGGGAGCTCCAGGGGGTGAAGTGGAACACTCTGTTCACGGCCCTGGGAGCCCAGGTCCGGCTGGCTCTCTCCTTCACCCCTATGCCCGATCTTCCGGAGCAGGGCATCCGGGTGGTGCCACCCCTTCTGCGGGAGGCGGTCCTGGAAGCCGTTTCCACCCCGGGCTCTCACCTTCTGGCCTACGTCCTGAACCCGGGGTACGTGGAGGAATTGGAGGCCTGGCACCAGGAGGCAGAGGGAGTGGAGCTCCACTGCTTCTGGGACCGGACCGACGTGCCGGACACGGTGAGGTGCCAGGGCGATGACGGTAACGGTAGCTGCCGCCAGTCTTTTGATCCCGGCCCATCCACCGGACAGGGATCTCTTCATGAGATGCGCCGCCGTTTGCCTTTGAGGAAGTCCATCATGATGTATT
>CAZSDD010000140.1:2814-7015 GCA_964605505.1 uncultured Gemmatimonadaceae bacterium | reverse complement strand
CGCCAATCCCGGCTCCCAAATTGTGTCAAGGCCTTTGTGGGCGAAAAGATGATGGATTGGGCCCCGGATGAGGATGAGGAATCGGGCCCGGAATGAGATGGATCGGGAAGCAGGACGGATTAAGGATGGATTGAGCGCCGGATAACCCGGAGCGGGAAGTGGGACGGATGTGGGATGAGAGAAACCGGCCGGGATCCGGGAAGGAGGAAACCGGCCAGAATGCGGGTTTCCTGGCGGCCCCGGTCGGCGAGAGCGTCCTTCAGGCGAGCCAGGATGTGGTCCATCCGGGGTCTCCGAGGTCAGAGCGTGCGGGGAGAAATTGGCCAGGACCCTCCCGAACCGCCGAGGGTCCGAAAAGTCATGGTCCGAAAAGTCATGGATAGAGTCCAAACGTGCGGAGTCCAAACGTGCGGAGTCCAAACGTGCAGAGTCCAAACGTGCGGGCGGCTTCTGCAAGGGAAACCGCCCGCTCAATCGTTCCTGGCTGCGTGGTTACCCCGCCTCGACCCAATCCCTTGCGCCCTCCACGAATCCGGCGAGACTGTCGGTTGGCGACGCTCCTCCTGAGGTGTACATACCCTCCCTCAATCCCCCTCCGCCGGCTGATCCGTTGCCCGCCGCCGGGGGCCGTGTTCGACCCGCTCCCGCTCCTCCCGCTGATGCACGTGGGCCGCGAAGGCGAAGCGGTCCAGCTTCTGATAGATGACGGGGATGAGGAACAACGTGAAGACGGCCGCCACCAGGACACCCCCGATGGTCACCACGGCCATGGGGACCCGGTAGAAGGACCCGGCTCCCGAGCCCAGGCTCTGGGGCAGGAGGGCCATGGCGATGGCCACGTTGGTCATGACGATGGGCCGGAGTCGGGCCGGGGCCGCCTCCAGGAGGGCCTCCTCCAGGGTCTTCCCCCGACTCCTCAGGACCTGGGCGTAGTCCAGAATCAGGATCGCGTTGTTCACCACGATTCCCACCAGCATGATCATGGCCATCATGCTGAAGAGGTTCAGGTTGCTGGCCGTCAGGAAGAGGGCGAAAACGGCCCCGACGGCACCCAGGGGAAGAGTGAGCATGATGGTGACGGGATGGACGAAGGACTCCAGGATCATGGCCAGGGCCAGGTAGGTGAGGACGATGGCGATGAGGAGGGCCTTACCCATCTCGGTGACGCTCTCCTGGAACATCTCGAACTGGCCTGTGATCTCGTAGCTGTATCCGGGAGGAAAGTCCATGTTGTCCAGTCCTACCCGGATGTCTCCCGCCAAAGCCGAGAGGTTCCCGGCTCCGATCTCGGCGTCGATCTGAACGGTCCGCTGCTTCGCGTCCCGGAGGATCGTGGTCTCACCGCCCTCCTGCCCGATCTCCCCCAGGGCGCTGATGGGAATCATGCCGGCCCGGGTCCGCACCTGAAGGTCCGCCAGCTCGGCCACCCGGTCCCTGGAGCCGGGTTCCAGTCGAACGCGAATGTCCCGCTCCTCCCCCTCTTCCCGGTAGACCCCCGGGATGGCTCCCTCGATGTAGGCCCGAAGCACGCCCCCCACCTGGGCCACGGTTAAACCATACTCGGACATGATTTCCCGATCCGGCCGGAAGACCACCTCCATCCGGGGGTCCTCGATGGTGCTCCGCACGTCCACCAGCCCGGGGATGTTCTCAATGACGACGGTGGCTTCCGCCGCCACCTCCTCCAGACGATCCTGATCCGGGCCTTTCACCAGGACCTGCAGAGGCGCATCGGAGCCTCCGCCCATGCTCTGTGCCAGGGTGACCGTCACCTCGGCATCGGGAATCTCGGCCAGGAGCTCACGCATGCGGGGAAGGAAGGTCTCGGTGTGGAGCTCCGATTCCACGGTAAGCTGGAGATAGGCCTGATTCACGTCGGCCCCTCCGCTGAACATCCCTCCGGCCCCCTGCCCGATGGTGGTGAGAATTTCCGTCACTTCGGGGATCTCCCGAAGAAGGGTTTCGGACCGGACCACCACTTCCTCCATCCGCTCCACCGGTGTCCCGGGGGGAAGCTCCAGGGCTACCTGGGCCATCCCCTCGTCCTGGCTGGGAAAGAACTCGCCGCCCACAAAGTTCACCATGACCACCAGGGCCGCCACGACAACGGCGCCCGTGCCTGCCACGATGAGCCATCCGTTTCGCGGCCGGGCGATGGCCCAGGAAAGGACTCGCCGGTAATCGTCTTCCAGGCTGGCATAGCCGGCATCGAAGGGGCGCCAGAGAAAGCCCAGCCAGTTGTGCTCCGCCTTGTCCGTCTCTCCGGTCCTGAGGAGCCGAGCCGCCAGGAGGGGAGCCAGGGTGAAGGAGATGAGGACGGAAGTCAGGGTGGCGAAGACCACCGTCAGCCCGAAGGCGAAGAAGAACTGGCCGATGATCCCCTGCATGAAGGCGATGGGCGTGAACACCACCACATTGGTCAGCGCGCTGGCGGCCACGGCAATGGCCACCTCGGTGGTGCCCTCTTCCGCCGCCGTGTGGGGGTCCGCCCCCTGGTCCAGGTGCCGGTAGATACTCTCCAGCACAACGATGGTGTTGGTCACCAGGATCCCCACCGTGATGCCCAGGGCCATGAGGGTGAGGGTGTTGATGGTGAAGCCCATCTGGTCCAGGGCCAGGAAGGTGGCCACGATGGTGGCGGGCATGGCCACGGCGGCGATGACGGTGCCCCGCCAGGAGTGGAGGAAGACGAAGAGGACGCCGGTGGTGAGGAGAATTCCGATGAGGATGTTCTTCAGGATGTCCCGGATAGCGTCCCGGATGAACTCGCTCCGGTCCGACGCCACCACCAGATCCGCACCCTCCGGCACCTGGGACTCCAGCTCCTCCAGGACCTCCATGATGCCGGCGGCCGTGGCCACCGTGTTGGCGTCGGACTGCTTCTGGATGGAGAGGCTCACGGAGGGCTGCCCCTGATAACGGGCCAGCTCCCGAACGTCGGTGAGCCCCATCTCCACGGTGGCCACGTCGTCCAGACGAATCCGGCCCCCGCTCGGGAGAGGGACGGGAAGGGCCGCGATCTCCTCCACCGACCGGTACTCACCCTCCACCCGAACCGCATACTCGGCGTGGGGCTCCGTCACCCGTCCCGCCGGGATGTTCATATTTCTCGCCCCCACCATTGCCGCCACATCGGTGATGGCCAGTCCGTAGGCCCGAAGGCGGTCCGGAAAGACCCTCACCTGGACCTCCCGCTGACGGCCTCCCGTGATGGAGACGCTGGCCACTCCCGACACCCGCGAAAGGCGCTCGGCGATGATCTGGTCGGCGAAGTCGTAGAGGGCGTCCAGAGACTGGGAGCCGGACAGAGCCAGGTCCATGATGGGCATGGCGTTGATGTCCAGCTTCTGGATGGTGGGAGGCTCCACGTCATCGGGCAGGTTGGCCCGGATGGCGTCCACCTTGTCCTTGACGTCGATGGCCGCCAGGTCCGGGTCCACAGCATAGTCGAACTCGATGATGACCATGGAGACGTTTTCACGGGAAAAGGAGGTGAGGTTCTCCAGGTCCGAAATGGTGGACACGGCATCCTCCACCTCCTTCGTGACCTGGAGCTCCACCTCCGCGGGGCCGGCGCCGGGATAGATGGTGGTGACCGTCACCACAGGGAACTCGATGTCCGGCGTCAGGTCCACCCCCAGGTTGAAGTAGGAGAACCCGCCCAGAAAGACCAGCATGACCACCACCATGGTGGTGAGGACCGGTCGGCGTACGGCCAGACGTGCGAAGAATCGAAACATGGCGCGTCAGTCCCTTTCTTTTCAGCCACCCACGATTCGCGTCTGGACTCCCTCCGAAAGGAGAGAGGCCCCGGCCACCACTACCCGGTCCCCCTCCTGGAGGCCACCCAGGATTTCGGCCTGGGTTGCGCTCCGGAGGCCCACCTCCACCTCCCGGTACCGGGCGACCCCGGCCTCATCCACGACCCAGACTCCACCGTTTCGAAACGCCACCTGCGGAATCAGAAGCGCCTCGTCCCGGGTCCCCACCACGATCTCCACCGTGGCCAGGGAGCCGGGGATGAGGGCCCCGCCGTCAGAAGAGGGCGAGGCCCCGTAGGGTCCGGACCCCTGGAAGGTGACCTCCACCTCCATGAGGCGACTCTCGTGATCAGCCTGCATGGCGATACGGGTCACCTCTCCCGTCCAGGGCCGCCCGGCCTCGGCGGAGGCGGGGGAATCTTCGTGGGCTCCCGGAAGAA
>CAZSDD010000140.1:0-2714 GCA_964605505.1 uncultured Gemmatimonadaceae bacterium | reverse complement strand
TCCACCGTCCTCCGGGCCTGTTCGAATGCCGCCTCGGCCTGGTTCACCGACGCCATGGATCCCTGGGCTGACTGGCGCAGAACCGTCTGCCCCACGGTCACCCGGTCCCCTACCCGCACCGGGATCTCCACGATCTCGTCCCCCGTCCTGGCCCGGACCGTTGCGCTGCGGATCCCCCGAACAGGCCCCGTGAAGGTCCTCCGGACCTCCAGGGGTGACCGCTCCACCCGGGCCACCTCCACCGGAATGCCTGTCCGGGCCCGGATCTGTTCCACATCAGGGGAGGGCTCGGAGGGGGCCGAAGCCTGGACGATGCGCCAGGCCACGACGCCGATGACACCCAGGATCATGATGCCGACAATCATTCGCTTCACGCTGAACCTCTTCGGTGTGCCCATGATTATTCTTCCACCCCGATCAGCTGCATCTTTCCGCCGCTCAGACGCTCCAGCGTTGCCAGAGCCCTGACGTAGTCATAGAGAGCCTGGACCTCGTTCACCCTCGCCTGATCCAGGAGGAGAGCCGCGTCGCTTACCTCGAGTTGGGTGGACAATCCGCTGGCGAACCTGGCATCCGCCAGCTCCAGTGCCCGTTCGGCCATGGTCACGGTCTGTCGCCGAGCCATGATCTGGCTCCGGGCGGCACGGTATTCGGCCAGTGCGGCGGCCAGCTGGAGGTTCAGAGACTCCTCCAACTGGGCCTCCTGAAGCTCCGCCGTCTTCAGTTGGGCCCGGGCCTCATCGATTTCCCCCCGGGTCCGGAAACCGTCGAAGAGGGGCATGGAGATGGAGAGGGCGGCGCTCCAGTCCTTCCTCCACTCGTCGAAGCCGGGAGGAAGGGGATTGTCGGGATAGGCCTGGAATCCCATGGTCCCCAGAAAGGTGACCGTGGGAAGGCGATTTCCCTTGGCGATGTTTACCGCTTCCTCCCGCATCCCCACGGCCTCTGCAGCGGCCTGGAGGGCCGGACGGTCCAGGACCATCTCCCGCAGCGCTTCCTCGTCCACGTCGATGAGTGTCGGATCCAGCTCCGAGATGAGATGGACGGGCTGCCCGGGCGGGATGTTCACCAGCCGCTTCAGATCCAGAAGGGCCAGGGTGGCGCTGTTCCGTGCCTGCACCACGATGGGATCCCGGTTCTCCAGGTCCACACGGGCCCGAAGGACATCGAACTCCGCCGCCGTTCCCGCCTCGTAGAAGGCCTCCACCTGGTCCAGGTGCTCACCGGCCAGTCGGCGGCTTTCCACAGCGATGCCTACCAGGCGTTGGGCCAGGCTCGCCGTCAGATACGCGCTCCGGACATTGAGGGCGATATCGGCCTCAGTCTCTTCCAGTTGGTCCTGGGCTGCTGCCTTGAAATGCTTCGCCACCCGGAGGGCCGCCCCCACCTTGCCTCCCACATAGAGGGGCTGAGCCAGGGTAAAGGTGGCGATGTAGGTGTTCTTCCGGCCAAAGGGCAGTCCCCCGAAGAGGGCCCCGATGAAGTCCTGGGCCAGAAGCTGGGAGAGGAGGTCGAAGCGCTCTTTCGGCGGCTTGTCCAGATCGAAGGCCGGGGGGATGAGAGTATCGGAGACCGGTGGAGGTCCCTTGGCCTCATCGAAGATGGTCTTGATGGCCCGGTTGTAGGTGAGGCTCGAATTCACCTGGGGCAGGGCGCCGGCGGTGGCCTGGGTTACCTGGGCGTCGGCCTGCGCCACGGCGGCCCGGGCCGCCGCGATCTCTTCCGAGTCTCTCAGGCTTCGTACGACAGCTTCCTCGAGGGACAATCGAAGGGTGTCCACCTGGGCACCCGGGTCTCCACGAACCGGCTGGGGGCTTCCCATGGATCCCAGGGCAAATATCCAAACGAAAAGCAGGGACGTGCACCTGCCCATTCTTCCTCCTGTGTAGATCTTTCGCGGCAGCGGAGAAAACCAGAGTTCGGGGGTCATGGGTTCAATCCGCAGAAGATGAGGTCCAATTTCGATTCCAGAGCCGCCTTCATATCATCTGCCGAGCCGCCCTTCACGAGCCAACGAACCAATGTGCTGAAGGCCGAGGAGGCCACCAGGGACGCGGCTTGCTCCGGGTCCACGCCGGATCGGATTTCTCCCCCGGCCTGTCCCTTCCGGATCACCGTCTCCACGAGTTCCTCCAGGATCCGCAAGCTGTCCCGGGATCCCTCGCTCTCCGCCCCATTCAAACGGAGATACGCTTCCCGCATGGTCTCGAAGATGACCAGGCGGGAGACTTCGCGGTTCTCGATGGAGAGGTCGGCCAGGTAGGCCAGGATTCGGACCAGCTGGTCCCGGGTGGCGCCGTCCCAGGACTCGGGAAGGCCCAGATCCTCTTCCAGGCGGTGCATCCAGGCCTCGTGGGCTGCCAGGAGAAGGGCTTGTTTGTTGGCGAAGTAGTTGAAGACGGTTCCCTTGGCCACGTCGGCTCGCCGGGCAATCTCCTCTACCGTGGTACCCTCGAAACCCTTCAACGCAAAGAGCTCAAAGGCCGATCTGAAGATCCTCCGCCTGGTTTCCAGCTTCTTTCGCTCACGGCGCCCCATGGGCTTCCCGTGGAGCCGCTGAGAATCGGATTCCGGATTCAATTCGAATGTCCTCTCAGACTCCGGTTCCCGGATGGGGAGCCCGGGAGAATGCACTTCCGTTCCAGTCAAATTTGACCAGGGTCAATTATGACCGATCATTAAAAATCCGTCAACGGGGTTGACCAAACGTCTCC
>CAZSDD010000139.1:0-7358 GCA_964605505.1 uncultured Gemmatimonadaceae bacterium | reverse complement strand
CAGCTGGACTTGGCGTGCCGGAGCAGATAGAGGGTTTTCAACGCGTCCCTTCCTTTGAGAGGTGATTTGACTGGTGGGATCCGGAGGCCGGAACCGCCGCCGCCCACAGGGTGCCCGGTGCGCGGTCGGTTCCGGTTCTCCGGGGAGCCTGTCCGAGCAGTGGGGCGAGGCGCATCATTCGCGGGCTCCCACGCATCCTAACCCTCCAGCCGGCCGACGGATCCCCTTCCTTCGGCCGAGGGATCCCCTCTCTTCGGCCAGGGGATCTCCTCCCTTCGTGGGACGATGCCCTTGCCCGGGACCGTCCACAGGGATCCTCCTCTTCCTCCCTCTCTTCCACGTTGCGCATGGAACCTCCCTTCCCCACCCTTCTCCTGAGGTTCCACGAGTTCCCCTCCCGGGGACACTGGTCCGGTGAGACAGCTTGCCTTGTCACCGGAGCAGGCTCCGGCAGAATCATCCTGGAGGCAGCAATGCGGATTCGGTTTCCCCGGCGGACGGTTCTCATTCCCGCGTTCTTGATTTCCCTGGCCTGCCCGCCTGCCCGGGCTCCCGTTGCCGCAGCGGGACTCCCCGGAGCCGTCCAGCCGGGGCTTCCCGGAGCCATCCAGGCGGGACTCCCCGTGGCAGTCCCGGAAGAACTCCCCGGAGCCGTCCAGCCGGGGCTTCCCGGAGCCATCCAGGCGGGACTCCCCGTGGCAGTCCCGGAAGAACTCCCCGGAGCCGTCCAGGCAGGATACCCCGGGGCCATCCAGGAAGAGGCGCGGGAAGGAAAGCACCTCTACAAGGTGGCTCTCATCCGGGCCGCACCAGGTCGCTTGCCGGCCCTCATCGAGCTCCTGAAAGAGGAAAGGGATATCCTGAGGGACGCGGGGGAGCCCCTCCCTTTCTGGATGCGCCACACCCAGGGAGATCAGTGGGACCTCATGGTCCTGTACCCCATGGGAAGCTTCTACGAGTATTACGAGCCCCGGCGGACCAGGGACAGGAATCTGGCCGGAGAGCAGAAGGGCCTCTCTTTCCAGCAGCTCCAATTCGAGGCGGGTCTCCTCACCTCCTATCGTGAAGAAGTCTTCGTCCGGGGGCCGGATCCCGAGATTCTGGAAAGACTTTTCTCCCGAAACGACTTCTATCACGCCGAGATGTTCGTGGCCCTCCCGGGGAGGCGTGCGGAGCTCCTGGAGGAACGTCGAATGGAGAATCGCTACCTGAAGGCCCTTGGACGTCCGGAGAACCTGATCTTCGTCCGGGAGGCCGGAGGCCCCTGGGATTCCTTTACCCTGGGGTTTTTTCAGGACCTTCAGCACTTCGCCCGGGCATCGGGACTGGGGAGCGCGGAGGAGCGGGAAAAGGCTGCCGTGGATGCAGGATTCGAGGGGGCCGAGCACATCGGCAACTACATGAGGCGTCTCATCCTCTACCATCGTGACACGCTGGCCGTATCCATCCCCTGGCCGTAGGGGCGAATGGCGAGCGCAGCTCCATACCATCGGATTTCCGGAATGGAGTACTAAGTATTCCGTTCTGGAACTACGGTGATGTACCGAGAGCGCCGAAGCGCCCCGATGGCAAGGCGGGCGACTGAGGCGTACCCGTTGTGGTACGGCGAATGAGCGCAACGCTGCCAGCGGGGATGCAGCGGTGCTCGAATACCATCGGATTTCCGGAATGGAGTACTAAGCCAGCAGGGAGAGAACCGCGGCGGTGACCAGCGGAAGCGTGAGATTGTCGTCCAGGGGCCAACGAATGACTTCCACCATGGCCGCTACCAGGGCGGCCATGAGGGCGGGTAGCCAGGGTGCGAAAGGAAGCAGGGAAAGAAAGGCCACCGAGACGAAGACCGCGGTACCCTCCAGGGTTCCCGTACCGAAGGGCCGGGTGCCGAAGGCTCTTCCGAGAAGGCTTGCCGCAGGGTCCGCCAGGGCCAGGACCAGAATCCCCCCCTGGGCCAGGTGCAGGGGAAAGAGAAGGAGCGTCAGGAGTGCTCCGAGCACGTACCAGGTGGAGGAGGCGGGCCCCCCTGCTTCCCGCGGAGAGGCGAGGGGTGAAAATACCCGGAAGAACAGCCGGTTCATCCGGGGCAGGGTGAGGCGGACCCCGTCCAGCAGTAGAAGAAGACCGAGAATTCCCCCCAGGACCCGGAGGACCAGGCCGGGATCCAGGGAAGACCATTGCAGAATCGAGACCAGGATCAAGCCGTTGGCGGCATGGAACGCCCGTCGCCAGGGTTGCGGCCCCTTCGTCCTCTGCACCAGCACATTCAGATCCCGATTCTCTTCCTTCTTCACCATCCTTCCCCCTCTCATCATTCTCTTCATCCCCTGTGGGGCGTTCGCACCCGGGGGGCACCTGGTAAATCTATTCGCGGCGGGGCACGGGAGCGTAGTGGCGCTATTTCTGCTACCAAGACATCGCCTCTGAGTCCATGGTGAGCTGATTCCCGAGGAGGTGGCCCGCTGCGTGGCGGCCATGGCCGTCATGACCTACGTTGTCGTGGACCTGCCGGAGCCCCTGCCGCGGTAAGGCCCGGAAATCCAGACCGTCCTGGAGCCATCCTGCCGCTGGTAGTGCGACTCCGTCCATTTCGCGTAAAGAATCCAGCCCAGGGGCCATCCATGATCTCGAGACGTCACTTTCTCGGAGCCTCCTCTCTGGCCGTAGCCGGAGTCGCCACCGGTTGTCAGCAATCTGATGAATCTGCCAGTGATGTCGGCGGAGGCGGTGACCTTCCACCTTCCATCGCCGCTCTGAATTCCCGGGCGGGGGAAGCCGTCCCCATCTCGGTTGCAGAGCGGGAAAACCGGATTGAGAAGGCCAGGTCACTCATGACCGTCCAGGACATGGACGGCATCATGCTCACCGGGGGAAGCTCCCTGAGCTATTTCACCGGTATCGGGTGGGGGCTGAGCGAACGGCTTTTCGCCATCGTGGTCCCGGTTCGGGGGCGGCCCTTTCTGGTCTGCCCGGCCTTCGAAGAAGACCGGGCCCGGGAGCAGCTTCACGGCGGCCCCCTGGAGGACACGGAAGTTCTGACCTGGCACGAACACGAGAACCCCTATGCCCTGGTGGCCGGAGGGCTCAGAGCCAGGGGACTGGGGACGGGGAGGCTGGGGATGGAAGAGACGGTCCGTTTCGTGTTCAGCGACGGTGTGGCACAGGCGGCGCCTGCCCTGACCCTGACCAGCGGGACGCCGGTGACGGCTGGGTGCCGGGGGGTGAAGGATGAGCATGAGCTCGCTCTCATGCAGCTGGCCAATGAGGTCACGCTGACGGCCTACAAGGCTGCGTATGAGGCCCTGGAGCCGGGAATGACCCAGGGCGATTTCGGACGGCTTGTCTCCATGGCCCACAGCCGGCAGGGCTTCTCCGGAGGTGCCGGTGTCCAGGTGGGGCAGTACTCCGCGCTGCCCCACGGGTCCCGGACTCCCCAGGTCATCGAGGAGGGCTCCGTGCTCCTCATCGATGGCGGGTGCGGCGCCGAAGGATACCGCTCCGACATAAGCCGGACCTTTCTGGTGGGGGAGCCCACGGACCGGATGCGAGAGGTCTTCGACGTCGTACACCGGGCCCAGGCGGCGGCCCTGGCGGCGGCGGCCCCGGGGGTGGAGGCCCAGGCCGTGGACGCTGCCGCCCGTCGAGTCGTCGAGGAGGCCGGTTTCGGGCCGGACTACGCCTATTTCACCCACCGTGTGGGTCACGGCATCGGCATGGACGGCCACGAATGGCCCTACCTGGTGAGGGGGAATGACATGGCCATGGAGCCGGGCCACACCTTCAGCGACGAGCCCGGCATCTACATTCCCGGGGAGTTCGGGGTCCGGTTGGAGGATTGCATGTACATCACCGAGGACGGTGCGAATCTCTTCACGCCGCCGAGTCCGACCTTGGATGATCCGTTCGGGAATTGGCCGGCCTAGGGAGGGTCGTTGGGCGGGCAGCCGGTCTCACCCCGCCCAGCCCTTCTCCGGCCGAATCCTCCGGGGACTGGTCCATTCAAGGGGGTGCCTCTCCATCTGATTCGTCTTCGGAGAGAGTGCACCGGAACAGACGAACCCGGAGAAGTCCCTCCCGGGTCCCGAGGATCCGGATCGATAACACACAGAAGGAGCCACCTCCCAGAAGGAGTCCCTTTCATGAAGGCTGTATTCGGAAGACTCGTCCTTGGAATTCTGATCCTTCCCTCTCTCCTTCTCTTCCTCGCCGCATGCGGCGAAAGCTCCAACGGAACAGACCTGGAATTTGCCATTTCCTTTCCCGAGTCCGTCAGCCCGGAGGCACAGGATGGCCGTGTGATCCTCATCGTCTCCAAGCGGGAGGAGAGTGAGCCTCGCTTCCAGGTGAGCTCCGGACCCTCCGGGCAGCAGGTCTTCGGGATAGATGTTGAGGGCCTGGCTCCCGGGGCCGAAGCCATCATCAGGGGTGGGGTGTTCGGTTTCCCCAATGACGATCTGGCCCTGGTGCCGGCTGGAGAGTATACGGTCCAGGCCGTTCTGAACCGGTATGAGACCTTTCAGCGCTCCGACGGACACACGGTGAAGCTTCCGCCGGATCGGGGAGAGGGCCAGCAGTGGGCCCGGAAGCCGGGGAACTTCTACTCCGCGCCCGAGAGAGTCCGGGTGGACCCGGCCCGGGGCGGTCGCATCGAGTTGGTCATGGACCAGGTGATTCCGGAGATCGTTCCTCCGGAAGACACCGAGTGGGTGAAGCACATCCGGATGCGGTCTGACCTCCTGTCGGAGTTCTGGGGGACCGATGTGTATCTCGGGGCGCATGTCCTGCTGCCGGCGGGCTTCGACGAGCACCCGGAAGCCCGGTATCCCATCGCCATCTTCCATGGGCACTTTCCCGCTGACTTCGGGGGGTGGCGGACGGAACCGCCCGACGAGGACCTGGAGTGCGAGTACAGCGCCCGCTTCGACCTGGACTGCTACAACCGCATCCAGCAGGAGCTGGCCTACCAGCTCTATCAGGATTGGACCAGCCCTGACTTTCCCAGGATGCTGGTGGTGGAGATCCAGCACCCGACGCCCTATTACGACGACTCCTACGCTGTGAACTCTGAGAACAACGGACCCTACGGGGACGCCATCACCTATGAGTTGATCCCCTTCATCGAGGAGCAGTTCCGGGGGATCGGCGAGGGATGGGCCCGCCTCACCTACGGAGGGTCCACGGGAGGGTGGGAGGCTCTGGCGGTCCAGGTCTTTTATCCCGACGAGTACAACGGCGCCTATGGAGCCTGTCCGGATCCCATCGACTTCCGTGCCTACGAGCTGGTCAACATCTACGAGCACGAGAACGCCTATCTGGTGGACCGGGACTGGGGGACCACCTGGCGGCCGGCCCACCGGGACTGGTTGGGGCGGGTGACCTATACGGTTCAGCAGGAGAATCACGTGGAGCTGGCCCTGGCCTCCAACGGCCGCTCCGGCGGCCAGTGGGACATCTGGCAGGCCGTCTACAGCCCCGTGGGTGAGGACGGCTATCCGAAGCCCATCTGGGACAAGCGGACCGGGGTCATCGACCGGCAGGTGGCGGAGCACTGGAGGGAGAACTACGACCTTCGCCATATCCTGGAGCGGGACTGGGCCGACCTGGGCCCCCGTCTGGAGGGCAAGCTCCACATCTACGTGGGGGACATGGACAACTACTACCTGAACAACGCCGTATACCTCATGGAGGACTTCCTGGAGAGCACCACCAACCCCTATTACGATGGCGAGATCGATTACGGGGACCGCTTCGAGCACTGCTGGAACGGGGACCACGACGTGTCCAACGCTATCTCCCGCCTTCGCTACGTGCAGATGTTCGGGCTGAAGTGGGCGGAGGAGGTGGCCGGCCGGGCTCCGGCCGGGGCGGACCTGACGAGCTGGAGGTACTAGCGCCCGTCCTCCCTCACTCCCTCCCGCCCGCCCTCCGTTCGATGCCATGGATCCCGGGCGGGACGGAGGCCAATTATTCCCACACAGGGGTGTCTCCGGAAGGGGACACCCCTTTCGGGCTTCAGGGGTTGGACGATGGCACCACGGAATACATTTCCCGGCTGAAACCCGGAGACAGATATTCCGTAAGCTATGTGGCGATTATGACTTCCGGGACAGGCCCCGGCGACTTTCTCCCCACCGGGAAGGCCCGAGGGCGAGGTCGGCTATTCCGGTATTCCCTTTGCACTTCCTCGAGCCTGTATCTCATCGAGCACAGGATCCTCGGGGGACTGAACGACACCGATTCTGGAGGCAATCATGATATCCAGGGCCATTGCCCTGTCGATGGGGGCACTTCTGTTCTTCTCAGCCGGGCTCTCGGCCCAGGCTCGACGCTACGAGCCACCTGGGGTAGCCGTGGGAATCAATCTCCTGGCCGCCGAGCCTCAGGGCCAGTTCGCCGATTTCGTGGATGCGGCCTTCGGGGCGGAAGTCATGGGGAGGCTTCCTCTGGATGCGCGGGGACTGGTCAGCCTCCGGGGAGACCTGGGTTTCCTGATCTATGGAAATGAATCCCAGAGGGTATGCCTGGGAGGCGTGGGGTGCAGAGTGGAAGCGCGCCTCCAGACCACCAACAGCATCTTCTTCGGCGGAATCGGACCCGAGCTGGGCATACCTCTTTCCCGGGCCCGCCCCTACGTGCATGGTTTCATGGGTTTCGGGTATTTCTCCACCAACTCCAGCCTGAAAGATCGGTGGGGTGGGGAGGGCTACTTCGACACCCAGAACTTCGGCGACGGGACCCTTTCCTGGGGGGTGGGGTGGGGCCTGGAAGTGAACGTCCACAGGGGGAGGATCCCTATTGCCGTCAACCTCGCCGGGAAATACCACCAGCACGGGGTCATGGAGTACCTCACCGAAGGTGACATCGTGGATCATCCGGACGGAAGCATCACCCTCTATCCGAATGTGAGTGAAGCCAACCTCATCTCGTACCGGCTGGGTGTGACCATTGGCATTCCCGGGGGCGGTGAGAACGAAGGGTGGGGCAGGAGCGATATCCGTCGCCGCCGGTGAGGATGATGTAACCTGAGAGGGAAGGGCGAGACGGTCGTGACCCGGAAGGATTTGCGATTCCCCGGGAGATGGACAGCATCTGACTGGGATTTGGCTAACGGGTCGGGACCCGATCGTCGACTCGGGACCCGGTCGTCGGCTTGGGATCCGGTCGTCGGCTTGGGATCCGGTTGCCGGCTCGGAACCCGGTCGTCGGCTTGGGACCCGGTCGTCGGCTTGAGATCCGGTTGCCGGCTCGGAACCTGGTCGTCGGCTTGGGAACCGGTCGTCGACACGGGACCCGGTCGTCGGTTCGGAACCCGGCCCATTGTTCAAGGAGACCTGCTGTGGAAGTACAGATCTTCGGAACCCAGA
>CAZSDD010000138.1:0-7482 GCA_964605505.1 uncultured Gemmatimonadaceae bacterium | reverse complement strand
TCCGTGGCCTCGGCTTTCGCCACCTCCCAGATGGCCATCATCTCCTCGTCGGATTTTTCATAGACGCCGCCGTAGTTCCCGTCTCCCGCGTAGTCCTTGAAGGCTCTGGCGTCCAGAACGGACTTCATGGCCGTGTCGATGGGAGCCTTCTGCTCGTCGGGGAGGTCCACGCCGGCCAGGCGGGTCCAGGGGAAGTTCTCCATCCAGGAGGCATGGGAGCCCACCGGGTCCACCTCCCGGATTTTGGCCAGGGTCTTCGGTGCGATCCACCAGTTGAAGAGCTTCACCTGGTGACCCGGGTTCTCGGCCATCCACTCCAGGGCCACGGAGCCCGCAGGGGCGTTTCCGCCGTGGCCGTTCAACAGCAAAATCCGCCGGAATCCTACCCGGGACAAGCTGTCCAGGATATCCCGGATGAGGCGGGCGTAGGTCTCCACCCGCAGGGTCACGGTCCCGGGAAAGGCCGAGAAGTAGGGCGAAAGCCCGTAGGGCATGACGGGGAAGACGGGGACTCCCAGGGGCTCGGCGATGTCCCGAGCCAGCTTCTCGGGAATGAGGGCGTCCACGGCGAGGCTCAGGTACGCGTGCTGCTCCGTGCTTCCCAGGGGCACCACTGCCCGGTCATCGGTCTTCAGGTAGGCTTCCACCTGCATCCAGTTCATGTCGGCGATTCGCACGAGGGTTCTCCTCCACAAGGTGATGCGGGTCTGGAGTCCGCTTACGAGCCGGGCCGAGTCGCCGGCCTGGCAAGGGGTCGGGGCGCCGAGGGAGCCCCGCGATACAGATCCACCAATGGTTGGCCCGCTAAACATAGGTGCTGGAACTCAGGCCGCCACACTTCCCGGGCAACCCAGAGCAGTCCGTTCCCGCCGTCACATTCCTGCCGGCCGTTCGCCGCCGGTCCATTCCGGCCATCCTCGCGCCCGGTGTTTTCGGATATCAATGGTCGCAGGAGAGTTTGTATTCGGGCAGGATGCAGTCGACTCGCCACAGGGCCAACACTTCGGCGCGGCCAGTCCGGAGTTGACAGGGATGCGGCATGTTTCCAGATTGGGAAACATGATTACCGTGCCGGTAATGGTCGGTTAGGAGAGACATTGCGGATCATCTCCCGGAAGGCCCTGCGCGAATTCGGCGAGAGGCATGCGGATGCGAAGAAACCCCTGGATGCGTGGTATCGGATCGTAAGGGGCCGAGAGTATCGAACTCCGCATGACCTGCGGGCGGATTTTCCCACTGCCAGTTTTCTCGGTGCACGGCGAACGGTTTTCAACATTTCCGGAAACAAGTATCGACTTGTGGTTGATATGCGGTACGATCTCGGGCGTGTGTACGTGCGCGCTGTCCTGACCCACGAAGAATACATCCACAGGTCCATCGAGGGCGCGCTGTGAGTGCGCCAGGAGGAACGACCATGCCCACGGCTCTTCTGGATTTCTCGAAGCCGCACGTGCTGAAGAACGACTCGGAGTATGAGGCCGCCATCACCGAGATCGGGCACCTCCTGGACGAGGAGGTTGCGCCCGGTAGTGAGGGATATGACCGATTGGAGTTTCTCTCCGTGTTGGTGGAACACTACGAGGAGGAGCATTACCCCATGGGGCCCGTCACCCCCCAGGAGGCTGTGGCGTTCATGCTGGAGCAAAAAGGCCTGAAACGGGCAGATCTCGACGAACTGATGGGTGGCAAGAGCCGCGTTTCCGAATTCTTCAATGGCAAGCGGGAACTCTCCAAGACCCAGGTGGAAAGACTGCGGAATCTCCTGGGAATCCCGGCTGACATCCTCCTTGGTCTGGAAGGCTGACCCCCCAGAGCCCCTCCCAAACAAACCAGGCGTCTCGCACCCCTCCCGCCAACCTTATCCGGGTCCGGAAAGGATGGCCCCACGATCCAGAAACCATGCGGCGCCGGAGCCGGCCCCGCATCTCCCCAGGAAACCTTTTTTTCCTTCCCGTCGTCTGATCCCTGTAGACCACTCGGTTTTCTAGGGGAGACCCTCTCATGGGAAAACAGCAAGCCGACATGATCCGGGGCACCCTGGACATGCTCATCCTGAAGGTCCTTTCCGCCGAGCCCCTCCACGGCTGGGGCATCAGCGAGCGGATCCAGGGAATCTCCGGGGACGAGCTCCAGGTGAACCAGGGATCCCTCTACCCGGCCCTCCACAAGCTCATGGCCGAGGGCTGGATCAGGTCGTACCGGGGCAGGACCGCCAACAACCGGGAGGCCCGTTACTACAAGCTCACCCGGGCCGGGGAAAAACAGCTGGCCCTGGAGGCGGAGCACTGGGAGCGCCTGGCTGCGGCAGTGGCCAGGGTGATGGCCACATGAGACACATGTCTCGGCTCCTCTTCCGCCTCAAGGCCGTCTTCTTCCCGGGCCGGCTGGAAGACGCCATGCGGGAAGAGATGGAATTCCACCTGGCGATGGAGACCCGAAAGCTCATGGCCCAGGGTCTCTCGCCGGAGGAGGCGGCCCGCCAGGCCCGCCGAGCCTTCGGCGGCATCGAATACCACAAGGAAAAAGCCAGAGAGAGCTGGGGGATCGGCATGATACAGGACTTCAAGCGGGACGCCCTCCACACCCTTCGGTCCCTGAGGCGGAATCCGGGCTTCGCCCTGGTCTCCATCCTCACCCTGGGGCTGGGGATCGGCGCCAACACGGCCATCTTCAGCGTGGTGAACGGAATCCTCCTCCGTGATCTTCCCTTTTCCGAACCGGACCGCCTGGTCTTTCTCTGCGAGACCATGCCCGACGAAGCCGGGCGGTGCATCACCGCCTCCACCCCCAACGTGGCAGACTGGGCCCAGCGGAGCACGAGCTTCGAGGAGATGGGCGTCTTCCGCTGGTGGGGCCACGTCCTGGAGGCCCCGGACCGGACCCACTCGGTGAACAGCCTCATCGCTACGCCCCAGTTCTTCCGGGTCATGAAGTACCAGCCGGCCCTGGGGCGGCTCTTCCAGGAGGAGGATCAGGGCGAGGGGACCCAGACGGTAGCGGTCCTGGACTACGACTTCTGGCAGTCCCGCTTCGGCGCCGATCCCGACATCGTGGGACGCGTCATCTCCCTGAGCGGCGAGTCCATGGAGGTCATCGGGGTCATGGAGGAGGGGCAGAAGCCGCCGGAAATGGGCTCGGAACCCGGGGCTGACGTCTGGCTGCCCCTCCACTTCGACCCCAGGGACAACGAACGGAGGGATTGGCGGGGGTTCTACGCCATCGGCCGCCTGGCCCCCGGCGCCAGCCTGGAGGTGGCCCGGCAGGAGATGGCGGTCATCCAGGAAGGGCTCCGGGAAGAACATCCGGACACCAATGCCGAGTGGGGCCTCCAGCTCATGAGCCTTCACGACCGGGTGGTGGGGCGGGTGAAAGCCACCCTCTTCTTCTTCCTGGGGGCGGTGGGTGTGGTCCTTCTCATCACCTGCGCCAACATCGCCAACATCATCCTGGCCCGGATGTCGGGACGGGAGCTGGAGATGGGGATCCGGACCAGCCTGGGAGCCAGCACCGGACGTCTCGTAGCCCTTCTCCTGAATGAAGGGTTGGTCCTGGCCCTCCTGGGAAGCGCCGTGGGCCTGGGCATCGCCTGGTTGGGGATTCCGTTTTTCGTGTCCATGGCTCCGGCCGGCATTCCCCGTCTGGACGGGGTGGGCATCGACCTGCCGGTCCTCCTCTTCACCCTGGGGCTGGCTCTCCTGGCCACCCTCCTCTTCGGTATGGCCCCCCTGGCCCGAGCCAGGCGGATCCAACCCATGACCGCCCTCCGGGGAGGCCGGCACGGGACGGCCCGAGGCCCTCTGGGGGGGATGAACGGGATCCTGGTGGTGTCGGAGGTGGCGCTGGCTCTGGCCCTCCTGGTGGGGGCCGGCCTCCTGACCCGGAGCTTCGCCTCCTTCTATCAATGGGATCCAGGGATCGACCGGGAGCACCTCCTGGTGTTCTCCAACTTCGCCAATCCCGGGGATTACCGGGATTCGGAGGCCATCGTCAATCTCTACCGGACCCTGGACGCCGAGTTGGCGTCCCTCCCGGGGGTCCGGGCCGTGGGCCGGAGCTCCGCAGGGCCCCTCTTCGGGGGGAACGAAGGGGAACAGGTCTTCCCAGGGGAGTCAGCCGGAAGCACCGGCCGGGGGATCCACGCTCGCTGGTACGACGTCAGCCCCGGGTACTTCGAATCCCTGGGAATCCCCCTCCTGATGGGGCGGGGGTTCACCAACCAGGACGACCGCAACGCCCCCCGCATCGCCCTCATCAACGAGACCATGGCCCGGCGGATGTGGCCCGGAGAGAACCCCCTGGGGAGGGTCATCTGGGGGGAACTCCACGACGTATCGTGGGAGGTGGTGGGGGTGGTGGCCGACGTACAGCCCCTGGATCCCGACGCCCCGGTGGACTCGGAGATGTACTGGCCCCAGGCCCAGTATACCCGGCCCTTCACCCATTTCACGGTCCGCACCGAAGGGGACCCGGCCACGGTCCGGGGGCTGGTGGTGGATCGCGTGAAATCCGTGGACCCCAACCTCCAGGTGGGACCGGTTCAGGACTATGACGAGCTGGTGGCCCGGCGGCTGGTCCAGCCCCGGTTCAACATGCTCCTCATCGGCATCTTCAGCGGGGTGGCCATGATCCTGGCAGCGGTGGGAATCTACGGGGTGGTGTCACGGAGCGTGGCCGCCCGGACCCGGGAGATGGGAATCCGGGTCGCCCTGGGAGCTCCCCGTACACAGGTTCTGGCGGAGGTCATGAAGGGCTCCCTGTGGATGGCGGCCATGGGCGTGGGGGTGGGGCTGGTCCTGGCCCTCTTCCTGTCCCGCTTCATCCGGAGTCTCCTCCACGGCATCGTTCCCACGGACCCCCTGACCTACGGCACGGTGGCACTGGGACTCTTCGCCGTGGCGGTCCTGGCCAGCTTGATTCCGGCGGTCGTCGCCACGCGGGTCAGTCCCATGGAAAGTCTGCGAGAGGAGTAGCGTGGCTCGGACCTACTCGATCCTGAGCTCCCGTTGCCGTTCCAGTTCGACGGCACTTCCCCGGCGGGCCCGGATGACCAGGGTGTAATCACCGGGCTGAAGCCCCGATAGGTTCAGGGTGATACCCCGGGGGTGGGCGAGACCCAGAGAGGGCTCCGTCCAGGTCACCTGGCCCCTCCCTTCCCGCTCCCCCCCGGGAAAGAAGCCTCGAAGTCGTTCCACCAGGCCTCCAGTGGCCCGTTCCAGCGTAAGGTCGAAGGCGATCTCCTCCTCTGCGGGAATGCCGTAGACCTCCCAGAAGACTCCCACCTCCCTTGCGGTGCCCAGGTTGGTGGATCCCAGCATCCGGGTTCCGATCTCCTCCAGGGATCGGGGCTCCTCTTTGGATTGGGGCCCTTTTCGGGAATGGGGATCCTCCCGGGAATGGCGCGCCTCCAGCAATCGGGTTTCCTCCCCGGACCGCGGCTCCTCTTTGGATCGGGGCTCGTCTTTGGATCGGGACTCCTCTTTGGATCGGGACTCCCCCTCGAGCGGTCCTGGCCCGCCGCCTTCGAAACCGGAGCTCGGTGGCCCAGATCCCTGTGGCCCCGGTCCCATGTTTCCACCTCCGGCCGAACCCCTGGCGGCGCTATTCTCCCGCACCTCGTACAACACCAGGTCCGAGATCTCCGGCTCATCCATGGCCAGGGGCGTGATGAGCTCACGGTGCAGACCCATCCCCAGCTTCGTGTTCAACTCCAGGCTCAGGACGTAGTCCTCTGGGGGAGCGGAGCCAATCACCACGGGCCGCTCCTGCCTGAACGACTCCTCCTCATGGAGGGAAATGCTCCCCGGCTCCCGGGTCAGGACCAGGTGGGCCGCGAAGTCCAGGGCCCGATGGAGCCGGGATCCCTCGACCCCGGCGGCGGCAGCCACCTTCAACGCCTCTCCGTCCCGGAAGCGGGCCACCTGGCCGGGGATGACGAAGAGGGGGCCGTACTCGGGGGTGTAGCCCTCCTTCAGGATGTCCCCCTGAATCCGCCATTCCGGATCCGAAAGATCGTCCAGGGAGATCTCCGGAATGAAGTGATACCGGGCAGCCTCCTGGCTGGTCCAGAGGCTGACGCTCCTGCCACCTCCGAAGAACCGATAGGAGTCCCAGGGACCGCGACGGATCCGCATGGCCCAATCCCGGGCCCGCTCCTCTTCCGGCAGCGGGCTTCCCCGAACGGTCCTCCGAAGCTCCTCATAGAGATGGGCGGCCATGGCCCGGGCGATGTGGGTGGCCCAGCGATCGTTCCCTTCCCGGCTGTAGAAGGGGTTCCCCAGCCAGAAGAGGGTATCGGAAACGGCCCTGCGGCGCCGGCAATCCCAGTCTGACACGCTTCTCCAGACCTCGGGGAGGTTCTCCATCCCCCCCACTCGCTGATCCCATTCTCCCAGAAGCCATGTCGCGTCCTCCCAGGAGCACCGGATCTCTTCGGGGGCCTGTTCCAGAGCAGAGCGGAATCGAGCCTCCACCTTCACCAGGGGCGCATGGGTGTAGAGGACATACCCCTGGAGGGCCTGGCACCACCAACCGTCGGCCTCGCAAGCGTCCACAACCTCCTGAGCCGCCTCAATGCCGCCGAACTTCGTCAGAGCATAGACGGCCTGTCCCATGAGGAAGCCGGATTCGGGATACCGGAGAGCCTCCTCACGTAGGCCTTCCAGGAGAAACTCCTCGGTGGGATGGCAGGAAACTCCGGCGTTGCAGATCCCGCGATCCGGATCGCCTCCATGACAGACGGATCCCTCCCCACCGTAGCAGTACGGATCCTGGTTCTGGCTCCTGGGGCGGCCCCGGGCGCTGCTGAGTCTGTCGATGCCCCGATACCGATTCCGGAGGAGGCGGGTAGCCCTCCGGATTCCCTCCAGGGTATCGGGAAGAGGAGCCCCCCACCAGCCGGATTCGAGAGGGCCGGGGACGGCGGCACGGTCCGAGAGGGCGGAAGGGACCGCAAAGGGAGTAGGGAGAGCAGGGGCCGCCAGGGAGGGGGGAGCCGCGAGGGAGATCGAAGCTGCGGCTCCGGCGGGCAAACTACCCGGATCGTCCGCCCGGGATACTGCCCAGGCAGGGGGGCCAACCGAGAGAAGGAGGCCGGCGATGGCAAAAACCGGGACCGGGAACCGCATTCAACTGCCGTGGGATCGAGTGTGGGCCAGCGGAAACAGGGCGCTGCACCATGAATGTACTCCCCCCGGGGCAGACAGATCCAACATTGGGTGGCCCAGAGATCGGTTTCCGCCGGAAGGTCATACCGACATCTCATGGGGAAGGGCGCTTGATGTGCCCCCGGGAAGTTGCTTCGCCCTGTGATGGGGCCGAGACTGATGTGCTCCTCAGAACCGGTGTCCCCCTGTGATGGGAACCGCACCGGACCGGCTCGCGAGAAGCTGTGTCGCCCTGTGATGGGAACCGCGCCCATCCAGAGATGAGATCCGTCCCATTCAGGCGAAGATCCGTCTCATCCAGCCGAGGATCCGTCCCATC
>CAZSDD010000137.1:0-7615 GCA_964605505.1 uncultured Gemmatimonadaceae bacterium | reverse complement strand
CCGGAGCTCGCCGCTGAATCCCCAGCGCCCCCCCTCGGTTCCGTCCACCAGAACCCCGGCGAAGGCCTGGCCGCCCACTGCCATCCCGTCGTAGATGTCGGCGATGTTCGGATCATCATAGTCATTATCACGGAAGTGAAGACCGATGCCGGCTCCCAGATAGGGTACCACCCCTCGGACACGGAATGGCTTGAAGCGCAGGTCGCCGTTCACGCTCAGATCCGAAAAGGAACCGGCGGGCCGGGGAGGACGCTCCGTATCGGTGCTCAGATAGTCCAGCCCCAGAGCGAACCGGAGGCGCGGTGTCTTGAAGCTGCCGACTTCCGCGTGCGCGCCGAACTCCAGGGTATTGTCCGCCTTCTCGATGCCGGCGTAGCCCAGATGGAAGCCGATGTGCGGGCGAACGGCCGCGTCCCTAATTTCTCTCTCCTGTACTTCATTCTCCTGTGCCGCCAGGGGAGAGATGAGGAGTGCCAGAGGCAGGAATACCAGGGTGAGACGATTCATGTCAGGGTCTCCATAGATTCTCCTTGGACGATGAGTGGCGCGGCACCTGTTCTTTCCAGAGTGGCGCGGCACCTGTTCTTTCCAGAGTGGCGCGGCACCTGTTCTTCCCAGGAGTACCCGGCAGGTTCGAGATTGGTTCTTGATTCCCCATCCGGGAGCGGCTCCGATCCCGAAAATCCGTTCCGGCCCGGGACCCGGAGGGGCTCTTCCCGGGTCCCCCGGTGTATAGGGTACGATAGATGGCGATTGGAGCCCCCGTATAGGTGCCGATTGAAACCCCTCTGACCCGAACCCAGACGGAATCATGATCCACAATCATCGTTGGAAGAAAATGGCGGCCACCGCTTTCCTGGCTGCCCTCACCCTGGCCGCCTGTAGCGATTCCACCTCCTCGGACAAGACGGACCTGGACGCCCTGGCCGGCGACTACTCCCTCACCGTCCTGCGCTTCGATCCCCAGGGAACACTTCCCGAACAGAATATTCTGGCAGCGCTGGAGATGGAGGAGATCCAGTTGACCCTGACCCTGGACCGGGAAGCCCAGATCGTTTACCGGGATCCGGGAACGCAGCTCATCGTGACCATCCCGGGAAGCTTCCGGCCCACGGCTGAAGGAATCCGCATGGAATGGGCTTCCAACTCCCAGTACCGGCAGCTCCTTCTCTCCCGTACCATGGGATACGCCTTCAATGATGCCACCGGCACGCTGGTCTTTGACGGTGAAGCCCCGGATGGAGTAAGCCGTGCGCGCCTTCTGGAACTGGTTCCGGCCTTCCAGGGAGAGCAGCTCCTCGATCCCACACCGGGTGTCCTGAGGGTTACCTTCACTCGTTTCTGATCCTGCCGGAACGGTGACGGTGCTCCCTCGCACCACGCCGCGCCTGGCGCATCGACGAACACAGGGCCGTCCCTTCAGGAACGGCCCTGTGTTCGTATTTTCCGTTTTGCACCGGCGCCTCAAGGCGATCGCCGGCTTCACCCGCCCGCACCGGGCGGCAGTGTCAGGTGCCTCAGGTAAAACCTCCGGGGCCGCAGCTGGAGCCGCTGGACGATCCCCTACCGGAACCGGCCCTGGACCCCGTGAGGACGCTCACAGACGTGAAGCTCCTCTCCACGTCCTGTGATCCGCACTGGGGGCAGTCGGGCTTGTTTCCCTTCGAATATTCTGACATGGACATGCGAATCTCGAAGGGGAAGTTGCAGTACTGGCACCTGTAGTCGTATTTCGGCATCTCTCTGCGCCGCCTGTGCCGGCGTTGGGTTGAGTCGGCGATTCACTCCGGGTGGCCGTTTCAGATAACCGTGTAAGGCGTCGATTGTTCCGATTACAAATATCGAACATCCGGCCCGGGAGTCCAGGGATCTCGCCGGGCAGCTCACCGTGGAGACTCTCGACCTGATTCGGGCTGGGACTTACCGCTTGATTCTCGGCACCCCTTGAGGGAGTATTTCACCGGTAGCAGGGAGTTCCGGGGTTGACCCCATCATGCAGGAGGCCCCATGGCCAGGATTCTCATCGTCGACGACGAGGAGATAGACCGCTTTTTTCAATCATCCGTCCTCAAGGACGCGGGCCACGAGCTCCTTTTCGCCCCAGACGGGGAGGCGGCCCTGGGAGTATGGCGGGATCAAGACATCGATCTGGTCATCACCGACCTGGCCATGCCACACCTCAATGGGTTACGACTCATCAAGTCCCTGAAGGAGCTGGATCCCGATGCCCGGATCATCGCCGTGTCCGGAGTGGCTGCCGATCAGCTGGACCTGGCCGAGGACTTCGGGGCCATGCGGACCCTCTTCAAGCCCGTGGGCCCTGAGGTTTTGCTGACGGCCGTGGAGGAGGTTCTGGCCCGGCCCCTCCCAGGGACCTGGGATCCCTGGGGCAGCGGCATTTGAGGAAGCCCCGTGCGGGTGGGGCTCCTCAATCCCGCGGATCGTCACGGGTTCCCAATCCCACTGCCCTGAGAAGGGCCAGGGCATTGGTGGACGTGGCCCGTCCTTCCTTGAGCCTGTAATCGAACCGGAGCAACGGGCCCTCCTCCCCCTCTTCCACCTGCCCTTCCAGATGGACCGCATGGGCAGAAGCCTTCAGGCCCTCCGCCTCATCCAGATGGAGGTCGTGCGTAGCCACGGCGCCAACGGCCCCGGCCTTCAGCAGGTGCCCCAGGATGGTCTGAACCGCCACCCTCCGCTCCGCCTCGTTGGTGCCCTGCAGAGGCTCGTCCAGGAGATAGAGGACCGGCAGAGAGCCGGTCGCGAATTCACCGGATCTCCCTTCCTGTCGTCTCCGGGCCGCCGTTACCACCTGGTGGATCCGCTTCAGCTCCGCCATGTACTGGGACACGCCCTGAGCCAGAGAGTCCGCCGTGCGCATGGAGGTCTGAACGGCCAGTGGACTCAGGGACATGGCCCGGGCGCATACCGGGCCACCCGCCTGGGCCAGAACCGCGTTGAGGCCGATGGCCCGGAGGAGAGTGCTCTTTCCCGACATGTTGGAGCCGGTGAGGAAGAGAAAGGTCCCGGGGGGACCCACGGTCACGTCGTTTTTCACGCACTTCTCAGGGGGAAGGAGTGGGTGCCCGAGATCCACTGCCCGGAGGCCCGGTCGCCCCTCCTCATCCATCTCCGGGAAGCTCCAATCCGGGTGCTCCCCCTTCAAGGCCGCCAGGGCTGAAAGGGCTTCCAGTCGCCCCAGGGCCTCCAGCCACCCTCGAACGTGAGGTCCGGATCTGGCCTTCCACCTCTCCAACCCCGCCAGAGCGTGGATATCCCAGGCGAAGAGGCTCTGGAAGGGGACGTGAACCATGAGGTTCTCCCGGACGTTGGCCCATCCGATCTTCCGGCCCAGGCGCCGAAGCTCTCCGGGGCCGCCCTCGTGGCCCGAAGAGGCCGCCTCACGAAGCTCCCGGAGGGCTGGAGCCTCAACCGCCATTCCCTGGAGGACCTCCAGGAGATCGGCGTAGCGTTCCAACCCGTGGTGTCCGCCGGACGCGGCTTCCATGAGGGGGTGGATTCGACGGCGGTGAAGGCCGGCGAGAAGGAAGGTGGCCGCCAGGCTGATGAGCCACCACGGCCTCTCCACCAGACCCCCCATGTCCGCTCCCGCCAGGAGGAGATTGAGGAGCGGAAGGAGCCAGGCTCCCAGGTAGATCCAACCATGTGCATCCAGCCAGGGATCATCCTCCGCCCAGACCAGAAAGCGTTCCACCACGTCCCGGTGGGGGGGCTCCACCAGGATTCCCCTGACCTGGATCTCCTGCCGGAGGTCCAGCCGGGAAGCCAACTCTGCCACTGCCCCCTGCCTGCGACGGATCTCCGCCGGGGAGGCAGGACCCAGGAGCCACTCCCGGAGGACCGTTTGCCCTGGAGGGAGATTTGCCGTGCTCAACAGGGCGAAGAGGGATCCGGGCCCGGAAACGTCCAGGTCCTGGGCGTAGGCATGTCCGGCCGGGGGAGGCTCCAGGGGGCTGGAGGGAAGGGCGTCCCAGTCCCGCCCCAGGCGGGCCAGGGCCTCCTGATTGATCCTGACCAGGGCCGCCAGGCGCTTCTCCCGGTCCCGGATCTTCCGATGCCAGATGATTTCCAGGATGAAGACCAGGGAAGCCAGAGCCATCCCGCTCCACGCGGCAGTGGAGAGGGCCCCGGAGGTGACGTCGGCAACCACGTAGAGGGCGAATGCGACCAGGAAGGTCCCCACCCGGATCCAGCCCACCCGAAGACTCCGGACGCGCTCTTCTTCCCAATCCCCATGGAAGCGGGCCAGCCGCTCCGTGAATTGCTGTCTCAAAAGAAAATTCCCCGGGGGTCACAACCGCCGTTGGAATCTGCGGTCGCCTCCCCTGTCGAGAAAACCGGAAGTACCCAGAACCCCCCACCCGCACCGGGGTATCCGCACCAGCACGCAATCAAGCTTAATCCCTGGGCCCCCGGGCGCCACCTCGGGAGAGACCTTTGTCCGATTCCTCTCAGTCAACGGAAGCGGGCCCGCCCCCCCACATGGGGACTCTGGCCCGGGTATTCCTCAGAATCTCCCTTCTGGGCTTCGGCGGGCCAAACGCCCACCTGGCTCTCATGCTGGACGAGGTGGTGGACCGGCGGAAATGGATCACCCGGGAGCACTTTCTCCATCTGGTTGGAGTGACAAACCTGCTGCCGGGCCCCAACTCCTCCGAGGTGGCCATCCACATCGGATACACCCAGCGGGGATGGAAGGGAGCCCTGACCACCGGCCTGGCCTTTCTCCTTCCCACCTTCTTCCTCGTGGTTCTCTTTTCGGCCCTCTACTTCCGATACGGAAACCTACCCCAGGTGGAGGGCGTGTTCTGGGGTCTGAAGCCGGCGGTCCTGGCCATCATTCTGGCCGCTGGCTGGAAGCTGGCCGGGGCGGCCCTGGAGCCCCGCTCCCTCATTCTCCGTGCTCTGGCCCTGGGGGGGGTGGCCACGGCCCTCTTCCTGGACCGGTGGGAGGTGGCGGCCATGGCCCTCGGGGGAGCGGCGGGATGGGCCCTCTTCCGGACAGGGCCCCGGAACCGGACCGCGGCCCCGGACGGCGACGGCACAACCTCGCTTTCGGCTCTGCTGCTCCTCCCGGCTTCGGGACTCCTGGGCACCCTGTCTCTCCCACCCCTCCTTCACCTCTTCTGCCTCATGCTGGGCACCGGAGCCGTGCTCTTCGGCGGGGGATACATGCTGGTGGCCCTCCTGGAGCCCTTTGTCGTGGAGGCCTACGGTTGGCTGACGCCCCAGCAGTTCCTGGACGGAATCGCCCTGACCCAGGCGGTTCCGGGCCCCATCGTCACCCTGGTGGCCTTCGTGGGCTACGCCGTGGCGGGAGCTCCCGGGGCGGCGCTGGCCACGGCGGGCATCTACCTTCCGTCCTTCGCCGCCGTCCTGGCCGTGGCGCCCCACCTGGAGCGTTGGCGAAAGCGGGAGGGGATCAAGGCGGCCCTGAAGGGCGTGAACGCAGTTGTGGCCGGGGCCATCCTTGGGGTGGGCCTCACCCTCATCCCCTCGGCCGTCCAGGACGGGTGGAGCGCCGCCCTCGCCCTGCTGGCCCTGGCTGCCCTGGTCGGGCTTCGGGCCAGGGCCATCTGGGTGGTGGGGGGAGGGGTAGTGGCGGGGCTCCTGCACCTGCTTCTCACGGGGTGAGGCCGAGACCGACCCATCTCCCCCTTTCAACCGTCTGCCAGAAGCGCCTGCACCACCTCACGTTGCAGGGTGCTCAGATCCGGATACCGGGTCTCCGCATCGACGCCGAAGTTCTGGCGATTCGTGAGGAGAACCACGGCCAGGTCCGGTGCCGGGATCCCCATGACAAAGGTCCCGGTGAAGCCGGTGTGGGAAAAGTTTCCGGCAGGAGCCCAGGAAGGGGACTGCCAGCCCAGGGCCTGGCCCGGAATCGACTCCGTGAGAAATGTATCGACGGTCTCGGAGCTGAAGAGCCGGATACCGGCACCCTGTTCTTCGTCCCGGCCGCCCGTCCCGGGCAGGGACCCTCCTCTCAACAACAACCGGAGCAGCAGATCCAACTCTCCCGCGGTGGAAAAGAGGCCCGCGTGCCCGGCAACGCCACCGTGTGCGTGAAAGGCGTTTCCATCGTTCACTTCTCCCACCAGGGTATAACGACGCCAGCCGCTCCACGCCTCCGCATCTCCTTCATATCGGTATCCGAAGGCGGTGTCGTGAACCATCCGGCCCTCGAAGGGATTTCCGTGAGACGTGGCGGCGAAGGGCCCTGCAGGCGCCTCGAATCCCGTTCGAGCCAGGCCCAGGGGCCGGTAGATCTCCTCCTCCACGAATCGATCCAGCGGCCGGCCCGAAATCTCCGCCACCAGATAGCCCAGGACCATGAAGCCCAGATCGCTGTAGTGGCGCTCTTCTCCTACCCGCCAGTGCAGGGGCATGCCGGCCACGGCCGCCAACGCCTCCCCGGCCGTGGACGCCTGGTAGTAGAGCGGCTGCCACTGGGCCAACCCGGAGGTGTGGGTGAGGAGGTGGCGGAGGGTGATGCATCTTTTCTCCGGCCCGGAGAAAGCCGGGAGATACCGACCGACGGGTTCGTCCACGGACACCTGGCCCCGATCCACCAGGAGCATGACCGCCATGGTGGTGGCCATGACCTTGGTGACGGAGGCCAGGTCGAAGGCCGTCTCCCCGGTCATGGGCCGGGGAGGATCCAGACGCCTCGGCCCCGGCCCTGTCCCCTCCCACACCATGGCCTGGGCCGACCCGTAGGCCCGCTCCAGGACCACCTCCCCATCCCGGGACACCCGGAGAACAGCCCCGGGAACGAGGCCGTCCCCCACGGCCTCCGCCACCAGGCGGTCCGCCTCTTTCAAGCCCGGTGAGCGAGGGATCCTCCGATCCGGTCCGGCGTCGGGGCCACAACCCCAACCCTGGAAAGCGAGACCGGCCAGGAAGATCCAGGCCAGAACGCCCTGGAGGGCTCCCCGGCCCGTCAAGACTCACCCCTCGGGCCGGTGGTCCCGGCCTCGGCCCGGCGCGAGGCCTGCATTCCCCGGTCCATGGCCCCCTGGAATCGGAGAAAGAAGACGATGACCAGAAAGGGCGAGGTGAGCACGGCCAGGAAGAGAACCAGAATCATGATGGCCTGACTGTGCATGCCCATGGCGGAGCGAAAGGAGGCCCAGTGGATGAGGCCAAAGATGACCAGGATCTCCGTCTGGACCAGGGCCAGAAAGCCGGACAGCATCTCCAGGACCTGCCTCTGGCAGGCCTCGGGGAGCTCCGCCAGGCAGTGTCCGTCCGGGAGGTTGACCCACCGAGGATGGGAGGGGATGAAGGTGCGAAAGAATCCCAGGAAGGTGACCAACCCGATCCCCACGGCCGGCAGACTGAACCAGGAATATGGCGTCTTCTGGGACCAGGCGTCCGGGTGGCCGCTGATGCCGAAGTGGGTGGGAACCTGATCCGGCAGGTGGGACCAGGCCCAGATGGCGAAGCCCACCATGAGGGCCCCCAGGGCCCAGTTCAGCGCATCGAACAGCCGTTTCACGCTCTGCTCCCCTCAGCCACGAACCACCCTTCCCCTCGCCTTCCCTCCGGTCCAGGTCAGGACCTTCACCCTTCCAGTCTTCTCGATGGGGAT
>CAZSDD010000136.1:2632-7713 GCA_964605505.1 uncultured Gemmatimonadaceae bacterium | reverse complement strand
ATGTCAGGGGGTCGCACCTCTGTGATGCCGGGGGGCCGCCCCCGGTGGCTGCCACGGAACCCCGTCCCGATGATGAAGGAGTGCCGCGCCCCTTGACCATGCGCTGGAGGATGGCGGCGGCGATGGGTTGCCCGGTGGAGGCCTCGTACGGGAGGAAGGTGGGGACAGGATTCATCTCCAGACACCAGTACCGGCCGTCCTTATCCACCTTGAAGTCCAGCCCTGCCAGCAGAAGCCCTTCGGAAGCCGCGGCCCGGGCACAGGCCGCCTCCACAGACGGGGGGATGTCCATGGCTCTGTAGTGGCGGTCGTCCGATTCAAAACGGTAGTCCACACCCTCTCCCCCGGAAACCTCGGTGGCGAAGGCATGGGCCCCTTGGATCCCCTGAGGTCCCAACACGACGTGAACACGAACATCGGCGCCGGCCACGTAGCGCTGCAGAATCACCGGCGTGGTTCCCTCGTCCAGACGATGGAGGAGCTCGTCGGAGAGCCGTCGGACCTGGGACCGGAGCCCCGAGGGGGACTTGACGATGACACCGCTGGTGTGCGCCTTCGCGAACTCCCGGGCCGCCACAGGCTCGTTCGTCAAGCACCATGGAGGAATATCCAGCCCCAGTGTGGCCAGGCGTGCCATCTGAAACGGCTTGGACCCGTTGGCCCGACCGGTCCCAGGGCGATTGACCACGGTGCCCGGCAGGTGGTTCAGCCAGTGCTGGATGGCTGCCCGGCGCTCCATAACGAGGGTGAGGGCGAACTCGGGCTCGAGACCGAACTCGTCCGGGAGCCCCGGCGCGGGCTCGAAGCGCACCACGGCACCCAGGAGGCTGTCGAACCGATGCTCGGCGTCTGCGGTGCCCAGGATCCCGGTCTCGGGATCATCGTCACGCCAGTCCACCCACCAGTCCAGACCGAAGCCGGGCTCGGGGAGCCTCAGGACCTCGATCCCGAGCTGCTCGGCCTGCCAGCCAAGATAGGTGGCGCTCAGGTCATCGGGGTTACCCACCACGCAGATGAACATGCATTCGTCTCACGATCTCGGTGGCCACCGCACTCACCGCTTCCTCCTCCAGCACCGGGAGGGGATCGATCCACAGGAGCCGGCCCGACGGATCCGTGAAGAGCATGGCCAGGTGGATGCCGATCCTGTCCAACTCCACCGCCACCGCCTCCAGGGACCGGGGATCCCCACCCTCACCTCCCAACTCATCGAGGACACGGCCGAAGAGGGCGAGGGATCGAGCTCCCTCAACCGGCCCCACGCCCGCGACACCGAGGGGACGCAGCGCCGCCGACGGAGGCCGGGGGCGCGGAGATCGGGCGTGATACGGCAACCAGGCGCCCGTGGCGGCAGCCCCGTACCCCAGAGGAGCCAACTCCAGGCCCGCTTCCCACAGCCTGCGTCGGACGGCGGGCCAGCCCGCTCCTTCGAACCACAGGTCAGCCCCGAGCCGATTCACCGCAAAGGTCGAGGGGTGATCCAGCACGGCCAGCCAGGCACTCCGAAGCTCAGCATCGGCGAAGGAGCGGTCGTCTTCAGACCAACCGCGGGTGAGGCCTCCGTCCGGTGGTGTTCGCCACAGCACGGTTCGGATGGGATCCCCCGCCAACCGGGGAGGCGCCGAGCCTCCGTTCGAGTCCCCGGAGCTCAGGGTCAGGGGAACATCGCCCAGTTCCTCGGGCTCCAACGCACGAACCGGGTGACCGGCCGAAGCCAGGCCCCTTTCCACGGTGAGGGCCAGCGCATCACCGGGAGGCGCAACCACGACGGAGACGGCCAAGGGAACGGCGCTACCGGCGGAGCCTGGCCTCCACGAGGTGGGCAACACGATCGGCAAGCTGGTCGAGTCGGGCGTCGGCGGGGTTGATCACCGAATCGAGTGGGTTCCGCCATCCCTCCAGTCCGGGGTGCTTCTCGAGCTCAACCTTCTTCTTCTCCCCCCGGAGGATGTCGAGGAGTCGACCCACATCCACCTTTCCGAAGTTCTCTGGCTCCACCCAGAGCTCGTACTTCTTCTTCTCCGGCCACACGGTGAGGTGACCGATTCCCATTCCCCCGTGTTGGAGCGCCTGCAGCAGGTCGCTGGCGCTCACCTGGTCCAGGTTCTTGCTGAGGATCGCGTCGGGGTCGAAGGCGGGTTTCTTCTTTTCTTGAGCCACGGGTTCCTCCTTATGGATGGGGACGGCTTCATGAATGGGGACAGCTTCCGGTGGAAAAGTCGAACATCCTTTCCGTGTTCAATAGATGTGGGCGCGATATTGTTTATGCAAGAGTTTTAACCGGCTGTGTGAAATTTTTAAGGAGAAATCTTTTTTTCCCTGGGGCGTCTCCCCCTCTCGGGCGCCGAAACGCAACCGGCCTATGACGTACCGCCGGCCCCGATCTCCAGGACGAAGGCACCCGTGTCCCCCTGCTGGGGGAAGCTGAGGTTCCAGCCGTCGGTGCGCTTGTTGTAAACCCGCAGGAACACGGTGAAGGCACACTTCGTTCGGCTGGGAACCAGATCGTTTCGGAGCATCTCCTGGAAGGTGTTGGTGTCGCTGGGCCCCGGGGGCGCCGGGGGAACCCCCACGTTGCTGGTGTTCCGGTACTCCAGGAACCCGGTGTTCCCCGCTGTGCTTCCCAGCCCCCTCCGCCACCAGACGTTATGGTAGAGCTGGAACCGCTGGTTGGGGTGGAAGGCCCGATACCCGATCCCGAAGGTGGAGGTGGCCGCACCGGTCAGGAACAGGCACTCCTCGTTGAAGACGAGGCCGTTGCGGCGCAGGTCCAGGATCCGCCCGAAGATGTCCCGGTTGTCCCACCAGAACATGTGGGTCAGGGCGCCGAAGGGAACTTCGGCGGTGGAGCCCAGCTCCTGGTAGCGGCGCCGGAAGGTGAAGTCCGCCTCCACCTCTGGCCCGCCCAGGCCGGTAGCCGGGGTCCCCTGGGGGCGTAGCCGCTGGCCTGAATCGTCGAAGATCTCCACGGTAACCAGGTGCCGGTGGGCCGGATGGTTCCAGCGTTCGTCCCGGGTGTCCAGGAAGGCGTGGAACTGGCCATCGTCCCAGTCCCCGTCGGAGTCGAAGGGGATGGTGTAGAGCCCGTTGCGTCCCGCCACTGTCTGGGGCCCCAGCGCCACCGGGACCACGGTCACCCCACCTCCGCCGTCGGGCACCGACTTCTTCCACGACACGGGCGCATCCACGGTGTGGCGGGGGCCGATGGGGGCTCCCCCCGGACCCGCCCGGGTCACGGAGATCCTGTAGTATCGGGCGCCCAGCGCCTTCATCCCCTCGGCGATCATGAGGTTGAGGCGTAGCGTCCCCCCCCAGTTCCGGTTGGCGTAGAGCCCGGTGGCGCCGTTGGGAGAGACCAGGCCGGAGTTGTCCACCACCGTCCCCACCCCCACCGCCGACACGGCATTGGGAGTGTGGAGGTCCCAGGCACCGGTGTGACCCACGAAGTTCAGCCACACGAACGCACCGCCAGGGTTGGTGCGGCAGGTCCGGGCCAGGGGGTGGTAGCTGGTGAGGGTGGGCGAGTCCCCCAGGGCGAACCACTGGTTGGCCGCCCGCCCGTCATAGATGGTGATCCAGAAAGGGCCGAAGCGCTGCCGGACCACGTAGGCGTAGCGGTCCGAGCAGTTGGAGCTCAAGGGGCGCCGGAAATCCACCCAGCAGATGTTGAATCGTCCCTGGGGGTTCAGCGTCCCTTCACCCACCTTCACAGGGGCCGAGCATTCGAAGCGTCCGCAGATGAGGTAGGGCCGGGCCCGGATGTACTCCGCCACCTGCGCCGCCGGGAGGGCCCGAATGGCCTCCAGGTCCCTTGCCGCGTTCAGCCGAGCCTCGTCCAGGGCCCCGTCCAGGACAAAGGGCGAGGGCATGGCCACGGCCGGCGGGGGGGCTGCGGCGGCATCATCCACCGGGTCGGCGCCCTCCTCCGATGCGGCCGTGGTCGCGGCCGTCGACCTGGGGCCCGGTTGGGATCCAGGATCCGGTCCGGGATTGGGACCTGTCCCCGGGATGGGACCCGGAATCGGGTCTGGGATGGGATCGGGAATGGGAGGCCGGGGAAGGAGGTCCTCCAACCGGTCCACCAGCTCCGGTAGGCGCGGATCCCACGCGATCCAGGGCTTGCAGCAGCAGGTCCGCCGGTATACCTCCACCCGGGCATCGCAGACCGGGGCACACCGCCACGGCCAGGCCACCAGCTCCGGGATGGTTCGGACCGGCGTCAGCAGATCCCCTGGCATGAGATCCGCCAAACGCTCCGCCGCCGACAGCTCGCTCACACCACCCTCCGACTCACGCAGGGCCGGGGACGGAGCCAGGGTGCCGGCGGCCCGTTGCATGGGCCGGACGCCCGTGAGGGAATCCAGGGGCTCGCTTGCCCGGGGACGCTCCGTCGCCAGCACCTCGAGCTGACGGAACCACCACGGGGCCGGCGAGCACCGTCGCACGGACCCGGACACGCAGCGCAGCGCCACCCGCCACCCGAGCCACACGGCCCGGCCGAGATTGATGTGCCCCGCCTTCTCCATCTCCAGGAAGGTGGAGGCCCGGTGGGAGAAGCGGACCTCCTCGGCCTCCTCCGGAGACGCCTCGGCCGGGCCCAGGACCACCCGATGGGCCCGCTTCCTGACCCCGTCGGGGATGTCGTAGCCGCCGTCCTCCTTCACCTGGGCGGAGTGGATGCATTCACCCTCCTCATCGAACACGTCGATGCGGATCGGGGGAGGATCCTCGCCCGGTTGGAGACCTTCCAGAACGAGCCTGCGGGTGGGTCGGGATGGGGTGGAATTCTTTTTAGCCATAGAGCTATCCTCGCTGCTGAGCCACCCCTGGCCGGGGCAGCGATGAAGGGGAGCCCCGCAAGGGCCGGCCCCCAGGGGGACAGGAATGGATGGGAGGTACTGGGCCAGGGAGGCGCCCCCGCCATCATTCCCCACTTCCCATCAACAACCGCATGCGCACATGAAGCCGGACGGCCCGGACATCCGTGCAGCCCGGGTTCATGGAAGGCATCGATTGGCGGGAAGAGTGTTTGCGGATCCGATCCGATGGGCGCCACCCGGCTCCCTACGAGAGCCCGGTGG
>CAZSDD010000136.1:0-2532 GCA_964605505.1 uncultured Gemmatimonadaceae bacterium | reverse complement strand
TCTTGTCTCCGGCTGAATGGCCGGGCCCACTTCCCCCTCAGTTCACCAGAGCGTTGAATACCAGCTTGTATGTGCCGTGGGTCTGGTGCCGGTGCTGGGGACGGAATCCGATGAGGTAGACGGTCCCCTCCCCGTGCTTCACGGAGACCACGGCGGCCTTTTCGGCGATGACCTCCTCCGCCAGGAGCCATCCGCTCTGGAGAATGTCCCGGTCCGCGTAGGTGACGATGCGCTCCACGCCCTCCGAGTCGGGGCCCGGAAGGGTCTCGTAGACCTGTCCCCCCTGGCGGAAGAGGGCCAGGGCGTTCTCCGGCATCCCGTAGGCGAAGGGATTGTCGGTGTCCACCTTCACCTTCAGCGTGGAGCCCGGGGCCCAGAATTCGGCGGCCCCGGGTCCCCCCAGCACGTTCTGGACCGGAAGCATGAACTCCTCGATGGGAAGCTCCCCGGCCTGGGAGAAGGTCATGAGAGTGCCGCCGTTCCGGACAAAGGCCTCCAGGGCCTCCACCCCCTCCTCCCCGAAGCCGGACCGATACTCCGGGGGAACGGATTCGGGGTCGAACCGACGATAGGCTGACCCCAGGACATTACGGTCCAGGACCCCCGTCATCATCATCTTCGAGTCCTCCGGCAGGATGATGACGTCGTACCTGCCATGAAGGTCCCCCTCCAGAATCTCGGCGTCCATGAGGGTGTCGTAGGGGAAGGAAAAGTCCTCCAGCATGAGACGGGTCCATCCCTCGTCCATGTTCCCGCCCCAGTAGCGCTGGTACATCCCGATCCGCTGCCGGCTGATCTCGTGACTGATGGAGGACACGTCGGTATCCAGAGGCATGAAGTCCACCCCTGTCTCCCGAGCGATCTCGGCGGCCTCGGTTTCGGACACGCCCCCGGCCACCACGAAGTCGCCGGTCTTCACCCCCCTGCCGTCGGCATCCACCCGGCGCATCTCGGCGCCGGCTTCAAAGAGGAGGTTCATGGCGTGGAAGGCGTCGTTCAGGCGGCCGTCCAGAACGTACCCGTTGGCCCCACGCTCCACCGTTCCGGTGGGCTCCAGCCATCCCGTCACCACACTGAGGTCGGCTTCCACCGGCGTCCCCACGGGATCGGCCCTCACCCCCATGAACTCGGCGAAGTTGTCGGTGGAGAGGTCGTAGGGACGCATGGGCGTGTCGTCCCGGTTCCGGGTGTAGGTGTTGTCCGGGTAGTAGGTCTGCCCCAGCACCCAGCGGATGAGGCCCCGCTTGGGCTGGGCCATGCTTACCACAAAGCTCCCGGCCTCGTAGACCTTCCCCTCGTGGACGAACTCCCGGGAGGCCTCTTCCACCGTCACCCCCTGCCCCAGGAGCTTGTTCACCAGCTTCTTCATGGTGAGGGGATCGTGCTGCTGGGCCGGAATGACGTAAGCCTTCACCTCGCCCTCTTCGCCCCGCTCCGTCTGCCGGGAGGCCTTGTTGTAGGCATTCCGCAGAACCGTCTCCCGGCTCTTGGCCGCCATCTCCAGGACAGAGTAGCTGGCCACCTTCTGCATCTCCACGATGTCCCTCACGTGCCACCAGCCCCCGGGCCAGGGATTGGGGAAGGTGGTCTGCTCCTCGTATTCCGGGAATCCCCGGGAGCCTTCCAGCTGGTCCGGGTGGATGTAGATGGGGGTGGCCAGCCGGGCGCTGGCCCCCTCGGTGAGCATGCCGGCGATGTTGTGGAAGGGGGTGATCCAGTGGAAGCCGAAGTGGCCCCAGCCGCTGTAGATGGCCCCGCCCAGGGCTCCGGCCAGCTCCGCCTCGTCCATCTTGTACCCCATGTAGCCCCCGTACCAGTCCATCTCCCGCCACACCAGGGGGTCGGCCTCGGGACGGATGGGCTCGGCGTAGGGAGGGATGGCCATCCGGGCCGTGGTGGATCCCATCTGGTGGTGGTCGATGTAGCCCTGGGGAATCCACTCCCGGAAGAGGATCTCGGCTCCGTACTCCGACTCCACCGTGTTGGTCATGAAGGCGTCACGGTTGTTGTCGTGGCCGATGTAGGGATGGTAGAGCCAGGGCATGCTGGCCCCTTCGTACTCCGTACCCACCCACTCGTTGTACCACTCGGTGATCATGATCTCCCCGTCGGGATTGAAGCAGGGGATCATGATGGAGACGGTGTTGTCCAGGATCTCCCGCATCTCCTCGTCGTTCCGGGTGGCCATCTCCCAGGTGATCTCGGCGATGGCCTGGGTGGCCGCCACCTCCGAGGAGTGGAGTCCGTAGCTCTGGACGAAGACCACCTTTCCATTCTCCACGGCGTTGTCGATCTCGGCCTCCGACCGCCCCCGGGGATCCTGGAGGACGGCGTTCAGGCGCTTCAGTTCGTCCAGGTTGGCCAGGTTCTCCGGGGAGGAGATGAAGAGGACCAGGAACGGATTGCCCCAGGTGCTGGGCCCCATGTTCCGGACCAGGACCCGGTCGCTTCGTTGGTTGATGAGATCGTAGTACTCCACCATGTCATACCACTGGGCCAGCTTCCGGTCGGCCCCCATCTTGAATCCGAAAA
>CAZSDD010000135.1:0-7716 GCA_964605505.1 uncultured Gemmatimonadaceae bacterium | reverse complement strand
CCTTCTCCTCAGGGCGCCTCTGTCCAGTTCTCCAGCGCCAGCCCCGCCACCCGGGAGAACTCGGCCATGTTGTTGGTGATGAGGGTGAGGTCCAGACTTCGGGCGTGGGCGGCGATGAGGAGATCGTTGGCACCGATCAGCGCTCCCCGTGCCTTCAGGTCGGCCCGGATCCCGGCATAGTCCTCGGCAGCACTCCCGGGAAAGTCCAGCACCTCCACATAGGCAAGGAGTCCCTTGAGAGCCCGACCGTCCCGTGTGCTGTTTGGAGAGACGCGGACCCCGTAGAGAAGCTCTGCCTTGGTGACCACCGACATGCACACGTCCTGCACAGGTATGGTGGCGAGCCTTTCCAGGAGGATGGGGCTCGAGCGCTTCATGACGTACGAGCAGATGTCGGTGTCCAGCATATACCGGGCCACTAGCCGTCCCGCTCCTGGACCGGAAGATCCTCCACGCCCTCCATGAATTCCGGGGAGGCCACGGGGCCCTCGGTGAAGAAGTCGCCCCAGTCCTCCGGCCGAGGGGACAGGATGACCTCTTCCCCCTCCTTGCGGATGAAGACCTCACGGGTGTTGAACTGGAACTCCTTGGGCAGACGCACGGCCTGGCTCCGGTTGTTCATGAAGATTCTTGCCGTCTTTCGCATGGGGACCTCCTGCAGGGTGCCGTATACAGTAGTATATGGCACCTCGGGCAGTGAGAATCAAGTCTCCGGGCCCTCCAGCGTTCTCAAGCGGAAGAATCGGGTCTGTTGGGGAGCGTCTCCATGGCGGAAGGGACCGTCATAGACCTCACGTAGGGGGTGGGGGGGATGAGCAGGAGCCCACCAAAAGACGACCGGACCGACTCCCGATGCCTGGCATCGAGGGCCGGTCCGGCCGGTTCGGGTTTCGGTGACCGCTCAGGGCGTCCTCCCAGGTGGGGGATCCCGAGTCCGATCACCCTTCAGGGTTTCATCCGATGTTGGGGTTGTTCCGAATCTCCACGTCGGGAATGGGGAAGCAGCGGTCCGAGCCGTAGAGGCCGCCCTTCCGGTACGAGGTTCCCGGCTCCGGCACCAGAGGGAGGTTCAACCGCCGGATGTCGAAGAACCTGTGGCCCTCCAGCCACAGCTCCCGGCGGCGCTCCTCGATGACCTGGGCCTCGATCTCCGCGGCGCTGCCGCCGCCCCAGGAATCCAGACCCACGGCAGCATGCAGGTCGTTGATGATGTCCACGGCCGTCTGGCCGCCCTGGATCTCGGCCACGATGAGCTGGGCTTCCGTTCCCGTGGCGATGGGAAGGGGGTCACTCAGGGAATTGTACTTGTACTGGTAGTACAGGTCGGTGCCGTCGGCGTTGAGCCGGATGAAGTCCGACACGGTCACCCGGGGATCCGGGGCGCCGTTGAAGGTCACGTCCCGGTACTGGGGCCCCACCGAGAGAGCCGTGCCGCCGGTGGGTCCGTCCCCGTTCTGAGCGTAGACCCGGTTGGCCCGCCGGGAAAAGTCCCCGGAAGCCGTGGCCACGTACTCGAAGTCCGCCGGCACCTGCTGGGCGTCGGCCAGGGCGCTGCTCTCCTGCTCAAGGGCCAGGTAGGTTCGCGCCCTCCCCACCCGGGCGAAGTTCACCAGATCCTCATCGCCGGAGGCCTGGGCCGCCGCCAGGGCCACGTCGAAGCGTTCCAGGGCCCGTTGGAAGACGTCCTGTGAGGAAAGCTCCGGCGACAGGTCGATGGCCACGCTGCAGAAGGCCTCTCCCAGGAGGAGGTGGGCGTAGCCGGAGTAGGTGGCCGCCTTGGCCAAAAGCTCCTGGCGGTTCTCCACCTGGGCGTCGGTCCACCCCTGCAGGTGGTTCAGGATATCGTCCGCCGAGAATCGGGCGGTGGAAAGAGGTGTGTAGATTCCCAGGCCGGTGCATCCGAAGGTGCCGTACAGGGCATCCTGGGAGGTGAGATTTCTGCGGTCGTAGGGCCAGCGGGCCGCCGTCTGTGTGGCGTCGATGACTTCCTGGGCCATGACCCCGGTGAGGGCCACGTAGGCGCCGAAGGCGCACTCGAAGTCTCCGATGGCTCCGTTCACCAGGAGCTCGGCGTTTTCGGGCACCGCCAGCCCCGCTGCCGGAATGAGGTCCGGGGACTGCACGTCCAGGAGGTCGTCGCATCCGGCTCCGACGAAAAGGGTCCCCAGGGCGAGAGCCACGCCCATGACCAGGGACCGGCTGAAGGCGGGTCGGGTCTTTGGATGGTTCTTCATGGTCTGCTCCGGCGTCGCGAAGGTCCTCGTCTCTTGCTCGTTCATGTCACCCTCCTCAGAAGCTCACGTTGAAGGTGACCACGAACTGCGTAAGCTGCGGCAAGACGTTCTGCTCCCAGAGGGAGAAGGAACCTCCCCGGCTTCCGCCGTTGAAGGAGGACTCGGGCTCCAGCCCCATGAACTTGGTCCAGGTATAGAGATTCCGGCCGGCCACGGTGATGGAGCTCTGCCGGGCCCCGAACCTGGCGGCCCATTCGGCGGGCATGGCATAGCTCAGGGAAAGCTCCCTGAACTTCAGGAAGTCCGCCTCGTCCACCAGGACGTTCACATAGGGACCGGCAGCCTGGATCTCGGCGATCTTCACCGGGTCGAACTCCTCCGGGAACCAGTTCTCCCGGCACTCGGAGAAGAAGAAGCAGCGGACCCGGTAGTTCCCGTCCAGCTTGGAAAAGCCCGTCTTGAAGTCGAACTGGGCGCGGATGCGGAGATTGTTGAAGAGGGTCAGGCTGGGTCCGAACCCGCCTTCCATCTCCGGCGTGTTCCGGCCCAGGTACACCTCCGGCGCCGTGGCGCAGTCGGTGCTCCCGCCCTGTCCATCGTCGCAGAGGATGTTCGTGGCGATGCCGTTGGCGCCCAGCTCGGCGCTCACGACCTTCTTGCTGAACCAGGAGCCCACCGGATACCCGATCTGGTGCCGGAGGTAGCTCCCGGGGCTGATGAAGTCCTCGTCGGTGACGTCGCCCAGGCTGATCACCTCGTTGTCGTTGGTGCTCAGGTTCAGGGTCAGATCCAGGGCGTGCTGCCGGGTCTCCCAGGCCGTGCCCCGGAGCAGGAGCTCGAAGCCGCTGTTGCGGATCTCACCGGCGTTCACCCACTGAGAACCGGAGAAGCCGGAGGAGGGAGCGATCTGCCGCAGCAGGATGGCATCCTCGGTGGTCTGCCGGTAGTAGGTGAGCTCCAACCCCACCCGTTCATCGAAGAGGGCGGCGTCGAGCCCCATCTCGATCTCCGACCCCTTCTCCGGTCCCAGGTCCGGATTCCCCAGGTTGTCCGGGGTCACCGTTCCCACGTTGTCGGGGCCCGGCACGGGTTGGAGGGTCCGGATGGCCACGAAGGCGTCGGGCTGCTGCCCGGACTGGCCGTAGGCGGCCCGGAGCTTCAGGGTGCTCACCTGGTCGAAGTCGAAGAAATCCTCCTCGCTGATGACCCAGGCCCCGCTGACCTTGGGATAGGTGACGAAGTCGTAGTCCACGCCGAAGGCGCTGTTGTCGTCACCCCTGAGGGCCGCCGTCAGGAAGAACCGGTCCTTCCAGGAGAGCTGCTCCTGGACGTAGATGCCGATGGTGGAGTTCTCCACCGAGGTCTCGTCGGCGTCCCGGTTCTGGGTGGTGGCCCGGATGCTGGTGAGCCCCGGGGTCGGGAAGGCCTCGCCATAGGCCGTCACCAGGTGGGTCATTCGGCGGTAGTACTGGCCCCCCACCGAAGTGGAGCTGGAAATGTCCTCGGTGAAGGGGTAGGAGAAGGTGGCGGCGTAGTCCACGGTGGTGTAGTCCACGTTCCGCTCCCGGGTCCAGCGATATCCACGGTCCGCGAAGGAGTTGAAGTAGAGCCACTCCTGGTCGTGGGCCATGTACTCGTTGTCCTGCTCCCGGGTGTGGTCGAAGCCCACCGTCAGCCGCTGGGAGAAGTTCTCAAAGGGCCTGTGGTTGATGGTGGTCCCTGCGGTGGTCCGGTCCACGTCCTGCCAGATGTCGTAGAGGGCGTGGTACGACTCGGGGGTCCCGCTCCAGAAGCCCCGGCGGGGGGTGTCCAGGCGGTCGGGCCGGGCGAAATAGGTGGTCCAGGTCAGACCGCCTCCACCGGCCTCTAGCGGCACGTTGGTCCGCCCCGTGACGTAGCCCAGGTTCCCCCGGATCTCCCACTTGTCACTGGGGGTGACGCTCAGGTTGGTCCGGACGTTGTACTTCTCGATGGAGTTCTCCGGCTCCACCCCGTCGCTGAGGTCCACGCTTCCGGAGAGGAAGTACTTCAATACGTCCTGCCCCCCGGAGACGCTCAGATCATACTGCTGAACGTGGCCGGTTCTCCAGATGTCGTTGCCCCGGGAGTGCTCCAGGTCCACCAGGTCGATGGACTCCACGGTCCCGTCGCCGCCCACGTCGTAGAAGTTCTCCCAGAGCCGCTCCTGGGGATTGCTGAACCAGTTGGCGCCCTGGCGGACCGAAAGGTCGATGCGGGGGGCGCCGGCCCGACCCCGCTTGGTGATGATCTGCACCACCCCGTTGGACGCCTCGGTCCCGTACAGGGTAGCGGCGGCGGGGCCCTTGATGATCTCGATGCTCTCGATGTCTTCGGGGTTGATGTCGTTCCAGCGGGAGAGGCTGGCGGACCCGAAGGCCTGGTTGGTGGGGCCGGAGGACTGGTCGTTGTTCACCCGGACCCCGTCCACGTACACCAGGGGCTCGTTGGAGAGGGAGAAGCTGCTGGAGCCCCGGATCCGGACCCGGCTGGCGCCTCCCACCATTCCCGTGGTGTTGATGATGGCCACCCCGGCGGCACGGCCGTTTATGAGCTCGCTGAGGGTCTGGACCGGAGCCATCTCCATCACCTGGGATGCGTCCACCGTTGCCATGGTGTTGCCCAGCGCCCGCCGGGTCTGCTCACCGGGGGTCCCCGTCACCACGATCTGATCCAACTCGATGGCCGAGGGTCTGAGCTGGATCTCCAGGCTGGTTTCGCCCACCGTGGCCGACACCGTGGCCTGGGAGAAGCCCAGGAGCCGGACCTGCAACTCGATCTCCTGGCCAGGGACGTTGAGGATGAGAAAGCGGCCGTTCTGGTTGGTGTAGGTGCCCAGGCTGGTGCCCAGAATCTCCACGCTGGCGTCGGGAAGCGGCCGTCCGGTTTCCGCGGAAACCACGGTGCCTCCCACCGAGTTCTGGGCCGCCAGCGAAAGCGGATGGAGGAGTGAGAGAGCGCACGCCAGGATGAGGCCGAGACACCAGGCCCCTCCCTTTGCGGCTCGTTTCCTATGAGAAGCGTTGCACATACCATCCTCCTCAAGAATGAAAGGGTCCCCATGGCGGGGTGCGAATGGTGAAGGGAGCTGAACGCTCAAAAAGAGGAACGTTCAGGACGGGTTGATTCGATACAGTGACCGAAGGTTCCCTGGCGACCTCCTTTCCGGACTGTGGCCTCCGGTGTGCCGGGGAGTCGGACGGCGCCTCGCCTGACAACATGCCTCGCCTGGCAACGTGTCTCGGCTGACAACATGCCTCGCCTGGCAACGTGTCTCGGCTGGCACCTGAGGACAGGGTGACTCCGAACACGCTCGAAGAGGCGGCCCAACTCTGGCTCGGAACCGTGGCCCAGCTATGGCGCCGAACGGTGAAAAGGGAGGGGGGAAAGCTCCCTCCCTTCAATACGGGTGACTCCTGAACAGAGAAATATTGAGGAGTGACCGACGAAGGACAAGGAAAGAAATGTCGGAAGCTCAGGGGGGCTCGGCTCAGGCCTGCTCCTCCCTTCTCCTGCCTTCGGGGCCTCATGTGAACGTCTCCCGGAAGGCCAGAGCCTGCTCGTGGCTTCCGATGGCGAGGAGGGTACTGCCGGGAGTGAGAACCGTGCGAGGCCCGGGGTCCGTGAGGAGGGTGTCGCCGGTCTCCAAGGCGATGACCGTCAGGCCGGTGCGCTGCCCGATCCCGCTCTCCTGAAGGGTAGAACCCTCCAGGGAGGATGGACAGGGGAACTCGTGAAACCCGATCCCCTCCGCCAGGAGGATGGGCAGCCTCCGGTTCAGCAGGGAGTGGAGGGTCTCCACACCCAGGGTGGTGTAGCTCAGGGTGAGGTCGGCCCCGGCCCGCTGGATGGAGGCCAGGTTCCGGTCGTGGGTGATCCTGCTGACGATCCGGGCCTCCGGATTCAGCCGGCGGCTGTAGGCCGCCAGGTAGATATTGGTGGCGTCGTCGTTGGTGGTGAGGATGATGGACGGGGCCTCTTCCACCCCGACGCTCCGCATCACCTCCCGATCCGCCGCGTCCCCCACCACCAGCCGGTCCGGCAGGTTCCCAAGGGTCGAGGCCAGAGAGGGGTCCCGCTCCACCATGTGTACCGGAATCTCCCGCCGCTTCAGCGCCGCGGCGACGGCCTGCCCGACCTTTCCTCCTCCGATGACCACCACCGGATTCCAGTTCGTGTCGTAGATCCAGAGGAACTCGTTGAGCCGCTCCATGGAGTCCCTGGAGCCGGCTACCACCAGGATGCTGAGGGCGGTGATGGGGGTGTCCGGCCGTCCAGGCAACACCTTTCCACGCTCCCATACCCCCACCACACTCAATCCCGCGATTTCCCGGAGGCTGGCCTCCCGGATGGTCTTGCCCGCAAAGGGGGTGTCGTGGGCGGAGAACTCGGCCAGGACAAGGTCTCCGTATTCCCCGATGATGTGGGCCTGGGCATGCCCTGCGCTCACCCGGTTCGCCAGGTGCTCCCCCAGCCTCTTCTTGATGGGGATGGCGTGGTCGCACCCTGCCATCTCCAGGATGTCGATGGCGTGTTCGTCTTCCACGAACGCCGCCAGGGTGACCATGTCCGAGATCTCCCGGATCGTGAGGGCGAGGTTGGTGTTGGTGAGGTCATCCTGGGCCAACACCACCAGCCGCGCATCCTGTGCCCTCAGACGGCGATAGGTCTCCACATCGTCCAGAATCCCCCGGACCACCGGCACCTCGTCTCCATGCATGCGGGCCGCCGTCGCACCGTCCTCCTCGATCACCCAGTGGGGTATTCCCTCGGCTTCCAACCAGGGCGCCAGTCCCTGGCTCACCGTGTCCCACGCCGTGAACACCACGTGCCCCCGGGTGTCCGTCGGCACGGAGAGGGGAGCCCGCAAGCGGAGCTGGGCCTCCAGCCACGGCGCGTAGAAGTAGCGAATGAAGGCGAAGGGGAGGACGATGAGGAGAAGGATGATGCCGCTGAAGAGCACCAGGATGCTGAAAAGCCGGCCCAGGTCCGAGGAGAAGGTGATGTCACCGAACCCCAGGGTGCTCATCACGGTAAGCGTCCAGTAGAATCCCGTGAGCCAGGAGTGCTCCTGGCCTTCCACCGTCACCATGATCACGTGGAAGAGGACGGAGTAGAGGAGGATCACCCCCATCAGGAAGATGAAATAGCGGAGAAGCCCCCCCAGGTTCTGGCGGAGCTGCGTATCCTGCAGGGCGTATCCAAGGTGCCCGCTCAGGTATTTCATCTCATCTCTTGGTTTTCTCTTCCGCTCTTCCACCTGGAAGTCGATGCTCAGATGCTCGAGGAGGCGATTCTCCAGGTCGAAATGCTGATTGAAGCCGTCGTTGGCGACCACGACGTCAAGCCATAGTCAATATGGCAGTAAATCGGGTGGCAAAGCTACCACTGACACGCCCCGGACAGCCGGAGCCCTGGAATGCACGGCTTCCCGTCGCGTTTGGGGCTCCTCGGCATTCAAAAC
>CAZSDD010000134.1:0-7773 GCA_964605505.1 uncultured Gemmatimonadaceae bacterium | reverse complement strand
AACCGGAAGACGCTCTGGGGCGGGCTCTGGCCAGGGGGGTTCTGGCCAGGGCCCCCCTTCCCCCATGGGACAACTCGGCCATGGACGGTTACGCGGTCCGGGGCCGGGATGTGGCCGGGGCGACCCGCCAGGAGCCGGTCGCGCTGCAGGTGGTGGGGGAGACCCGGGCCGGGGAAGCGGCGGGCAGGGTCCTGGTGAAGGGGGAGGCCATCCGAATCATGACCGGGGCACCCATCCCGGCAGGGGCCGATTCGGTGATCCGGGTGGAGGACACGGACGCCGAGGCGTCTCCGGGGAGGGTGGTCATCTATTCCGATGCCGACCGGGACCGGCATATCCGGCCGGGGGGCCAGGACATGCAGGGTGGCGAGGAGATTCTCAGAGCCGGAACCACCGTGGGTCCCGGTCAGATGGGTCTGCTCTTCGCATCGGGAGCCCGGACGGTCCAGGTACACCGGAGACCCCGGGTGGCCATCCTCTCCAACGGGGATGAGCTGGTGGGCCCGGGAAATTTTCAACGGGTGATGGCTGGAAAGGGCATCCCCGAAACCAACGGTCCCACCCTGGCGGCAGCGGTGCGCCTGGCCGGGGGCAGCCCCATCCAGCTGGGCATCGCCCGAGACCAGGCTCCGGACATCCTGGAAAAGGTGGAACGGGGAAGAGCCGAGGAAGCCGATGTGCTTCTGACTTCCGGAGGCGCTTCAATGGGGGAAGGAGACCTCTTCAAGCGGGTCCTGGAAGAGGCCGGGCTGAGCCTGGATTTCTGGAGGGTCAAGATGCGGCCCGGAACGCCCTTCAGCTTCGGCTTTCTGGAGACGGAGGGATCCCAATCCTTGCCGGTATTCGGACTCCCGGGGAATCCCGCATCCTCTTTTGTCACCTTTCAGATCTTCTGCCGGCCCTTCCTCCTTCGACTGGCGGGGCACAGCCGCGTGCATCGGCCCGTGCTGGAGGGTGTGGCAGGAGAGCCTCTGTCCTCTCCCGGACACCTGACCCACTTTTTCAGGGTCAGGTTGGAAGGGGATCCCGTCAGGCCTCAAGTCTTCCTCACCGGGCCCCAGACCTCGGGGCTGGTCCTGAGCCAGGGGCTGGCTCAGGGGCTGGCGGTGGTTCCGGAGGGGACTTCCGGCATCGACGCCGGAAGCCCCGTGCGGGTGATCCTCCTGGACGACTTCGGCCTGGGGGGAAAAGAGGCAGGATTCCTTCCGGCATGACTCCAAGGAAGCCTGTGAGCCACCTCCTTCCGGTCCACCCATGAGCTCGGAAAAAGGCCCCTTCCCACTCAGGGTGACTCCCCTCCGGACTTCCCTCTTCACCCTCCTGCTCACCCTGCTGGTGTCGGGGTGCGGCATCCCCCGGTGGCCGGCCCAGGGCCCCCTGGTGTCTGGATTCGGCCTGCGGACTCAAGGTATGTTCCTGGGCCTGCACCGAGGTGTGGACATCCAGGTTCCGGAGGGAACAGAGGTCCGGGCCATGGTTCGGGGCCGGGTCCGGTTCGCCGGAACACAGCGGGGGTACGGCCGGGTGGTGTGGCTGGACCATCCCGGAGACGTGCTTACCGTCTACGCCCACCTGTCAGCGGTGCTCGTGCAGGCCGGCCAGGAGGTGAAGGGCGGGCAGGTCATCGCTCTCAGCGGACAGTCCGGCAGGGCCACGGGGCCCCACCTCCACTTCGAGGTATGGCGGTGGGGCAGGGAGGTGGATCCCGTTCCCTTCCTGGGAGGCTTCCCCGGAAGGTGATCAGTCCCCTTCCTTGAGCTTCCTGATCTCCCGGGTCAGGGCCGGCACCACGTCGAAGAGGTCCCCCACGATCCCGTAATCCGCCACCTGGAAGATGGGGGCGTCCGGATCCTTGTTGACGGCGACGATGGTGCCGGAGGTACGCATTCCCGCCAGGTGCTGGATGGCCCCGGAGATACCGACGGCGAAGTACAGCTTCGGGGCCACGGTCTTTCCGGTCTGGCCCACCTGCTCGCTGTGGGGCCGCCAGCCGGCGTCCACCACGGCCCGGGAAGCCCCCAGGGCGGCGTCGGAACCCAGGGCTTCCTTCAGTTCCTCCAGGATTTCCCAGTTCTCGGGGTCCTTCATCCCCCGACCGCCGGAAACGACGACGGAGGTTTCCGCAACGTCCTTCGTCCCGGAGCCGGCAGCCTCGAACTCCTTCACCTTGATCTTCCAGCTTCCCGGGTCCACCCCTTCCGGCGCGAAGGTCTCAACCTCGCCGGCCCCCGGGTTTTCCCGTGCCTGAAACGCATTGGGCCGAATGCTCACCAATGCCGGAGAGGCGGCGAAGGAAACGGTGGAGAAGGCCTTTCCGGAAAAGATCGGCCGGATGGCCACCACGGCTTCTCCCTCCACATCCAGATCCGTGACATCGGAAGCCAGTGGGACGTCCAGAAGGGCAGCGACCCGGGGGGCCAGGTCCTTTCCCTGGGTGGTGGCTCCGAAGATCACCGCGCTGTAGCCACCGTCCCTGACCGCATCGGCCACGACTCTGGCGTAGCCCTCAGGCTGGTAGCCGGCGAGGGCCTCCATCTCCGCCACCCGGATCTTCCCGGCACCGAACCTTCCCAGCCCCGAGGCGTCTCCCGAAACCCCGGGAGCACCCACGAGCAGGACGTGGGCAACCGCTCCGAGCTTCCCGGCCATCTCGGCGGCCGCCGACACCACTTCGTGGGAGACCCCCCGGATCTTCCCATCTCTCTGCTCAACGACGGCGAGGACGTCGCCCATGTTCCTGTTCCTCTCTATTCGTTCGAATCAGTCTCGAAACCGGTGGGGGGAACGCATGGCTTTCCGCCGGGCGCCCCATCCGACCCCGGTTCCAGGAATCTCCGGATGTCCCGGGTGACCCACCCCTTCCAACCCATCCCTCAGAGTGCTTTCGCTTCTTCCCGGAGGAGCCGCACCAGCTCTGGAGCCGCATCGGCACCTTCCCCGACGATCCGGCCCGCCGGGCGCTCCGGGGGATAGGCCAGCTTTCTCACCACCAGACGGTCCTCCCCGCCCTGGGCCTCTTTTTCGTCCAGGGGCTTACGCTTGGCGGCCATGATTCCCTTCAGGGAAGCATACCGGGGCTCCAGCTTTCCCTTGGTCATGGTGATGACGGCCGGAAGGGGCATCTCCAGGACCTCGGTTCCCCCTTCCACCTCTCTGCGACACGTCACGACGCCGTCGGCGTGTTCGAACTCCGAAACGGCGGTGAGGCAGGGAAGCTCCAGGAGCGTCCCGGTCATGGGACCCACCTGTTGCTGGTCGTGGTCGGCACCCTTCATGCCGAATAGGACCAGGGAGGGAGCCATCTCCTTCAAGTCCGCTGCCAGGGCTTTGGCCACGGCCAGGCCGTCGGCGCCGGAGTCCCCCTTGAGGTGGACGGCTTTGTCGGCCCCCATGGCCAGGCCCTGCCGCAGGGTCTCCGGGGTGTCGTCCCCACCCATGGACAGGAGGGTGACCTCCCCTTCTCCGGCGGCTTCCTTCAGTTGCAGAGCAGCCTCGATGGCGAACTCGTCATAGGGACTGATGATGAACTTCACCCCGCTGGGATCGATTGAAAGGCCATCGCCTCCCAGGCGAATCCTGGTTTCGGTATCCGGGGTTCGTTTGACACAGACTACGATGTTCAAGGCTCCGCTCCATGACGGGCTGTTGAAACGATGGGAACAGGCCGCAATCTAGGGGGACGATGGATCTCCTTCAACATGGCTGCCGCCTCCGGAGCGTCTCCTGCCCGGTCCCGGGAGCCCGAGCCGTCTCAAAGGGTGGCTCCGAGAAGCGCGAAGCCCACCAGGGCCACGGCGCCGGCGGAAAGGGCGTAGGGAAGCTGGGTCCGGACGTGGTCGATGTGGTCCGTCGCAGCCGCCATGGAGGAGATGATTGTGGTGTCGCTGATGGGGGACGAATGGTCTCCAAAGACACCACCGGCAAGAGAGGCGGCGACGAAGGGAGCCAGCGGAAGCCCCATGGCCTCTCCCGCCGGGACGGCGATGGGAAGCATGATCGCGAAGGTCCCCCAGGAAGACCCGATGGAGAATGCGATCCCGGCTCCCACCAGAAAGACCAGAGGCAAAAAGAGGAAAGGAGGCAGGACTCCTTCCGTCACCTGGGCCACAAACCGTCCGGTCCCCAGGGCATTGGCCACATCTCCCAGAGACAGAGCCAGGAAGAGGATGAGGGCCAGGGGAATGAGGCCGCCGGCCCCCTTCAGCCCCGTTCGGGTCAGGTCATCCACCGAAGACCCCCGCTGAACCAGCAGGAGCACCCAGGCCACAGCCAGGCCCGACATGACGGCCCAGAGCACGCTTGTGGACCCTTCCCCCTCCATGAGATCCCCACCTCCGGTGATGAAGAGGGAGATGGGCATCATGAGGACCATGACCACGATGGGGAGGATCATGTTCACCGCCCGGGGCGGGATCTTCTCGTTGGGCTGTGGCGAGAGGATGGACTCGTCGATCATGGGTGTGGCATTGGGCCACAGCACCTCCCCTTCCCGGGTCCGTTTCTGGGCCTTTTTCATGGGCCCCAGATCCAGGTCCGTCACAGCCGTGAAGAAGGCCAGGGCCAGGGCCGCCATGGCGTAGAAGTTCAGGACCACGGCCGAGAGAAAGACCCTCAGGGGATCCTCCACGCCAAGTCCCGAGAGGATTCCCAGGTTGTAGGCTCCCCACGCGTTCAGGGGAATCAGGATGCAGGTGGGGGCGGAGGCCGAATCGATGATGTAGGCCAGCTTCTCCCGGGAGATCTTGAAGCGATCAAAGAGGGGCCGGGACACGGAGCCCGCCACCAGCACGTTGATGTTGGATTCGATGAAGAGGGTGATCCCGATGAGCCAGGCCAGAATCCGGGCCTTCCTCGGCGTGTCCACCCAGCGCCGGGACTCCAGAAATCCCACGAAGCCCCTGACCCCTCCGGAGGTTTCCACTGTGGCGATGAGGGCTCCGATGACCAGGGTGAAGAGGATGACCTTGGCGTCACCGGGATCGGAGAGGACTTCAACGGAGCCGTCGATGGCGCTGGCCAGCCCGGAAATGGGGTCCCAGCCTTCCAGGATGGTCCATCCCAGCCAGATTCCCCCTGCCAGGGAGAGGTAGACCTGTCGGCTGATGATGGCCAGGGTGATGGCCAGGAGGGGGGGGAGGAGAGAGATCCAGCTGGGGTCGCTCATGCGTCGTCCGGTTCCGTTGAGTTGTCTGGTCTGCGGGCTCGGTTACGTACCCGGGTCACCTGGGGATGGCCACGAAGGTAGAAGCGAAGAGGCCAGTCCGCAGCATGTCGGATTCCCACCCGTCCCGAAACCCCCACCATTTCGTCCGGCACCCTCCATCCCCGTTGAAGCTGGAGGGGAGGATCGGTGAGGAGGTGTCCGTCCAGGGCACCGGTGATGCCGAGAGCCTGGCAGACCCTGCCGGGCCCGGCTCCCAGGGGTTCCCTTCCCCCCCGACGGTCCTGTACGATTTCGACGCCGTGGATGGGATCCACCCCCCGGACCAGGACCGCTGCCGGAAAAGCCTCTTCTCCCGTCACCACGTTCAGGCACCAGTGGATCCCGTAGCTCCGGTAGACATACGCCAGCCCCGCAGGCCCGAACATGGATTCGTTCCTCCGGGTCCGGCCGATTCTCTCGGCGGCGTGAGAGGCCGGATCGTGAGGACCCAGGTAGGCCTCCGTCTCCACCACCACACCCCTCACCTCCCCCTCACCCAGAATGGAGACGAACGTGCTTCCCAGAAGGGCCCGTGCCACCGCGTCGGCTTCTTCTCTGAGCGAATCGGGAAAGAGAAGCTGTTTCTCGCCCTCCCCAAAAGCGGAACGCCACGCGACCGCCGTGGCGTTCTCCCAGTGACGGGGGCCGGGGGTAGGGGCTGCCCCCTGCCCTGGATATTCCCCGGGCGCTTCCCTCACTGCCGCCGGCTCCGGCCTCCCCTGCGGGTCCTGCGCTTCGGCGGCGTCTTGGCCTGCCCGGTCACCTCATCCTCCGGGTCATCCTCCACCTTCCCTTTCGGCGCGTCCTGCCCGCCTCCCTGAGGGCCACCCGGTCCGCCATCCTGCGGGTCGTTCCCCGAGCCCTTCGATCCCTCGTCGGCACCCTGGGAGCCCCTGCCGCCGGCCTCAGGACCGTCGCCGGCCTCACGACCCTCGCCGGCATCACGACCGCTGCCGCCTTCCTCCACGGTGCTCCGGGACGCCCGCTCCCTCCGGCGCTGGTAATCCGCCCTCCAGGCCTCCAGAAGCTGCTCGGCCCGCTTCCCCGCCACAACCGAAGAGAGGCGATCCGGGTCTTCCTGGAGCACCTTGAAGAGATCTCCTCCATAGGTGTCCACCAGGGTCTCAGCCGTTTTCTTTCCCACCCCCTTGTAGGAATTGGTGAGATACCGGATGACGGCGGCCCGGCCGGTGGGCAGGCCGAGCTCCCCGGGATCGATGGACTCGCCCCCCGGAGCCGGAGCCGTTCTTTGTTCCGGAGCCGTCTTTTGTCTTGGAGCCGTCTTTTGTCTTGGAGCCGTCTTTTGTTCCGGAGCCGTTCTGTCTTCCGCGGCTCCAGCCTCGGTTTCCCGTTTCACCCGGCCATCGGGGGCAGCGGCGGATGAACCGCCGGGCTGGATGACCTGACCCTCCAGGATGGGAGGCGGCCCCTCCTTCTCCCTGGACCGGCCACGCTCTCCCCGCCGAACCCCCAGCCCCCAACCCTCTTTCTTGCCACCACCGGCGGCCGATTCCTTCTTGCCACCGCCGGCGACCGAATCCTTCTTCCGGGAAGGAGCCTCGGGGGACGGGGCCTCCTCCGCCGAAGACGGCTCAGGGGCCTTCTCTTGGGCAGCGCCGTCCCGGACGGCCTCGTCCCTGAGAGATACCTGCCTGAGAGATACCTGATAGGTTCCCTCCTCCCGTTTTTCCAGATCGATCACCTCATGGTCATGTGCCTGGCGAAGGAAGCGGCTGAACTTTCCGAAGCCCAGCTCTCCCTCATCAAAGGAGGGCTGCAGCTCCAGCATCTTTCTCTTCAGGTCCGAATCCCGGACGGGGCCGCCGCCATTTCCATCGGAAAGACGGGCCATCGCTCGCTTCAAGAGGTCGTAACCGGCCCGGAGAGGATCCTCACCGCCCGTCTCCTCCGTTCCGGGAGCGACGTCCCTCTCCTTCTGGGGCGGCTCCTTCCTGGAGATCTCCTGTTTGTCCGTTCCGACCACGTCCACCGGAGCTCTCCCACCCCGGGGCCCGTCTCCTGCGCCTGCACCCTTCTCGCCCCGGGTCCGATCCCGCGTCTCCGTCTTCCTGACCGGCCCGGGCCGGCTCTTTCCGGCCTCGCTCCTTTCCCGTCCGCGGGGCTGAATCTCGTACTGGCCGTTCTCCAGCTTCCGAAGAGATACCAGGTCACGGCTGGCCGCTTCCGAGAGGAACTTGCTGAACTTGGAAAAGCCGAAATTCCCCTCGTCGAAGCTGGCGTCGATTTCGATCATGACCTGCTTGAGCCGGTCCGAGCGCATGACATCGTTCCGGGCGGCCATCTTCTTCACCGCCTCTTCCACCAGGACCCAGGGGTCCAGGGGCTTATTGGCGGAATCGGTGGTCTTCCGCAGACCAGAGAGGGAGGTATAGGAGTAGTACTCATCGCAGTTCTGGACCAGGATGTCGGAGCTGGACTCCTGTATTCCCACGCCGATGACGTACTTCCCGTACTCCTTCAGCTTCAGGACCAGGCTGCTGAAATCACTGTCCCCGGTCAGAAGAATGAAGGTCCCGATCTCCGGCCGGATGAAGACCAGCTCCATCCCG
>CAZSDD010000133.1:1466-7892 GCA_964605505.1 uncultured Gemmatimonadaceae bacterium | reverse complement strand
GGGCGGCGAGTGGGGTTCGCTCTGGGGAATCATCCCAGGCACCGGGACGGCCGGCACTCCGAAGAGCCCTGACTCCCCCGGGGCGCATCCTTTGGGATTACAGCAAATGGCCGGAAAGCCCGGGGCTCAGCCCCGGGACGGATAGGCCGGCCCCGGGAGTGTCAACGGATCTCCTCTCCGTATCCCAGGAGGATCCGGGTCAGGCTGTCCTCCCGTGAAGCGGAGAGGAACACCACACGGTCCTCCTCAGGGTGCTCAGCCCAGAAGCCCGCATCCACCTCATTGGCGTGCCTCGCGGAGTGCTCCTGCCTGATCCGGAAGCCGGCATCGAACAGCGCTTTCCGGTAGCTGTCCAGAACGGCTCCGGGAGACTCCTCAGAACTCCAGGAGACGGCCCCCGTGGCCCCGTCTTCAGACTCGACGGAAAAAACGGGATCGGGGGAGTCCGGCATCCCCCCGGGTGCCGGCACCCAACCCGGGAGCGGTCCCGCCTCGGATCCCGCCCCGAGCCTCACGACCCCCTCCGGGGACTGGATGATCAGCGCTCCACCGGCTTCGGATCGGACGAGATCGAGGATGAGCTCCTGGCCGTCGGACCCCCGGATCACCAGAGACCCGCCATCCTCACCGCTCCAGAGGTCCGCTGCCATCCCGCCCTCGTCGGTGCGGATCCGGAGGGAACCCTCCAGCACATCCCGCAGGGCCGCCTCTGAGCTGTCGGTGGAGCCCAGGTCTCGCAAGAGCGCCAGCCCTGCGGCGGGATTCCGGAAAAGGCGATCCATCCGGGGCCCCATGCGGGAAAGGAGGTTGGCAGCGTAGAGGGGCGCCTCATCACCGAAGCTCTCCCCCATCTCGGCCCGGGCGCCCCGGAGAGCCGCCGAGATGCTGGAGGCCACGTCTGCGTCCACTCCCCTCAACTCTACCGCCAGCTCCCGCTCCACCCTGGCCAACTCCCGGGCCAACTCGCCGCCCATCTCTCCCGAGAACTCCCGTTTCACCATGGAAGCCGTCTTGTAGGCCGCGAAGCCTACGCCGACGATGCCGAAGATGAAAAGGGAGGCCAGGGCGATGAGGATCCAGCCGAATACGGGGATTCCCCGGCTTGGCTTTCCGGTTACGGCTCGTTCGAATTCGTCGTACATGAAATCCCTCCAGAATGGCTCCTGGGACCCTCCGGAGAAACCTGCAGGCCCCGTTCCCTCCCCTCCAACCCTGCACTACGGGAAGAGGGCGGAAAATGTTTTACGGGAGCCGTCGCGTGGGGGGAGCTCCCCGCAGCGAACAGGACCTTCCGTCACCACAGGCCCAACAACCTCCACCATAATCCCCCCAACCCCAGCCAGATTACCAGGTTTATCAGGCTGACCAGGAATCCCACCTTCCACCAGTCCCCTACTTCCACGTAGCCTCCCCCGAAAAAGACGGGAGCCGGTCCCGTACCGTAATGGGTCATGCTGCTGAACAGATTGCTGAAGAACGCCAGAACCAGGCCCGCCAGGAGTGGGGGCGTTCCCAGGGCCAGAGCGACCCCGAGAAAGGGGGCGTACATGGCGCTGACGTGGGCGGTATTGGAGGCGAAGAAATAATGGCTGTAGAAGTAGACGAGGCTCAATGCCAGAAATCCCGCCTTCCATCCCACTCCCCCGAACCACCCGCCCACCGTCTGGCTGAACCAGGGGATGAGCCCCAGCTCCGTGAGGTAGGAGGCCATCATCACCAGGGCGCTGAACCAGACCAGCGTGTCCCACGCCCCCCGTTCCCGGAGAACGTCATCCCAGGTGAGGACTCCCGTAACCAGAAGGATCACCAGGCCCAGGAGAGCCGTGGTGGTGGTGTGGACGCCCAGGGTGCCGGACAGGATCCAGAGGGCCAGGAGCAGGACGAAGGTGGAGAGCATGACCCACTCCCCCGGACTCATGCCCCCCAGTTTCGCCAGGTGCTCTCTGGCCAGGGCAGCGGCTTCCGGCGTCTCCCGGATCTCCGGTGGATGAAGGCGATAGATGGCCCATGGGACCAGGGCCAGGCTCGCCAGGCCCGGGACCAGAGCTGCCAGTGCCCATCCGCCCCAGGTCATCTCCACGCCTTGAGCCGCCGCCAACTCCGCAGCCAGCGGATTGGCCGCCATGGCCGTGAGAAACATGGCGCTGGTGACCACCGTGCCCTGAAACGCAGTGAGGGTGAGGAAGGCGCCGATGCGACGGGCCGTCCCGTCGTCAGGCCGGCTGCCGTAAGCCTCCGCCACCGACCGCAGGATGGGAAACACAACGCCGCCGGCTCTGGCAGTATTGGAGGGGATGGCCGGAGCCAGGATCAGGTCCGTGGCCACCAGACCATACCCGAGTCCCAGGCTCCGGCGGCCCAGTCCCGCCATGAATCCATAGGCGATTCGGGCCCCCAGACCCGTCTTGATGAAACCCCGGGAAATGAAGAAGGCCAGGACGATGAGCCAGATCACCCGGTTCCCGAATCCCGAGAGGGACTCGTTGATGGTCAGTGTCCCGGTGGCGGCCGTAGCGGCGATGCCCACCATGGCCACGGCACCCATGGGCAGGGGCTTGAGGATGATCCCGACGATTGTGGCCACGAAGACGGCCAGGAGGTGCATGCCGGCGGGCTCCACCCCCGGGGGGACCGGGAGTGGCCAGATGGTCAACGCAACGATCAGGGGAAGGGCAAACCTCAGGGCTTTCCCCTTCCGTCCTGGATGCAACGGCGTCAAGAGATGCGCTCCGGATCCGTGATCCTTTCCGGGTAACGAGGCTCGCCCCATTACCCGGAAAGGCTCCAAGAAAACTCGACCGGTCCCTCGACCGATCCCTCGACCGGTCCCTCGACCGGTCCCTCGACCGGTCCCTCGACCGATCGAAGGAGGAATAGGGCCGGGGATGGAACGGGGCAACCGGGAAGGGCGCCTTGCACCGCTTTCCCTCCATGGCTAAATCCCTCCGCCGGAGCCCCGCCACCCTGATCGAAACCGAGGCAGCCTTGGAGCCGGGACGTCAAAGGAGAATCGTCACAGCGGGCCTTGTCCTGGCCATGTTCCTGGCGGCCCTGGAAGCCACCGCCGTAGGCACGGCCATGCCCACGGTGGTGGCGGACCTGGGAGGTGTGTCCCGGTACAGTTGGGTTTTCAGCGCCTACCTGCTGGCCGCCACCACGACGGTCCCCATGTACGGGAAGCTGGCTGATCTTTTTGGCCGGCGCCTCATCTTCACCATCGCCATCGCCCTTTTCATCCTGGGCTCGGCGCTCTGCGGGCTGGCCACCTCCTTCAACCAGCTCATCCTCTTCCGAACCGTCCAGGGATTGGGAGCCGGCGGCGTCATGCCCATCTCCATCACCCTGGTGGGAGATATCTACACCCTGGAGGAGCGGGGCAGGATGCAGGGGGTCTTCTCCGCCGTGTGGGCCACGTCCAGCCTGGCGGGCCCGGCGGCCGGCGGGCTCATCACCGACTTCCTGAGCTGGCGGTGGGTATTCTACCTGAACATTCCCTTCGGCCTGGCCGCCGTGATCCTGGTTCGGGCCTTCCTGAGGGAGGAAGGCCGACGGAGGGAGCACCAGCTGGACTATCTGGGCACGCTGAGCCTCACGGCCTCGGTGGCCATTCTTCTCCTGGCCCTCCTGGAAGGCCCGGAGATCTGGGGATGGAGAGACCCCAGAACCCTGGGCTTGCTCTTCTTCTCCGGGCTGGGACTCATCTTCTTCCTCTGGCAGGAGAACCGGGCACCGGAGCCCATGCTCCCATTGGAGCTCTTCAAGATCCGGGTCATCGCCGTGGCCAGCCTTGGGGGGCTCCTCATGGGAACCCTCCTGTACTGCGCCGCCGCTTTCGTTCCCATGTTCACCCAGGGCGTTCTTGGAGGCACCGCCACCGATGCCGGTATCACCCTGGCTCCCATGTCCATCGGTTGGCCCATCGCCAGCACCACTTCCGGCTGGCTGCTCATGCGGTTCGGCTACCGGCCTTTCATCATCCTCGGCTCGGTATTCGGGATTCTGGGATCCGTGCTTCTGGCCATGGCGGACCCGGCCTCGGGCAAGGCCCCCGTCATGCTGGCCATGTTCTTCCTGGGGATGGGGCTGGGTTTCACGTCCACACCGTACCTTCTTGCCGTTCAGAACGCTGTGCCCTGGAGCCGGAGAGGAGTGGCCACAAGCTCCGTCCAGTTCTTCCGTTCCATCGGCGGAGCCATCGCCGTAGCGGCCTTCGGCGCCGTCCTCAACGCAGAGCTGGCCCGGCAGGTCGGGAGGGACGTAGACCCCAACGTGGCCCTCAATCCCACGCTGAGGGAAGCCTCTCCCGCCGAGGCTTTACAGCCCCTGGTGGACGCCCTGGACTCGGGTCTGGGATCCATCTACCTGGCCATGGCGGGGATGGCCGCGGCGGCTCTCCTGGTGAGCTTCTTCTTTCCCGGGGGCTCCGCCGAATCGCACGCCTATGGGGGCCCTGAAGGCCCCCCGGAAGGTGGAAGACCCTGAGGACGGCCCCTGAGGGACAGGGCATCGGTTTCTCCCGGCGCCCCGTTCCCCCCGGTCGCTATTCCTTCTTCTTCTTCTCCCGATATCCGATGCGGTAGTAGGGGTTCACCACGCTGGTGGCGATGTTCTTCAGATGGGCGCTCATGCGCTTCAGGTACCGAAGATAAAGGGCGGTGGTCACCGCTCTCCCCGAATCGCCGGTGATGACCTGACCGCTCCTGAGGGCCTTCAGATGCCGCTCCACTGTGCCCGAAACCTCTTTGTGACGCTCCAGGATCGTCCGGGCTCGCCCCTCGTGGGATTCCTCCAATGCCACGGAAAGGTCGGCGAAGTTCGCGTCCACCAGCCGTTCCAGATGCCGAAGGTCCACGTTCAACTCCACGGCGTCGAAGGGGGCTTCGAACTCCACGGCCAACTCCGAGATGTTCTTGGCGTAGTCCCCGATGCGCTCCATGTCGATGACGATGGCGGTGATGACCAACCCCATGTTCACGTCCGGCTTCGAAGAGACCGAGAGATGGGTAAGAATCTTACGCCGGACGCTCCGTTCGAATTTGTTGAGTTGCCGGTCCCGTTCGTAGATGTCGTCCACCAGGATCCCCTCCTTGTGGAGGGCCGCCACGGCGTCGTTGAACATCCCGTAGGAGGTTTCCAGCATCTGAAGGGATTCTTCGAAAGCCTCCTGGCAGAGACTGCTGCCCTTCAGCAGGGAGAGTATGTCTTTCCACATGGCGCGTTCGACCTCCGAATCACATCGGGACGCCTATAAGGCAAAAATATAGATCAGGGGCACAAGGATGAGGGCAATGTAGATGACGATCACCATCACCGAGCTCCCCCTGGAGCGGGCCGCTATCGTTCCGGCCTTCGTGGCCAGCCAGATGGGAACGGAAGCGAGGGGATAGAAGATGGCGATACCCAGGAGATTGAAGACCAGGTGTGCCAGGGCCACCGTCACGGCTGCCGGACTCCCCGTGGAGAGGGAGGCCAGAATGGCGGTGATCGTCGTCCCGACGTTGGCCCCCAACGTGTAGGGAAAGATCTGGCGCAGGGTCAGAACACCCGTACCGGCCAGGGGCACGACCAGGGAGGTCGTGGCGGAGCTGCTCTGGACCGCCGCCGTGCAGATCATTCCCAATCCGAAGCTGGCGGCATCATTTCTGAAAAGCACCCGGTCGAAGAGGGTTTCGATGCGGCTCAGGACCACCCCCTTCATCACCCTCATCATCTGTTGAAGGCAGAAGAAGAGGAGGCCCAGGGCAAGGACCATCAACAGAAGGAGATGGGGGACTACGGCCATCACCACCTCCGCCAGGGGATGGAGAATCACCTTCAGGGGGCTGGCCACACTCATCCCCCCCGCCCCTTCGAAGAGTCCCTGAAGGAAGACCGCGGTTTTCTGGATAGGATGAAAGAAAATCTCCACCGGCAGCAGAGTGACGGCGGCCAGCACATTGAAGAAATCGTGAACGGTGGAGGCGGCGAAGGCTCTCCGGAACTCCGCCGGCCGAGTGACATGCCCCATGGAAACCAGGGTATTGGTGGTGGAGGTGCCGATATTGGCTCCCATGATCACCGGAACGGCCAATTCGATGGAGAGAGTGCCGGAGGCCACCAGCCCCACCACGATTGTGGTGGTGGTAGAGGAACTCTGGATGATCCCCGTGGCCACAAAACCCAGGAGCAAACCCGCCACGGGGTCCGAAACCATGTTGATGAGCTGTTCCGCGAAACCCCGCCCCGCCATCTTGAATGCGGAGCTCATCAACTCGATGCTGAAAAAGAAAAGATAGAGGAGAAGGAGGAAGTAGGCCGCCGTCAACAGCGCGGGAAGGACGCTGGAAGCTCCTTTTTGCTTTTCCTTCCCCGAAGCTTCGGTCACAGGGGCGGGTTCCTTGCGAGTGGCTTCAACGGACGCGGCAATGTAACAGGCTGGTCACAGTT
>CAZSDD010000133.1:0-1366 GCA_964605505.1 uncultured Gemmatimonadaceae bacterium | reverse complement strand
TTCGGATCCGGACCCGCGTTTTCCAATAGATTCTTCGGATCCGGACCCGCCCCCGAAAGGAACTCCTGACTCCCTTGGGGGATTGGAGAGGCGCCATGATCCAGTTCACCTCTTTGACCGCCCCGATCCTCTCCCTGGCAGGGGAGATGACGACTTCCGCCTCGTCCGGCGGCGGCATCCGGGCTTCCCTGACGAGCCTGGTCCAGACCGCCGGCGAAGGAGGCCTGGGCCAGACCCTCTCCGACAATCCGCTGTTGGCGGTTGTCACCCTCTTCGGAGCCGGGGTCCTCACCAGCCTCACCCCCTGCATCTACCCCATGATCCCAATCACTGTCTCCGTGCTGACGGGGACGGCCCGGGAAGACCAGGGCAAGTTTCGGACGGCGGCCATGACCCTGACCTATGTCACAGGGCTGGCCCTTCTGTACGCCATGCTCGGGCTGCTGGCGGGCCTCAGCGGAACCCTCTTCGGAACGGTGAGCGCCAGTCCCTGGGCCCTCCTGGCGATCGGGAACCTTCTCCTCCTCTTCTCGCTTTTCATGTTGGACGTCTTTCCCCTTCCGGTGCCCACCCGTCTCATGAACTGGGCGGCGACGCGGGAAGGAGGCTCGTACGGCGCGGTCTTCGTCCTGGGTGCTACCTCCGGAGTGGTTGCGGCCCCCTGCGGTGCCCCGGCCTTTGCGGCGGTCCTGACCTGGGTGGCGGCCACCCAGGCCGGGGCCATGGGCTTCATCTACCTGTTCGTCTTTTCTCTGGGGATGACCGCCCTCCTGGTGGTGGTGGGGCTCTTTTCCGGAACCCTGGCCACCCTTCCCCGGTCCGGAAGGTGGATGGTCTGGATCAAGAGGGCGGCCGGAATTCTCATGTTGGCCGTGGCCCAATACTACTTCGTGAAGGCGGGATACAACTTGTGAGGAGGAGGGTTGAGATGCGGGAAACAGGAAAAGGCGGACGACGGCCGAACGCCGGAGAAGGGCTGCGGCTGAAAGCCGAAGAAGGGCGGCGGACGAGCATGGATGGGGCTCGGGGTCTTGATGATCTTCTTCCGATCATCGTTCCTCGCTCCAGGCCCGCCCCTGGCGCCATGAGCCGGATTTCGGCCCTGGCGGGGGCACTTCTGCTGACCCTGGCTCTCACCGCCGGGACTGCCCGGGGTCAGGACGTGTCCCTGCCCCTGGGTACCCGGGCCCCGGCAGCAGAGCTGGAAGACCTGGATGGAAACCGCATCCAACTCCTGGACTACGTGGAGGCGGGCAGGCCCACCCTCCTGGAGTTCTGGGCCTCCTGGTGTCACGAATGCGAAGCACTCCAGCCCGAGATTGACCGGGTCCACCGCACCTTCGGCGACCGGGTGAACATCGTGGCC
>CAZSDD010000132.1:4906-7953 GCA_964605505.1 uncultured Gemmatimonadaceae bacterium | reverse complement strand
GCCTACCGTCTTCCGATCTCCTCCAGGAGAATCTCCATGGTCCCCCGGGCCGCTGTCGTGGCCACTTCCCGGATCAGGTCCCGGTCCGTCCGGTCTCCCACCTCGTAGATGAGGGCCGGGGCCCCGAAGGCTCTGTAGAACCAGTTTCGGGACATGGGGGTGCGGAGGCCTGAGGGCGAGTCGTTCACCTCGTAGTGCGGAAGCCGGGTGGAGATGAAATCCAGCCACCGGTCCGTGACGCCCGGGGGAGTCGTCTCCAGATCCCGCTCCAGCGTGTAGAAGACGTCATATTGGGTGGAATGGAAGTCCACCGCGAACCAGAGCTCGTGGCCCGGTCGATCGAGGATTTCCGTGAAGGCCCCCCGCACCACACGGGTCTCGGGCTGGTTGAAGGCTTCCCAATCCCGGTTCAGATCCACGCCTCCCGTGTTATGGCGCCAGTGCCCCAGATCCAGACCGTCAGGGTTCACCAGGGGAACCACGTGGACCCGGAAGCGGTCCCTGAACTCCCGGGCCAGGAGGGTGTTTCCGGCCAACTCCTCCACGAATGCCATCAGGGCCATGGTCCCGGTGGCCTCCGGCGGGTGCTGTCGGCCGATGATCATCACGTGCCGTGCCGCTTCCGGTGCCCCGAACTCCAGCATCTGTATGGGACGGCCCCTGCCGGATCTTCCGATGACCGTTCGGCTGACCCGGGATTCCGACGCCAGCTGCGCCGTCCACGCGTCGAAGGAGGCGGACGTCATCATTTCCTGGCCGGCAACCCATACCGTGTCCGGTCCAACCCTCAGTCGCAACGTGGCCTCTTCCGCCACCGAGTCGACCCGCACCGCCGCCGAGTCCATGGCCGCCCAGTCCTCCCCGGCCCTCCGGACCTTCGGCCAGTACCGGTGATCGCCGTCTCGGTAGACCAGGCGCAGGTCGATGGTCCTGTCGTCCCGGGACCATACCTTGAAGGCGTACCAGGCACTGTTGTTCACCGGAGCGTTCTCGGGCCTGATCTGGATCACGAAGAGGGAATCCCCCTCCATCCACGCGTCGCTCACCCGACCCCCTTCGAACTCGTTGGAGATCCATACCCCTTCCTCCAGGAAACCGACGGTTCGGCGATGGAGGCCCTCGATGGGACGGGACTCGGAGATCCCCAGCTCAGGGGCCTCGGGGGAGCCTGGCGGCGATGGCGGGGCAGATGGCACGGCCGGGGCACAGGCCCCCAGGGCCAGAAACGCCATGGAGAGGATTCTGATCTTCATGTACACGTCCAATGGGTGAAAGGCGTCGTCGACCGTCCATCTTAGCGAATGGAGCGGAGGGACGGGAGGCAGAGCCCGGGGCACCGCCCCCTGGCAGGATACCTGGAGGATCCCATGTGGCCGGAGCGGGTAGATTCCCTCCATGGATACCAGTGTTACCCTCCCCGTCGATTCAGCCCGAAATCCGGCCCCCGTCCTCGCCGCTCTGAAGAAATCCCGGGGCCGCGTGACGGTGGGTGACGTGGTCTCGGATACGGGGATGCCCCGTGACCAGGTGGAATCCGTCCTCCGGGACCTCCTGGAAAGCCGCCGGGGCCACATGGAGGTGGGCGAGACCGGAGCTCTGGTCTACCGGTTTGACCCAAAGCTCCTGAAGCGTGACGCCGAGCCTCTGCTGAGTCGACTGGCCGGCCGGAGTCGAGCCGTTTTCCGGGAGGCGTTCAAGATATGGATCGTCCTCATGCTGGTGGTCTACTTCGTGCTCTTCGTCGCCCTCCTCGTAGCGGCGGTGGTGGCCAGCCAGTCCCGGGGAGGCGGCAGGGGCAGGAGCCGGGACTTCGGCCTGGGCCGGAGGCGCGGTGGAGGAATGCCGGGCTTCTGGGTCTGGTACTTCTTCTGGAGGCCCGGCTGGGGGTGGCGCCGGCCCTACTACGGTCATCGCTGGGAGAAGCGGTACGGCCGGGGAGGAGATCGGGGCAAGGAGAAGGTGCCCTTCATCAAGAAGGTCTTCGCCTTCGTCTTCGGGCCTGACGCACCACGGCCCACCCAGCGCCAGAAGGACCGGAGCGTGATCCGCCTGATCCGGGCCCGGCGCGGCGTCCTCACCGCCACCGAATTGGTCCAGCACACCGGGATCGCCCTCCATGAGGCCGAGGAGGAAATGGGCCGCCTCATGGGAGCCTACGACGGAGACGTGCGGGTCACGCCGAAGGGAGGCCTGGTCTATGTTTTTCCGGAGCTCATGCTCAGCGCCGGGGGAAGGGTCTCGGAACGGGAGCCCGATCCCGCCTGGCGACGCCTGGAGCCGGCGGAATCCTGGACGGGCAACGAAGCCAGATCCAACGCCCTCATCGCCGGTATCAACGGGTTCAACCTGACGGCCGCCGCCACGGCCCCCTGGTTCATCTTTCCCCAATTGGGGCTGGGGGGTCCCCTGGCCTGGATCGGCCTGGTCTGGATCCCCGCGATCTTCAGCCTCCTCTTCTTCACCATCCCTCTCATCAGGCTTTTCGGCGTCCGTCGCCGGAACCGGAAGCGCCAGGAGCGGAACCTCCGAAAGATCCTCCTGGCTCACGTCTTTCAGGCGAGTCTGGCCTCCAAAGGCGCCCGCTGGATCACGGACGCCGGAACGGTGGAACGGGCCCGGGCTCTCCTTCTTCCTGGTGCCGGAGACGGGAACCGGCTTCGTCCGGTCCCAAAGGAATCCAACCTCCCTCCGGAACGGGCGTGGCGTCCTGGCTTTCAGGCCCAGCTCCAACGCCTGACGGCGGAGTTTGATGGTGAGGTTGAAGAAATGGCAGACGGCACAGTCCGATATCACTTTCCGGAAATCCGTCGAGCATTTCAGGGAGCTGAGGTCATTCGGGCCCAGATGGAGCTGGAGAAGCAGGAGGTGGGGGAGATCGTCTACGCCAGCGACGATTCCCGGGAGGATGCGGACCAGAGGGAGGTGGAGGCCTGGGAGCGGGAAATGGCTCGGCAGGAGAAGATGGACCAGTACCTGCCGGATCCGGACCGGGTGGCCTACCTGGACGAGTTCGAGCTGGTGGCCTTCGACGAAGAGATGAAGCGGGG
>CAZSDD010000132.1:0-4806 GCA_964605505.1 uncultured Gemmatimonadaceae bacterium | reverse complement strand
CCGAAGCGCCCCGATGGCCAAGGGCCATGCCGGAGGGTAGGTTGGCAGGGAACGACGCTAGAGCCGTCCATCCTCAACCCCATCGAATCACCATGAGCGATACATCCGTCGGACCCCGAGGCCAGGAAATCTTCCAGGGGCAGAAGGACTACATCTTTCCGTGCGTGGGCCATCTCTACAAGGAGCCGGTGGTCCTTGTGAAGGGGGAGGGTGCGAAGGCCTGGGACGCCGACGGCCGGGAATACCTGGATTTCTTCTCCGGGATCCTCACGACCTCCGTGGGCCATTGCCATCCCCGGATCGTGGATGCCATTACCCGGCAGGCAAGGACGCTGGGACACACCTCCACCCTCTATGTGACGGAGCCCCAGGTGGAAGCGGCCCGGCGGCTGGCGGCCATCACTCCGGGAAACCTCGACAAGGTCTTCTTTTCCAATAGCGGAAGCGAGGCCATCGAGACAGCGGTGAACCTCGCCTGCGTGGCCACGGGCCGCCTGGAGGTCATCGCTCTCCGGGGCGGATATCACGGACGCAGCACCCTGGCCACCAACCTCACGGGACTCAGCTCCTGGCGCCCCCTGGCTTCCACCATGGCCAACATCAAGCACGCCCGGGCCCCCTACCCATATCGGTGCCGTCATGAAGGTCCCTGTGACGAGAGTTGCGCGGAGGAATTCGCCCGGGACCTGGAAGAGGTCATCGCCACCACCACCAACGGTCGGCCGGCGGCCTTCCTGGCCGAGTCCATCCAGGGAGCCGGAGGCTACATCGTTCCTCCTCCGGGCTACTTCCAACGGGTAGCGGAGATCATCCGTGGCGTGGGCGGCTACCTTATCATCGACGAGGTCCAGGCCGGATTCGGGCGCACGGGCAAGTGGTTCGGCATCGAGCACTGGGGCGTGGTGCCGGACATCATGATCATGGCCAAGGGGATCGCCGGCGGAATGCCGGTGGGGGCCACCGTCACCACCGACGAGATCGCTTCCAGGTGGTCCGGGAAGACCATCTCCACCTTCGGGGGCAACCCCATCTGCATGGCCGCCATGGCCGAGACCCTGGACATCATGCGGGACGAGGATGTCAGGGCCCGGGCCGTGAGACAGGGCGGCCAACTCCGGGCCGGGCTGGACGCCCTGGCCTCGGAGTACGAATGGATCGGGGAGGTCCGTGGCATGGGGCTCATGCAGGCCATGGAGCTGGTGAAGGACCCGGGAACGAAGGAGCCCTTCGCCGAGCGGACCGGGGCCTTCATGGAGGCGGCAAAGGAGGAAGGTCTCCTTATCGGAAAAGCCGGACTCCGGGACAACGTCCTTCGCTATGGCCCCAGCCTCCTCATCACCGAGGAGGAGGTGGCGGATTGCCTGGACCGGACGGCCCGGGTGTGCGCCACCCTGGACGGGAGCTGAGAACCGGCAAAAACCGGGCTCCGAGGCGAGGGGGTCAATACTCCGGGTTGTAATACATGGCTTTGCTGGTCTCCACCCCGTAGCCGGCGAAGCCCGTGGCGAGGATGAGGGCGCAGACGATACCGTCCAGAACCGGGAGCCCCGTGGCCTCCTGGATCCTCCGGTCCATCCCGGCCAGCCCCGCGCATCCCAGGACAATGACCTCGGCGCCGTCCTCATCCCGGGCCCTCCGGGATAGCTCCAGGAAAAGCTCCACCCCGCCCAACCCTTCCTCTCCGGGGTCCGGGGCCCGAACCGAAGCCACCTGGTCCTGGAGGTGGTTCTTCCGGATCTGCTCAAGCTTTCCCGGTACCGAGTGCCGGTGGGTCGTGACCACCGAAAACGTCCGGCCCAGAAAGGAGGCCAGCTTCATGGAGGCCTCCCCGATGCCGATGACGGGCTTCCGGGTGGTCTCTCGAACCGCCTCGATGTTGACGTCGCTGTGGCAGGCGATGACGAAGGCGTCGTAGGCTCCCTCGTTCTCCTCCACGAGCGCCATCATCCCGGGACCACATTGGATCTCGTCCCCGTGACTCTCGATGAACCGGGGCGCTCCGGGGGTGGACACGGTACGGACGTCGAATGCGCCCGTGGCGAAGGCCTCGGCGCTCTCCTGGATGGCCGCCGTCATTTCGCTGTCGCTATTGGGATTGATCAGGAGGATCTTCATCTTCTACTCCAGCACGAAGGGATCCGAGCTTCCCCCTCCCCGAATCTTCTCTTCGATGACGTCGTCCGGATAGCTCAGGAGCTTCATGAAGGCCCGTGAGATCTCCCGGCCCGCCTCATCGGTGAGGGCCCCTTCCGCCTCCAGCCTCTTTTTCCGCTCCTTCAACTCCAGATACTCCCGCAAGACATCCTCATCCCTGAAGTAGAGGACGGACCACTTTCCCCGGGTGAACTCCGGAGTCTGGAGATGCGTGACCAGAAGGGACTTCTCCAGGTAGGACCGGATGCCGGAGCCTTCCACCACGGCTTCGGAGGCCTCCCGGAGCTCCTCGTACTCCCGGGGAGTAAGGGGCGGGCTGAGGGCCAGGCGCTTAACCCCGGCTGCCACCATCTCCGCGAAGCAGTTGATCATTCCCAGTTGAAAGGAGGCCGGGTCCATAGAGCGCATGTTCAATTCGCCTTTCGCACGTAGTCCTTCGATTCGTCGATGAGGGGCGCGGCATACTCCCGCCGCCCCGACAGGTAATCCCTCATCAACTCCAGGAAGGGACCGCTGAGGGCCAGGACCGCGATGAGGTTCGGGATGGCGCAGACACCCACGGCGATGTTCGCGAAGACCCACACCCGGTCCACGTCTGCGATGCCGGCAAAGACCACAGGGGGAATGAAATAGAGCCACCGGAGCCAACGAACCGCCTCCTTTCCGAAGGCGTCCACCGAGGCCGTCTCGAAGTAGATGAAGAACCCCATCATGGTGGAGAGGCAGAAGGTGAGGATGCAGAAGGAGATGAGGTTGCCGGCCACCCCCCTGGGAAAAACGGAGGCGAAGGCCAGGATCACCAGCTCGATGCCCGACGCCCCACTGGCCAGAACGCCGGTGGAGAGGACGGCGAAGGCGGTGATGGTGCAGATGACGAAGGTCACCACCCAGACCTCAAAAGCTCCCCACATCCCCTGCTGGAAGGGGTGCTCCGTTTCCGCCGTGGCGTGGGCCATGGGCGCCGTCCCCATGCCCGCCTCGTTGGAGAACATTCCCCGGGCCACTCCAGCCTGGATGGCCTGCATGACGGCAGCCCCGGCGAATCCTCCCACAGCCGGAATTGGAGAGAAGGCGTGGCGGACGATGGTACCGAAGACGAAGGGAATCTCGCGCCAGTTCACGAAGAAGAGGGTCAGCCCCCCCAGGATGTACACCACCGACATCAGCGGCACCAGACTCTGGCTCACCCGGCCGATGCGCCGCACCCCGCCGATGACCACCACTGCCGTCACCACGGTCATGGCCCCGGTGACCAGGTAGGGATTGGTCCCGTACGAAGCCAGAAAAGAGCGGCCTACCGTGTGCCCCTGGAGGAGGGTGGCGCTGCAGAGGGCGTTGACGAAGATCCCCAGGCTGAAGAGGGTGGCCAGGACCGGCCACCCCAATCCCTTCCGGATGTAGTACATGGGTCCGCCCCGGAACCGCCCGTCCTCGTCCACGTCCCGGTAGTGGACGGCCAGGGTGATCTCGGCGGTCTTGGTGATGGTGCCGAGAAGAGCCAGGAGCCACATCCAGAAGATGGCCCCGGGGCCCCCGATGCTGAGGGCCGCGGCGATTCCGGCGATGCTCCCCATCCCCACCGTGCTGGCCAGGGCCGTGGAGGTAGCCTGGAAGGGGGTCATTCGGCCTCTGGCGGCTTTTCCCCTGGGCTCCATTCGCCCCTCGCCCCGGAGAAGGCTTCCGAATGTGGTGCTGAAGATCAGCCCCAATCGCCGGAGCTGAAAGAACCGGGTCCGGACAGTGAGATAGACGGAGACGAAGGCGATGAGGCCCAGGGTCCAGGGCCCCCAGAGGGCGGCGTCCACCATCCCCGCCACGTCCAGCACGCTTTCCATGACGGATCCGGTCATGGGTAGGTCTTCCCTCCCCTCACTCGAATTCTTTCGCCAAACGCCGGACCTCCGCTACCGTCTCCATGAGGGCGTCCAGGGTGACGGCGGGGCTGACGGCTACGGCCCGGAGGGTGGTGTATTCCCCCACCTTGCTGACGGAAATGCTCCGCTCCCCTTTTTGGAGGATCTGCCGATAGATGAACTCCTGGAGCCGGTCCAGGTGCCGGTGTGGCACGCCTTCCGGCACCGCCCGGAAACAGAGGATTCCGGTATCCGGTACGTGAAGGGGCTCCATGTCGGGCTCCTCCTTCAGGGCCTCATGGAGCCCCTGAATCGCATCCAGGGGAGCCCTGAGACGGGAGACGACGCCGTCCAGGCCCTGGTGCCGGATGGACGTCACCAGGGGGAGGGCGGCCAGGGGCCGAGTGCTGGGAATGGACTTGAGGCCCGGATCCGGCCCCGCGGCGTCGGCCCGGTTCCAGTAGTGGCTGAAGAGGGCCATGGGCCGGAACAGCTCCCGATCCCGGGCAAAGAGGACGGAATTCGGAATGGGCACCCCCATCTGCTTGTGGGGGTCCCAGGAGATGCTGTCGGCCCCGTCCAGCCCTCTGAAGAGGGGTGCCTTCTCCGGCACGAGGCCGTAGGCCAGGCCGTAGGCGCCGTCCACATGGAGCCACGCACCGTGTTCACGGCAGAGGTCGGCGATCTCTCCCACGGGATCCACGGACCCGGTGGACGTGGTTCCGGCCGTGGCCACCACGCAGAAAATCTTTCGGCCGTCATCCGGCTCCGCAAAAGCTCCTCGGAGCTGGTCCACATC
>CAZSDD010000131.1:2666-7969 GCA_964605505.1 uncultured Gemmatimonadaceae bacterium | reverse complement strand
CCCTTCGGCTCCGACGCCACCATTCTCCGGCGCGTCCTTTCCAGTGAGGGGATGGGTTGGGAGATCTGTGGCGACATGGATGAGCTGGTGGAACAGATCGGCCGGGGCGCCGGCGCCCTCCTGGTGGCCGAAGAGGCCCTTTCGGTGGAGGGGCGGGACCGCCTCGCCTCCGTCCTTCTGGAACAGGAGCCCTGGTCCGACCTCCCCCTGCTGATCCTCCTCTCCGCCGGAGCCGGGAATTCCAGAAATGAGCTGAGTCTCCGGAGAGTCGACGGCACCACCCACCTGACCTTCATGGAACGGCCTCTCGGCATCGCCCCCTTCGTCAGCGCGGTGAGGACGGCCGTGGAGTCCCGGAAGAAGCAATATGGAATCCGGGACGAGCTGGCGGCCCGGCAGGAGGCCCGGCAAGCTCTCCGCCGGGTCAACGAAGAGCTGGAGGAGCGGATTCGGGAGCGGACGGCCCGGCTGGCCGCTTCGGAGATGAAGTACCGGGTGCTGGTGGAGAACACGCTGGACATCCCCTTCGGGCTCTCCGCCGCCGGAGAAATCAGGTACGCGGGGCCGCAGGTCCGGCGATACGGGTTCGATCCCGAAAAGTTGAAAGGCCTGAGATTCCTGCAGGTCGTGCATGGCGGAGACCGGAGGCGAGTTGCGTCAGCGTTCAGGAAGATGTTGAAAGAAGAGGTCCCCACTCCTCTGGAATTTCGCATCCGGGCCTCCGATGGCACGTTGTACTGGATGGAGGAGAAAGGCCTGTTTCTCAGAGACGAATCAGGAGAGATCGCGGGCTTCACCGGTGTGCTTCGGGACGTCACGGCACGAAGGAGGGAGGCGGACCTGCGAGCCAGGAGAGAAGACCGGCTCCGTCAGCTCTCCGCCAGGATGGCCTCGGCCCAGGACCTGGAGCAGCGCCGGATCGCACAGGGGCTCCACGATGACGTGGCCCAGCTTCTGACCGCCTGCAGCATAAAGAACGTCCTGGCCGAGAGCACCCGGGACGAAGACATTCGCAGGGCCCTCCACAAGGAGATGGAAGAGCTCCTGGACCAGGCCGCCAGGAAGGTCCAATCCTTGAGCTTCGAGCTCTACTCCTCCACCCTGCGCCGGTTGGGCCTGAGGGAAGCCCTGGAGGAGCTCTGCGACAGCGTGACCCGGCGGTACGGCATTCGCTTCGAATTCGAGAGCGAGGGGGAGATGGGTCCCCTTGATAAAGACACCCAGACCGTTCTCTTCAAGATCGCCAGGGAGCTTCTCTTCAACGTGGTGAAACACGCCGGGGTCGCGGAAGCGAGGGTCATCCTGTACCGTGGAGACGAGTCTCTTCGACTTGAGGTGGAGGACCGGGGAGTGGGGCTGCCCCCGGGGTGGATCGAGGAGGAGGTGGGCCTGGGCCGGGGCCTGGGTCTCTTCGGGATCAGAGAGCGAATCCAGGATATCGGGGGCGAGATGCGGATCCGCTCCGCCCCGGGGGACGGGACGCGTGTCAGCATCGTGGTGCCGGCGCCGGGAGGCGGGCTTCAGGACTGATCCCCGCTGCACGGGGTCCGGGTCGGGCCCGGCCGGTGCCCGGAAAGGATCTCCTCGAGAGCTTGAGATGATTTTTTTGAGAGAAGAGTCGCCATGACCACGGACAGGATCAGGGTCCTCCTGGCTGACGACCATAACGTCCTGCGGGAGGGGCTGAAGGCCCTCCTGGATCGGGAACCCGACCTCACGGTGGTGGGAGAGGCGGCCAACGGCCGGGACGCCCTTCGCCTGGCGGGAGAGTTGTATCCGGACGTGGTCGTCATGGATATCGGGATGCCGGACCTGAACGGCGTCGAAGCGACCCGCCGGATAGGCGGGGACGTCCCGGGCACCCGGGTGCTCTGCCTGTCGGTCCACTCCGAGGCGTCCATGATCCACGCCATGCTGGAAGCCGGCGCCCGGGGGTACATCCTCAAGACCGGCGCCGGAAGGGAGCTGGTTCATGCCGTCCGGGTGGTGGCCCGGGGAGAGACCTATCTCAGCCCCTCCGTGACCTCCACCGTGGTGGCCCAGCATCTCGGCGGCTCCGGCCCGGAATCTCCGGCGGCCTACGAAAGCCTGACGGCCAGGGAACGGGAAGTGCTCCAGCTCATCGCCGAGGGAAATCACACCAAAGGGGTGGCCAAGCGCCTGGGGATCCGCCCAAAGACCGTGCTGGTCCATCGGGAGAACATCATGCGGAAGCTGGAAATCGACTCGGTGGCCGGACTGGTCCGGTACGCGTTGAAGGAAGGGGTCTGTGAGCTCTGAACGCATTCAGGTGATCCTCTTTCCGGAAACGCCCGACCCGGGGACAGGTGGGGGCCACGCAAGCCGGATCCGCCGCCGGGCTCACCCCTTCTTCCGGAACCCCGCCTTTCCCAGCACCAGCTTTCCGGGAGAGGCCCGATGGAGCCTGAGGACCCGGACCGCCTCCTTCCGGTTTCTCACATTCAGCTTTCGAAGGATCTGATGCACGTGGCTCTTCACCGTTCCCTCCGAAATGTAGAGTCGCCGTGCCACCTCACGGTTGGTGAGCCCCTCCTCCAGAAGGAGGAGGACCTCACCTTCCCTGGAGGTGAGGTCCGAGAGGGTATCGGGATTCAGTCCCCGGTCCCGAACCAGCTCGGCCAGCTCGGACAGCCGCATGGACATGAGATGCTGGAGCCTGAGGGGAAACACGGCCTCTCCCCTGGCCAGGAGGCGGAGGGCCAGCCGGAGCCCCTCCACGGAAAATTCCTCCATGGTGAAGGCGGCGCCGCCGGCCTCCAGAAAGCGCAGGATCACGGCGTCGTCGGAGGGGAGGCCGGTGACGACCACGTGGGGGAAATCCCCGGTGTGTTCCCGCCGGAGCCACCGGCAGACCTCCAGGACGTCTTCCGTGGGCAGATGGGAGCTGGCCACCACGAAGTCGATGTCCCCGGCTTCCATCATCTCCTGGATTTCCTCCGGATTCATCCCGTACCCCACCACCTGGAAGTCCCCGGCGTCGTCCAGGGCCCGGACCATGGCTTCGCAGGTGATCCGGTCCCGGTCCATGACAGCGATCCTCCAGGGGTCCGAAGACCGGGCGGTGCGCTCTTCACCAGGATCTTCGGTCATTGATGCGGCTCCATCTCCCCGGGACTCCATGGGCTTCGTCTTCTGTGCTTGCGGCATGATCTCCTCGTCGGTTCCCACTCTTATCCCCCCCTGCCCGGTGGTGTGACCAGAATTCAAATCCTCGGGCTATACCCCGATATACATCATCGGTTCAGGGCTGTCGAGGCTGACGCCTTTCCTGATGAAGCCGCCTCATTGCTCGCTCATCTCGACTCCGCTTCCAGGAGGATCTATCCAAATCTCTATCATGACCCTGCATCCCGATGTCTGTCCCGTCCCGGGAAATATCCCTTGTTTCCGGGTACCGCAAACAGACAGGCTCCCGGCGGAAAGGAAAGGGTCCGGTGACCGACACGAGCGATACCTGTGTTCGATGGCTGGAGGATCTGACGGATGAGGACGTTCCCCAGGTGGGTGGCAAGAACGCTTCCCTGGGCGAAATGGTCAGAGCCCTTCGGGAGGAGGGCGTTCGGGTGCCGGGAGGGTTCGCCACCACGGCGGGCGCCTACCGCCTGTTTCTGAAGGAGACGGGTCTGGCTGAGGAGATTTCCGGACAGCTTCGAACGCTCCAGGATCGTGGGGTGGCAGACGTCGGAAAAAAGATCCGGGAGATGATCCTGGAGGCCGAGCTTCCCGCTCCGGTGGAGGAAGCCGTCCGCAAGGCATACCGGGAGCTTTCGCAGCGTTACGGGGAATCGGACACGGACGTGGCCGTCCGAAGCAGCGCAACCGCCGAGGACCTGCCGGAAGCGTCCTTCGCCGGCCAGCAGGAGAGTTATCTGAACGTGGTGGGAGAGGACGAGGTCCTCCTTGCCTGCCTGCGCTGCTACGCTTCGCTCTTCACGGACCGGGCCATCACGTACCGTGAGGAAAAGGGATTCGACCACATGGAGGTGGCTCTCTCGGCGGGAATCCAGAAGATGGTCCGGTCCGACAGGGGAGGAGCCGGGGTCCTCTTCACCCTGGATACCGATACGGGCTTTCCCCGGGTGGTCCTCATCAACGCCGCCTGGGGACTCGGAGAATCGGTGGTGCAGGGAACGGTGAACCCCGATCGCTTCCTGGTGTTCAAGCCCCTCCTGGACGACGAGAATCTGGTTCCCATCGTGGAGAAACAGAAAGGGCGGAAACGGAAGAAGGTCATCTACGACGAGGACGAGGGAGGGGTCACCACCGTGGAGACGGGGGAGGAGGAAAGACAGGCCTTCGTCCTTTCGGACCAGGAGATCCTGAGGCTGGCCCGGTGGGGCCGTGCCATCGAGGAGCACTACCAGCGGCCCATGGACGTGGAGTGGGGGAAGGACGGAGACACGGGGGAGCTGTTCATCCTTCAGGCCCGGCCAGAGACCGTCCAGGCCCGGAAGGCCGCCGGGGCACTGAAGACCTTCAGCCTGGAAGAGGAAGGGGAGGTCCGGGTCACCGGGGCTGCCGTGGGCGGCATGATTCGCACCGGAGCCGTGTCCGTGCTGAGCTCCCCCGAGGAGATCGATCGCTTCGAGGAAGGCTCCGTGCTGGTCACGGAACGAACGGACCCGGACTGGGGGCCCATCCTGGAGAGCGCGGCTGCCGTGGTGACGGACCATGGAGGCCGGACCAGCCACGCCGCCATCGTGAGCCGGGAGCTGGGCATTCCGGCCGTAGTGGGAACGGAAGACGCCACCCGGATCCTGAAGGACGGGGAAGAGGTCACCGTGTCCTGCGCCGAAGGGGACGAGGGAAAGGTCTACGCCGGCGTCCTGGAATTCAGTGAAGAGGAGGTGGATCTCTCCACCCTGCCGGAAGTCCGTACCCGCCTCCTCATGAACATCGCCAACCCTTCGGCGGCCTTCCGCTGGTGGCGGCTTCCCGTAAAGGGGATCGGCCTGGCCCGCATCGAGTTCATCATCTCGGATATGGTGAAGGCCCATCCCCTGGCCCTCCTCCATCCGGAGAAGGTCGAGGATCCGGATGCCAAGGAGGAGCTGGAAGCCTTGATCCAGGGACACGAGAACGGACGGGACTATTTCGTGGACATCCTGGGCCGGCAGGTGGCCAAGGTTGCGGCGGCCCAATACCCGAATCCCGTGGTGGTCCGCCTGAGCGACTTCAAGACCAACGAATACGCAAACCTCCTGGGTGGGGCCGCCTTCGAGCCCCAGGAGGAGAATCCCATGCTGGGATTCAGGGGGGCCTCCCGTTATTACAGCGAGCGT
>CAZSDD010000131.1:0-2566 GCA_964605505.1 uncultured Gemmatimonadaceae bacterium | reverse complement strand
TATTACAGCGAGCGTTACCGCGAGGCCTTCATGATGGAGTGTGAGTCCCTGGTCCGGGCCCGAGACGTCATGGGCCTGAAGAACGTGGTGCCCATGATCCCCTTCTGCCGGTCCGTGGAAGAAGGGGACAGGGTGCTGGAGATCATGGCCCGGGCCGGGCTGATCCGGGGGCGGGACGGACTGAAGATCTACGTCATGGCGGAAGTCCCCTCCAACGTGGTCATGGCCCGGGAGCTGGCTGCCCGTTTCGACGGTTTCTCCATCGGAAGCAACGACCTCACCCAGTTGGTCCTGGGAGTCGACCGGGACTCGGAGGAGTTGAAGGAGCTGTTCGACGAAAATGATCCGGCGGTGAAGCGGATGATCAGCACGCTCATCGAGAGAGCCCACCAGGAGGGAACCGAGGTGGGGATCTGCGGCCAGGCCCCCAGCGATCACCCCGACTTCGCCGCCTTCCTGGTGAGGGAGGGGATCGACTCCATCTCCCTGAACCCGGACAGCGTGGTGAGGGTCCTGGAGCGGGTGGCCAAGATGGAAGACCGGGACGAATGACCGGGACGAATGACAATGAAGAGAATTCTTACAGGAAAGGAACAAATGGTATGGCGACACGCATAGCGATCAACGGCTTCGGACGCATCGGGAGACTCGTGTTCAGAATGGCCATGGAGTCGGAGGAGTTGGAGGTGGTGGCCCTGAACGATGTGGCTCCCCTGGACAACCTGGTCTACCTCCTGAAGTACGACTCTGTCCACAAGAACCCGGACGTGGAGGTGGGAAGCTCCGAAGGCGCCCTCCACTGGGGAAAGGAGGAGGTCCGATTCCTCAGTGAGAGGAATCCGGCTGACCTTCCGTGGAAGGACATGGGGGTGGAGCTGATCCTGGAGGCCTCGGGAGTGTTCACGAAGCGGGATGACGCGGCCCTTCATCTGGACGCAGGAGCCAGGAGGGTCATCATCACCGCTCCGGCCAAAAGAGCGGACGTCACCATCTGCCCGGGAGTGAACGAGGACGCCTTCGACCCCGCTGCCCATACTGTCATTTCCAATGCCTCGTGCACGACCAACTGCCTGGCGCCGGTGGCCAAGGTCATGGACGACGCCTTCGGAATCGAGTCCGGGTTCCTGACCACGGTCCACGCCTACACCAGCTCCCAGGCCATCGTGGACGCCCCCAGCAAGAAATGGCGGAGGGGCAGGGCAGGGGCCGCCTCCATCGTTCCCACCACCACCGGGGCAGCGGTGGCCACCACCCTGGTTCTCCCCCATCTGGAGGGAAAGCTGGATGGCCTGGCCATGCGGGTTCCCGTCCCCAACGGGTCCATCATCGACTTCGTCGCCAACACCCGGGAACCCGTGAGCGTGGAGGCCGTGAACCAGGCGATGAAGGACGCCGCAGCCTCCGGGCCCATGAAGGGAATCCTGGGATTCACCGAGGAAGAGTTGGTGTCTCAGGACATCATAGGATCCAACTACTCGGCCCTGGTGGACGGCATCTCCACCATGGTGCTGGGAGGGAAGACCGCCAAGGTCCTGGCCTGGTACGACAATGAGTGGGGCTACAGCCGGCGGGTGGTGGACATGGCGGAGATCGTCGCCGGACGCTGACCCTCCATGGGTCATTTCCCGATCCTTCGCCAGGAAACGGCCCCCGGGAGTCCGGGGGCCGTTTCACCTGCTACCTGCTCTGCCGTCCCGGACGGTGATTTCCGGACGGTGACGGAAGGACCTTTCGTCCACCTCCGGCCGGGATCCTATCCCTCGGCGATGCCGATGACACCGCAGGCCAGGCGGGGGCCGGCGTCCCCCGTCGGTTGGGTGGTGAAATCGTCCTCCTGGGCGTGAACGATGACCCCTCTCCCTACGATGGAATGGGTGCCCCTGAAAGAGAGGAGGGTGTCCGTCCATTCGAAGTGCGCCACTCCCATGTCGTCGGCCGAGATGTTCCCCAGATCTCCGACATGACGTTCGGTGTCGGTGGGAGCCCCGTGAGGCATGTCGTCGGGGTCGAAATGACCGCCTGCGGAGGTCCCGTCGGGAGCCGAGCAGTCACCGAATTGATGGACGTGGAACCCGTGCGGGCCCGGAGACAGGCCTTCCACATCGGCGATGACCCGGATCCCCGCCCCGGAGTCCACGAAGTGGACGATCCCGCTGACCTCGTTCCCTTCGGTGGGGTGGAGCACCGCCACCGCCTGGGTCACCGGCTCCACCTGTTCGGCCGGGAAGGGGGCGTCCATGGGAGCCTCCTCCCGGGCAATCTCGTCGGAGGGAACGCAGCCGAAAGCGCCGGCGAAGAATGCCAGGGCCAGTGCGCTTTGAATCAAGCTCCTGGTCTTCATGGAGGTCCATCCTTTCTTTTCCTTGTTTCGTTCCTCTGGTTCGCTTGCTCCCGAGGGACTCGGTTCAGGGAGCCTGAAAGCCCCGTTCGATGGAGGAGCCCTTCCCGGGTCAATCCAGTATCAACAGGGGGCACCTCAGGCCTTGCCTGATCCCTGCCGCCACGGCCTCCGACCCCTCCACCGCCGCACGAGGAACCACCAGCAGCCCACAGGCCAGGGTCCTCA
>CAZSDD010000130.1:0-7986 GCA_964605505.1 uncultured Gemmatimonadaceae bacterium | reverse complement strand
TACGATGGTGACCATTCAGGGCTTGCCGGTGCTGACGGATATCCTGGGCTGGGCCGGCGGCTTTCCGTTTCTGGCCCTGGGCCCGGCCCTGGGAATTTCGGCCATGATCCGTCTGCACAGGCTCAGAGCCGGAAGACCGTGATCCTCCGTCGAGAGAACGTTGCCGGTACATGGACGACGGTGTACCTTGGCGTGCCAGAACAGGCTCCCGGAGTCGGTTCAACCCACGAATCTGAGACATCTCCAACCACGAGGTCGTTCCATGCGCTACTCCCATGGCGTACGCCTGATGGTGGCGGTCCTTTTTATGGCGCTCCCACCTTCCCTTTCGGCTCAGACAGGAGGGCTGACAGGCACGGTGGTGGACGCTGAGACCGGACAGCCTTTAGCGGACGTAGCCGTCGAAGTCCTGGGCCTGGACGAGGCGCAGGCCGGTGGGGTGTTCTCGAACTCTGGAGGGAGCTTCCGCTTCGACCTGGGAGCTGGTTCCTACTCCGTGGTATTCTCCCACCTGGGCTACCAGACGAAGCGTCTGGATGGGGTCCGGGTGGATCCTGGTGAGATCACCGACATTACCGTGGAGTTGGTGTCCCGGGCCTTTCGCCTGAATCCTGTGGTCGTCACGGCCTCCCGGCGGGCGGAAAAGGCTCTGGACGCTCCGGCCCACGTGGAGGTCATCGGGTCCGAGCTCCTGGAGGAGCGGGTTTCCATGACGCCGGTGGACCATGTCAAGAGCCTGCCGGGGGTGGACGTGGCCCAGACGGGAATCTCCCAGTCGAACGTGGTGACCCGGGGTTTCAACAACGTCTTCTCCGGCGCCCTCCTCATCATGACGGACAATCGGTACACCCATGTTCCGTCCCTCCGGTTCAACGCCAACAACATGATCCCCACAAACGATCTGGACATCGACCGCATCGAGGTGTCCCTGGGACCCGGAGCCGCTCTCTACGGTCCGAATTCCGCCAGCGGGGTCATGCACATCATCACCAAGTCACCCATCGACGAACCCGGCTCCAGTGCCTTTCTCTCTTCCGGGTTCCGTTCCGGGAACGACGTGGACAGCGACATGGGGGGGGTATTCCAGTCCGGCTTCCGGGTATCCCATCTCATCAACCGCCGGACGGGAATCAAGGTTTCCGGGCAGTATATGGTGGCCGACGACTGGAAGTACATCGATCACCTGGAACAGGCCGCCCAGGACCCCGCCAAACCCCTCATCGGAAACCGGGATTACACCTCCGAGCGCGTGGGTGGGGAGATTCGCCTGGATCACCGCCCCTCTGAAGACTCGGAGCTGGTGATCGCCGGCGCCTACAACCTCCTGGCCAGGAGCATCGAGCTCACGGGCCTGGGTGCGGGTCAGGCCGACGATTGGGCCTACTCCTACTTCCAGACCCGTTTTACCAAGGGCCGCCTCTTCACCCAGTTCTTCCTGAACCAGAGCAACGCCGGGGATACCTATCTGCTCCAGACCGGACAGCCAGTGGTGGACAAGTCCCGGATGATGGCCTTCCAGGTCCAGCATGGCCTCGAGGTGGGGGACCGGCAGTCCTTCATCTACGGCGTGGACGCCCAGTACACCCAGCCCCGGACAGACGGCACCATCACCGGCAGCAACGAGGACGACGACAACATCAACGAGATCGGCGGCTACCTCCACTCGGAAACCGACCTGACGGACCGCCTGAAACTGGTCACCGCCGTCAGGGTGGATCATCACAACCGGCTGGAGGACCTGGTCTTCTCTCCCCGGGCCGCCCTGGTCATGACGCCTCGGGAAAACCAGAACTTCCGCCTGACCTTCAACCGTGCCTTCAGCACCCCCACCACCAACAATCTCTTCCTGGACATCGTGGCGCTGGAGAACCTGGGTGGCCTGCCGTATGACATCCGCACCTTCGGGGTGCCTGAAGAGGGACTGACGTTCGACAGCCGCTGTGACGGCACCTATTGCATGTACAGCCCCTTCGCCCCGGGGGCTCAGCTCTCCTCCGGCGGGCCCGGGCCTGTCTGGAACGTGCTCCTCCAGGGCGCCGCGGCCCTGAATCCTTCGCTGCAGGGCATCCTCCCCCTCATCCAGGCAGAGGACCCGGCCATCGCCACCTATCTGCGCCGGTTCAACCAGGAGGCTGCGGCGGAAGGTGAGAATCCCTTCCTCCTGGATACGGGTCCCGAAGCCATCGACCGGATGAAACCCACCATCACGAATACCATGGAATTCGGGTACAAGGGCCTGGTGAGCGATCGCCTCCTCCTTTCCGCCGACGTCTATTACAGCATGGTGAAGGACTTCGTGGGTCCCCTCCGGACGGAAACGCCGTCGGTTTTCATGGATCCCGCATCGGTGGGCGCATTCCTCACCGAGCGACTGACCCCCCTGGTCATGGGCGGCATCATGACCCCGGCACAACTCGAGGCTACGGTCACCTCCCTGACGACGGGCCTCGCCCAGGTTCCCGTGGGAACCGTTGCCCCGGATCAGAGAAGCGACCCGGACCTCATTCTCACCTATCGGAATTTCGGGGACGTGGACTACTGGGGCGCGGATCTGGCGGCACAGTTTCTGGTGGACGACGAGCTGTCCTTCCGGGCCGCGGGGTCCTACGTGAGCGAGGAGTGCTTCGACTTCAACGACGATGGCTCCTGCTCCAGCGCCGTGGACATCGCCCTGAACGCTCCGCAGGTCAAGGGATCCTTCTCTGCCAGGTGGAATGACCTGCAGAGCGGGATCGCTCTGGAGGGCAGAGTCCGGTACAGCGACGGATTTCCCATGAACTCCGGGGTCTATGTCGGCGAGTTGGACTCCTATACCGTATTCGATGCGAACCTGAGCTACAAGCTTCCGGTCTTTTCCGGGGCGACGTTCAGTGTCACCGGCACCAATCTTTTCAACAATCTGCACAGGGAGTTCATCGGAGCCCCCGAGTTGGGGCGGCTCCTCATGTTCCGGATGCAGTACGAGTTCTGAGGATGAATCGGTCCTGAAACGGTAAACGTCGCCATTGCCGCGGTCCGGGTCCGGAGGAGGCGGACTGCGTGGGAGGTCCAGGTGAACCGAAGGCACGTGTCCAAGCGTGGTCGCCAGGGAGCAATCCTGGAGATCATCCGGGAACATCGGGTGAGCTCCCAGATGGATCTCCGTGATCTCCTGGCCGAAGACGGCATCCAGGTGACGCAAGCCACTCTCTCCAGGGACCTGAAGGACCTTCGCCTGGTCAAGGTTCCGACTGCCGGGGGAGGGTCTCACTACACCCTTCCCGAAGAGTGGGAGCATACTCCCCCCCTGGAGACGCTTCTTCCCACCCTCTTCATCTCCGCCGAAGGGACAGGCAACCTGCTGGTGGTCCGAACCATGACCGGGGGCGCTCAGGCCGTGGCATTGGGAATCGACTGGGAAGAGTGGCCCGAGATTCTGGGGACCATCGCCGGAGATGACACCATCCTTCTGATCCTGAAGGATCCGGTGCACCTGGAGCCTGTCCGGGAACGCCTGCTGGAGGTGGCACGGGGGCCTTTCTGATCTTCTCCCCAGGCTCCTGCACTATTGACAAAAACCGTCAGGGATGCATCTTTATTCACACAGGCCTTCCACTGGAAGGTTTCGTGTAGAAGGACGGGGGAAGCAGGAGACGGACGGACGCCTGGCGTTCGATGACACACCTTGGCGGGAGGTGTTTCCGGATCCTGATTCCCCCTCTTTTTTTGGGGCCCGGTTTTCGAGGAGCGTGTCCGAGTGATGGGGCGGACCGCGTTGTTCGGACAGGCCCCTCGGTCGGATTCAGCCCCGGCTACTCTGCCATGGTTCGTCCCGCTGCTGCGGCAAATGGCCTCAGTCCTCTCATCAGATCGTCGAACTCCGAGAAATCCAGAGTCTGCTCACCGTCCGAGAGGGCCGTTTCAGGGTCCGGATGGACTTCAACCAGAATCCCATCCGCCCCCGCCGCCACGGCGGCGTAGGAGAGGGCGTGGACCAGGTCCCTTCGGCCGGCACCATGGCTGGGGTCTGCCACGACGGGAAGGTGGGTTTCCTTCTTCAGCAGGGGGATGGCCGCAAGATCAAAGGTGTTCCGGGTGGCGGTCTCAAAGGTCCTGATTCCCCGCTCACAGAGGATCACGTTCATGTTCCCCTGGGCCACGATGTATTCCGCAGCCAGGAGGAGGTCCTTGACGGTGGCCGACATGCCCCGTTTGAGAAGGACGGCCCGGTGGGTCCGGCCCACCTCGGTGAGGAGAGGGAAGTTTTGCATGTTCCTGGCCCCCACCTGGAGGGCATCGGCGAATTCCGCCACCAGTTCCACCTGCCGGGTGTCCATGACCTCGGTCACCACCGGGAGCCCTGTTTCTTTTCGGGCCTGTGCCAGGATCTCGAGGCCCTCCTGGCCGAGCCCCTGGAAGGAGTATGGGGAAGTCCGGGGCTTGAACGCTCCTCCCCGAAGCCCGCGTCCGCCCTGCGCAACCACATGCCGTGCGATTTCCAGCGTATTCTCCAGGCTCTCCACGGAGCAGGGACCGGCGATGACGCCGAACTCCGGCCCTCCCAGCTCCATTGCGCCAAATGGAATCCGGGTGGGTTCCGCCGCGAACTCCCGGGCCGTCAGCTTGTAGGGTCTCATTACCGGGTGCACGGCCTCCACCCCGGGGATGGACTGGAGGGGGACGTGCCTCAGCCGGTCCTCGTCCCCGATACAACCGATGATGACCCGGGACTCGCCCCGGGAGAGATGGGTCCTCAGGCCGAGAGACTCGATACGTTCCCGGATGTGGTCGATCTCGTTCTCCGTGACACCCCGGCGGGTTACAATGATCATCTTCTTTTCCTTGGGTCGAGCGCCGTGCAGGCCCCGCCATCCGGGAAACGAGAAAGGCTCCCGGAAGGATCGGGAGCCTGGTGGGGCAGCGGGTCTGTTTTCGAGGAAGGTGCCGAACTCAGACGCGGATCTCCCACCCGGCTCCAGGCCAGGTGTAATAGCCGAAATATCGGCCGAAGAACGGAGAGCCCGCTTCAAAGATCGTCATGGCGCCGGAAGGTGCCGAAAGGGGGCCTGCCTGTCAAGGTTCGCCACCGCCCCCGGGGAGCGCGGGTCTTATGGGAAGAAAGCTGCCCCTGGTGGCCGACTTTCTCAGAAGGCGGGACACTGGCTTGGGGGTTGGGGGAGCCCTACATTCCGGCCGCGAGGGTGCATCCTTTCGTGGGGCAGGCTCCCGGCCCCTCTCGAGACTTCCCTGGGCCGCAGCAGCAGGAGGCGCAAATTGTCCTCAGGAGATCGGATCCAGCGGGGAAAGGAAGTTGCAGGACTGCAGGCGGCGGAGCGGGTCCGTTCAGGAATGATCCTGGGGCTGGGGACCGGGAGCACTGTGGCCTTCTTTCTGGACGCTCTGGGCAAGCGCCTCAGGGAGGGAGATCTGGGCGAGATCGTCGGAGTGCCTACGTCCGAGAGGACGGAGACCCGAGCCCGGGAACTGGGGATCCCAATGACCTCCCTGGCCTCGGCCGGAGAGTTGGACCTGACGGTGGATGGCGCCGACGAAGTGGATCCGGACCTGAATCTGGTGAAGGGAATGGGGGGGGCGCTCATCAGGGAGAAGATGGTGGCCCAGGCCACCCGCCATCTCCTCATCATCGTGGATGAGGGAAAGCTGGTGGAGAAGCTGGGGACCCGTTCGCCCCTCCCTGTAGAGGTTTTGATTTTCGGTTGGGAGGCTCATCGATCCTTTCTGGAGGCCCTGGGGGCTCGCCCGGAGCTTCGGCGGGAAGAGGGCGGGAAACCCTTCAGGACCGATAACGGCAACCTGATCCTGGACTGCCACTTCTCCCGGGGCATCCCGGACCCCAGGGGTCTGGAGCGGTCCCTTTCCGCCAGAGCCGGAATCGTCGGCTCTGGCCTGTTCCTTGGAATGGCCCGGGAGGTTCTGGTGGGTGGGGAGGGAGGAGTGGCCCGCCGGCTTTCGAAACAAACAGAAGCTTCCTGAAATCCAGGCAGGAGCGACCGGAATCGATTCTGGACCGGACTCAAGGAAAAAGGGGAAAAGCGCGGTGACCCTCATCTCGCCATCGATTCTCTCGGCAGACTTCGGCAGGCTGGCCTCTCACGTCCAGGAGGTGGAGGCCGCCGGGGCGGATTGGATCCACGTGGACGTCATGGACGGGCATTTTGTGCCGAACATCACCATCGGGCCCCTCATCGCGGATGCCGTGAGAAGGTCCACGGCCCTTCCTCTGGACGTTCACCTGATGATCGAGAGCCCGGAACGGTATCTGGGAGCCTTCGTGGACGCCGGCGCCCATGTCCTCACGGTCCATCAGGAAACCTGTCCCCACCTTCACAGGACCCTCCAGGAAATCCGGAGGCTCGGAGCTCTCCCGGGTGTCGCATTGAACCCATCCACTCCGGTGGAGTCCATTCGGGACGTGGTTTCCGGGCTGGAGATGATTCTCGTCATGACGGTGAATCCGGGCTTCGGAGGTCAGCGGTTCATCTCCGGATCCATAGATAAACTGGGGCGCCTCACCCAGCTCCTGGCGGAGGAGAGAAGGACGGGCTTGCCCATCCAGGTGGATGGAGGGATCGACGAGACCACAGCCCCGACGGTGGTGGCGGCGGGAGCCTCGGTCCTGGTTGCCGGCTCGGCTGTGTTCGGCCATCCCCGGGGCGCTGCAGCCGGGGTCCAGGCCTTGAGGCGCTCCCTGGGAGAGGTGGAGTGAGAAGGTTGAAATGAACGAGGCGCCCGTCCTGGATGGAGCCGTCATGGCACGGCTCAGGGAATGGGGAGGAGAGGAGCTGCCGAGAAGGATGATCGAGATCTTTCTCTCCCACACTCCACCCCGCATGACCCAGATCCGGGATGGGCTGGCGGAGGGAGACCCGAAGAGGGTGGAAGCCGGCGCCCATTCCCTCAAGTCCAGCGCGGCAAACCTCGGGGCGACGCGCCTCCAGAGAATCCTGCAAGAGATGGAAACCCTGGCCGGCAAGCAGGAATTGGAGTCCCTCGAGAAATGTCTCCCCGGCCTGGAAGAGGCATTCAGCGCCGCGTGGGAGGCCCTGCGGAATCTCATGGAAGGGATGGATCGATGAAACCCAAAGTGGCTGTGGTGGAAGACAATCCCGACAATCGACTCCTGGTGCGGGCCCTTCTGGAAGAGGAGTATGAGATCCAGGAGTTCGAGACGGGCATTGAAGCCGTCAAAGGGCTACTTCTGGATCCTCCGGATCTGGTGCTCCTGGACATCTCCCTCCCGGAAATGGACGGGACGGAGGTCCTGGCCTGGATCCGGGATCAGGATAGGTTTCAGGACACGCCCGTTCTGGCCCTGACGGCCCATGCCATGTCCGGAGATCGTGAGAAGTTCCTGGCCGCCGGGTTCGACGACTATCTCACCAAGCCCATCATGGACGAGTCACTGTTGTTGGAGGCCATCGCCCGTTGCCTGGACAGAGAAAGCTGAAGACGAACCCGGAGCGGAAAAGGCCGAAGCTCTTCGGACTCGGCCGCCTTCTGGACTTCGGCGTCAAAGGCGTTCCTGAAGGCCACCGAGCCGCTCCTCGAGCCATTGTCTACTGGGCCGTCTTTTTTCTTCTTTTGGCGGGAAGCCTCGGCCCAGTGGCTCCGGATTGGGAGTCGGGCCAGGGGCTGCACCTCATCTTCGAGACCATCGCGACCCTTCTTGCCCTGGTAGTGGGGTCCCTGGCCCTGGTTCGCTTCTACAGCAAGAAGGACGGGACCTTCCTCTTTATCGGAACCGGGTTTCTGGGCACCTGCCTGTTGGACCTCTTTCACATCTGGGGATCGGCCACGGCCTGGACCCATCTGCCGGCCCTGGAGGCCCAGGACCGTTCAGCCTGGAGTTTTTCCGCGTCCGGGGCATTCCTCTCCATCTTCCTTTTTGTCGGGTGGCTGGCATGGCACCGGGAATACAGGGAAGGGAGGGTGGAGGTGGTGCGGGAGGAGGCCGTATATCTGACAGCCGCCTTCCTGACGGCTCTG
>CAZSDD010000129.1:0-8000 GCA_964605505.1 uncultured Gemmatimonadaceae bacterium | reverse complement strand
AGGATGCCCTCTCGGGAGTGATCCCGGGAGACTCCGTCCGGATCGTCTACGAACTGGGGTCCCGAGGCCCCTGCCTGACCATTCAAGGGAGGAAGCGGTGCCTGACCGCAGAGAGATCCGTTGGGAGTTGGTCACTTCTCGCACCTGGTGGCCAGGGCGGCCTCCTGTACGGAGCGGGGAGCTTGATCTGGGCCTTCCTCCTGGGGATTCCTCTGGGGCTCCTGACGATGCCCCGGCCCGTGAAGGGAATGTTGATTCTGGGGACCGTGGGGGCGGTTGCGGGGGTAAGCTGGACTCTTCCCTACTGGCCAACCCCGTGGATGGGCATTCTCTTTCTTCTTCTGGGGACGAGCACGGCGCTGACATCGAGGAGTCCGAGGACGTGAAGGACAAACAACCCAAGATCCGCAAACCCGAGATCCGCAGAAAGAGAAAGAGACAGGGGGGCTCCGGTGGAGTCAGCCTCTGGACTCTTTTTCTGTTCTCCCTTCTCCCGGCTCTGGGGCCGGAAGCCGCAGAGCTTTCCGGTCAGAGCATCGTGGGCGGCGAGGTGGAAGGCGAAGTCCTGGACCAGGCGGGCAGGCCCGTCCGTGGCGTCGCCCTCACCCTTCGGGAGTCCCGGAGCGGCCTCCAGTGGACCAAGCGTACCCGGAGCGACGGAGCCTTCTCCTTCGAATCCGTTCCCGGGGGCGTCTACCGGATGAGGGTGGAGGCCCTGGGGTATCGCCCCTTGCTTGTCGTGGGTCTGGGAGTCACCCCCGGAGAAGTGGCCCGGGTCCCGGTGCGGCTGGTGGCTGAGCCCCCGCCCCTCACCCGGGTGGACACGATCCTTTTTGCCTCTTCCGGCGGGGCCGTACCGGTCATGGGGCTCCGGGCCGATTGGACCTCCCTCTCGGTTCTCCCGGACCGGATCCGGGACCTCCGGGGATTCCTGGCCCTGAGCTCCTGGGCCGATGGCCGGGGCGGGCTGGAGGGCCTTCCCCCCCATTTCGCCACTGTCTATGCCGACGGCGAGCCCTTCCGGGTCGCGCAGCACCCGGGAATGACCGGTGTCGGGGATCCCATGGCGCTCCTCTTTCCCCGGACAGCGCTTCAATCGGCCACCGTCCGCACGGGTCTGGAGGACATCGAATGGTCCGGTACAGCCGGGAGCGTCGTTTCCCTGGAAACCCGGCCGCCCCTGGCCGAAGCTTCCGGTGAGCTTTTCGGATTCTGGTCCGGGGGACCTACCTGGAGCAACGAGGTGGTGGGTGACGCCCCGGAGCTCCTCTCGGTCTGGGGCGGGGGATCGGCTTCCGTGCCCCTGGTGGAGGGGGCCTCGGCCCTTTCTGTGAGCTTCGAAGGGGCGATGGTCGAGACTCCGAACCTGTTCTGGCGAAACGACCACTTCACCCGGCGGGTCCTGGCGGACGTCACCGGACCCGGCACCCGCACCTCGGGATACGGCTCCGGGCTGGCCAGGACGGGCTGGGCCTTCGGTGAATCGGGGCGGGTGACAATACGAGCCGGTTTCTCAGCCTTCCGAAACGAGACGGATCGATTCGGGGTGCATCCGGCTGGGTACGGCTCCGAGATGCCTGGGGAGGGGACCGATGGGTCCCTGTCGGCGATTGTGGCCTTCCCCGTTTCCGAGCGGGCCCGGCTGGAGATCCGGGGCACGGGGAACATGAGCTCCCGGACCTGGGGCGCCGCGGACGATCCGTCGTCGGGAGCCTTTCTGATCGGGGACCGGGCCGCCCTGGGAACCGACCCGGCCTTTCCGGCCTCTGTGGACCGGGTGGATCTGGCCATCACTCCGGTGGCCCATTTTCGCCTCGGGGAGAACCGGGTCAAGGCCGGTGCACGCCTGGAGTACGGCTCCTACGACATGAGCTACATGGACCAGGCCGGAGGGGGCTACTTCTTCGGTTCCCTGGCTGGTCTCCAGACCGGGGAGGGGGCCGCCATCGCCCTGGACGGCCCTGTTCCCTCCGAGAGCTTCTCCATCTCCCGGGCGACCATCTTCGGCCAGTACCGGTGGTCCGCCGCGCCGGGGCTGGATCTCACCACGGGGATCTCCTACAAGGTGGAGAACATCCCCATCCAGGACGTTCGGCCGAACGAGGCCTGGATCCAGCTCACCGGGCTGCCCAACGTCGTGGCCAGGGAGGGGCTCTCGGCCCTGGGCGGCCGGGTCCATCTTCGGTGGGACATCCAGGGGGACGGCCACACCTGGCTCATGGGGGGAATGGGGCTGGAGCACGGAGTCCTGGATCCCGGAGACATGTATGAGGTCCTGGCTCTGGATGGTTCCGTGGACGCCACCCGGGCCCTGGGGAGCGGCCTCGACTGGCGCCGGGACCGGGTCGGCGGCAGCAATGCCGTCACGGGCGCCCGACTCGCGTTGTTCGGGCCGGGCCTCGAGGCTCCCCGGACGGCCCGGGCTGCCCTGGCGTTCTATCACACTCTGGCCCAGGGGACCCGCTTCGGCCTGGCCGGGAGTCTCCGCCGTACCGAATCCATCCTTCGGCGAGCGGATCTGAATCGTCTCCTGGTACCGTCCGGTGTGGATCAGGACGGCCGGCCCCTCTATGGCCATCTCAGCATCGTGTCCGGCGTCCTCGCCGCGGTCCCGGGCTCCAACCGCCGTTTTCCGGGGTTCGAAAGCGTATGGGCCCTGAACGCCGACGGCTGGTCCGAACACCTGGGCATCACGGCATCGGTGGAGTCGTCCATCTGGAATCAGGGCGTTCTCTCCCTGCGTTACACCTGGTCCGAGACCACCGACAACTGGGTCGGGGCTTCCCGGGCCGGAACCCTGGCCCGGATGGGGACGGATCTTCCGGTGGATGATTGGGACGAGGCTACCTCCGATTTCGACGTGCCCCACAGCTTCACCGCCCTGGCCATGGTTCCTCTCCCACTTCCCTGGGGGGGAGACTTCACGGGGCTGTACACTCTCCGCTCCGACCTGCCCTTCACTCCCCTGGTGGCGGCGGGGCTGGACGCCAATGGTGACGGATCCCCCTTCAATGACGCCGCCTTCGTCCCGGCGTCGGGGGAGGCGCTGGAGGCCCTGGTTCAGGATTGGGACTGCCTGGGCAGCTCCCGGGGGGCATTCGCCGAGCGGAACTCCTGCAGGGGAGACCCTGTCCACACCCTGGACCTCCGTCTGAGCCTGGGCCTTCCCCCGGTTGCCGGGGTCCGGAGCCGTGTGGTGGTGGACGGCCTGAATCTCACGGATCGTGAGATGGGGATCCGGGACGACAATCTCCTTCTCCTGCGCAGCGGTGCGGTCAACCAGGTCGGTGGTGAAGCGGAAGTGCCGTACAAGGTGAACCCGGGCTTCGGGAGTTGGGTCTATCGGGGAGATACGGGACGAATGATCCGGGTGGGGATCAGCATTGGAGGTGGGCGATGATGGAGGAGATTCTGCACGGCGCGCTTCGGTCCTCTCTCCGGCAGCTTTCCCTTGCGGCCCTTCTGGCGGCACCTCTGGCTCTCGGAGGCTGCGATGATCCGGGGAAGGGAGATGTGGCCGATATCGAAGCCGTGGGGGCCGTGGGGGCCCGTTTGATCTTCGACACCAACGGCAACGGCCGCGTCGATTCGGGAGACAGGGTGCTCTCGGGATGGACGGTGAACCTGGAGCAACCCGCGGGTGGGCTCATCGCCTCCGAGGTCACCGACGAGGAGGGTGAGGCCATATTCGAGGAGGTCCCCGTGGGCCGTCTGGTGGCGGGGGTCCCCGATGAGGAGTTGGGAGACACGGTGAGCCTCCTCCCGTCCAGCGTCCAGCCTTTCATCCTGGAGGCGTTCCAGAGCGTCCAGCTCGCCCCGGTGGTGACCCTTCCCTCCTTCACGGTACAGGAGGTCCGGGCCCTTCCCTCGGCGAAGCCTCTCTTCACGGAAGGGATCGCTCTGAACCGACTCGTGCAGGGGGATATGACCCTCCACATCTGGTCCGGAAGCACCTATCTCCGGATTCTCTCCGTGGAGGAGGCCACCACGTTCTCTCCCGGAGACAGCGTCCGGGTTTCCGGAAGAACCGCCGTGGACAACGGAGTGCCGGTCCTGGACGGCCAGGCCGTCTTCCGGCTGGTTTCCTCCGCCAGGGCTCCGACCGCCGTCAAGCTCTCCACCGGTGAGGCTGCCGGAGCCCGGGCCGGATCGCTGGACGCCGCCCTGGTGGAGGTGAACTCAGCCGATGTCCTGGAGGTTCTGGACCAGGGCAACGACGGTGTTCTGGTCAGGGTGGACGACGGAACGGGGCCTCTGCGTGTGAGATTTCGCTCCTTCTTCAATCTGGATCCGGGGTCCGTGGATGCCGAGACGGACTCCTTCGGCTACGCCGTGGGTCTCCTGGTTCCGGTCCGCCTGGAAAACAGCGTCGTCTGGGAGATTCATCCCCGGACACCCTCTGACGTGCTCATCGTGAGGACCATCGGTTGACCGTCGGGCCAGGCACCCGGCGGAGCATTCCCTTCGCCATCTTTATCGGCCTGATGGTCCTGGACCCCGTCCTGGCTCCCATTCTCCCGGGAGCTGTGGATCCCCGGTGGCTCTACGGGCTGCGGGCCGGAGCCGTCGCCGTGGCTCTGGCGGTGCTCTGGCGGCACTACCAGGAGCTGAGGAAGCCGGGGCCGGCCACTCCTCTGGATTGGGCCTACGGCGTGGGGCTGGGCGTTCTCGTCTTCGTCCTCTGGATCAACCTGGATTTCAAGCCCCTGGCATTCGCCCCGGATGAGGGGTTCGATCCTGTCGTGGACGGAAGCCTCCACCTGGGATTCGTCCTCACCCGCCTGGCCGGCGCGGCCCTGGTCGTGCCCGTCATGGAGGAACTCTTCTGGCGTTCGTTCATCCTCCGCTGGCTTCAGCAGCAAGCCTTCATGAAGGTCGATCCCCGCGGACTCCGGTGGTCTCCGTTGTTGATCAGCTCCCTCCTTTTCGCCTCGGAGCACCGTCTCTGGTTCGCCGGCATCCTGGCCGGCCTGGCGTATGGATGGCTGTACATGCGGTCCGGGAACCTATGGGTCCCGGTCCTTTCACACGCCGTCACCAACGCCCTCCTGGGGGTCTACGTCCTGGTCACAGCCTCCTGGTGGCTCTGGTAGCGGGTGGCCCCGGGGAGGCCGGGGAAGTGATCAGCCCCCTTCGGGCCTCAAAACTCAGCCCCCTTCGGGCCTCAAAACTCAGCCCCCTTCGGGCCTCAAGACGAAGTGCCCGGATCCCTGATCCATGCGCAGTTGGGTGATTTCCCCCCCCTGTCTGACGAACCAGAGGCGGGTGCTTCCCAGGCCCCAGGTGAGGTCTCCCAGGTGGACGGGTCGGAGGGAGTTCGTGGTCCCCGCCACAGTAAACGTGAGACCTTCCTCCTCCCTGGTGACCTCCAGGGTCAGTGGACGGCCCCGGCCCGGTCCGGTGTAGGTGCCCAGCAACTCTTCCAGGTCTCCCGTGAAGGGGGTGGCCTCCAGCTCCGGGGCCGGACCCAGCACCATCTCCGCCATGTCCCCCGTCAGGGCAGCGGGCCCCCGGGGCCCTGTGGAGTTCTGCAGGGCCACGACGATGAGCTCCTCTTCCGGGAAGTACTTTCCGTCGGAGAGGAACCCGTTGATGCCACCGCCGTGCTCGATGACCCGGTGCTTGCCGTTCCCCGCGATCTCCAGCCCCATGGCGTAGCGGACGGGAGTACCGTCTTTGAGCGGCACTGGCGTGATGAGGGCCCTGTAGCCCTCCTGCGAGAGAAGAGCCTTCTCGGTCCCATGTCCGGTCCGCCCCTGATGGAGCGCCTGGTTCCATCGGACCAGGTCGCCCACGGTGGAGCAGAGGGAGCCGGCGGCGTAGGGCCAGGTGTGGTCCAGGTAGCCTTTCCGGAGGAGTCCCCCGGGGCCGGCGTCGTAACCGTGGGCCCGCCGGGGCCGGACCTCCCTCTCGCTGCAGTAATGGGAGCTTTCCATCCCCGCCGCCTCGAAGAGGTGCTCTTCCACGTACTCCTCGTAGGTCATCCCCGTGACCTCCTCGATGATGAGGCCCAGGAAGAAGTAGGCGGAGTTGCTGTAGATGAGGGCGGTGCCGGGCTCGAAGTCCAGAGGCTCGGCGGCCACCAGCGTCACCAGGGTATCCCGGGGAAGCTTCTGGATTGACAACTCTCCGAAGAAGGGAAGCTCCGTGTACCCCTTGATCCCGGACGTGTGATCCAGGAGCCGGCGGAGGGGAATCTCGCGTCCGTGGGTGTCATAGTCCGGCAGGTAGGTCGTGATATCAGCGTCCAGATCCAACCGGCCGTCTTCCACCAGCTGCATGACGGCCACGGCGGTGAACTGCTTCGTCATGGAGCCGATCTCGTAGCTGGCCTCTCCCGTGGCCGGCGTCTCCACGTCCCACTCCAGGTCCGCCTTTCCGTACCCCTTCAGGAGCAGGGTATCGCTTCCCCTCAGGACGGCCACCGAGAGCCCGGCGACCATCTCGTGCTCGACATGAGCCGCGGCGGCGGAGTCGAGGGCCCGGACCAGGGCATCCCGGTCGGCGACCTGAGCCTCCGAGCCCGCCCCCGGGACAAGGAGAAGGGTGACAAGCGCCGATGCCGTGAGCCACGAACGAATTCGTGCCTGGGTGGAAGTCCGCATTGACGCCTTGACCTTGATTGGAGCCTTCATTGACCCCGTGACCTTGATGGGAACCTTCATATCTGTCTCCAAATATCTGTCTCCAATGATGAATGGCGGTCCGGATCTCAGGGGCCGGGCTTCAGGCTCATGTGTCGGAACCGGTGCCGCCGGGAACTCTGCCGGGACCCGGAAGAATGCTGCCGGGATCCCGGAATGATGCTGCCGAGGCCCCGAAATGATGCTGCTGGAATCCCGGAATAATGCTGCTGGGGCCCGGAATGATGCTGCCGAGGCCCGGGAAGAATGCTGCCGGGACCCGGATCATCCTGGCGGGATTCCGATATGCGGCGGAGCCTTTCGCAAATCATCGAATCCCGTAGTCCCGAGCGTAGACCATCCAGCTTTCAAAATGACCCGGATGGGCCTCGTTCATTACACCGGCTTCACTCATTAAACCCGCTTCGCTCATTACACCGGCTTCGCTCATTACACCGGCTTCACTCATTACACCGGCTTCACTCAACAAAAAGACCCGGGCGCCCCGGAGCCTGTCCCTTTCTTCCCCGTCCAGGCCGTAGGTGCCGAAACCGGTATTGGCGGCATACCCCAGGCGGATTCCGAAGTAATCGCCTTCGTAATCGTTCACGTGATCGTGCCCGACGTAGATGCCCCTGACGTCGCCCCGGTCCAGCATGGCGGCGAAGAGGCCGCTGTTGAACGGGCCCGAGGATACCTCCTCGTTCTTCTCCCCTACGAGATCATGCCGCTCCCGGTTTTCCCAGAGGAGACGAAACTCCTGCAGGGGAATGTGGAAGAAGGCCAGGGCAGGGAGGGTTCGACCGTACCGGTCCTCCAGCTCCAGAGAGGTCTGGTAATACCACGCCACCTGATCCGGCCGGATGACATCCCAGCCCGGAAGCCCGTCGGCCCCGATGGACTGCCCGGCGACGGAGTCGGGGAAGTATCGCCCCGAATCCAGGGCCCAGATGTTGAAGGCCGGCCGTTCCCCCGAGGAATCCATGACGAGGACATTCATGTTTCCCGTACCCGAGACGCCGACGGGGCCGACGCGGTTGATGTTGTTGGGGTACGACATGAATTCCGCCAGGAGGGCCGTCCTGTCCATTCCCGTTTCTTCGGTGTGGTCCTCGTCGTGATTCCCGAAGGTGATGAGCCAGGGGATCTCCCTGGAATCCACGGGTTCGGCCATGTGCCGGATCGCCGCCCTGACGTCTTCCGGCGTCCGGGGCCCGGAGCGGATGTTGTCTCCGGTGAAGATCACCAGGTCCGGTCGTTGATCGTCCAGGACGGCTTCCATGAGGGCCACGGTCCGGGGATCGATGTCCTGATCGTCCTGGGTGTCGGTGAACTGGACGATCTTGAAGGTGCCTTCACTGGAGAACCTGAGGACGA
>CAZSDD010000128.1:0-8156 GCA_964605505.1 uncultured Gemmatimonadaceae bacterium | reverse complement strand
GGGCTCCGTCCGTCCTCCCGAAAAGCCTCCCTACTCCCGCTGTCCTGCCGGGCATTGCCGTGCTTTTTCAGCGCCGCGAACCGTGGGCCCTTCCGAAGGCCGTCCGGAGCCGGCTCGACCCCTACCCATACAATCCAGCTTTCGCGCTCCCGATACGCGTCCTCGGCCGAGGCCGTGGGCTCCCGCTTCTGACCGGAGGGCGGCGCCTCCGGGACGGGTCAGTTCGCCCGTGCCCATCCTGCCAGGCAGAGAGCGAAGTGATGATCACCCCGGAAGAAGGAAGGGAGAATCGGGCTCACCTCCGATTCATCAACACCGGCCAGTTCTGGACCAACGGGATGTTGGGATCCTCCGTGCGTGGCCTGAGAAAGAAGGTTCGGCCGTCGGTGGAGGCGTGGGTCTGGGTGTTCTTAACCCAGACCATGGCGGCGTTCTGCTCACCCATGATGCCCTCCACCCGGCTTTCGTGGGCGGATACCTGCAGGTCTTCAATGACAGAACCGATCCGGTCCATCACGGCTTCCCTCCCGGTGGTGATCTGATCCGGTTGGAAGACTTCGATCACGTTCTCCGCATAGACCCTGGACAAACGGGACACGTCGCCCGCCATCGCCGATGCGTCCAACTCTGCCCACACGGCCCTGATGGCTTCCCGGTCGGCGTCGGTCAGAACTTGCGATGCACCGGAGTGGGGGGGAGAGAGAGGATCAGAACGATGACGATGGCAAAACGATGGCGGATCCTCGGGACCTCCTCGGGTTTCGGGGCAGTGTGTTTCTCGGTTTTCGAAGGTGCCCAGGGTGGCTCCTGTTCGCTATCGGAGTCGGGGGATCGGTCTCGCGGAGCCCTCACGGGTGGTCCGTATTGAAACCGCACCAGGCCAATTTCCAACTCTCGTCCGGGGCCTTCTTGAAGACGTCGATGAACTTGCCCGTCATGTGGATCCCGTCTCCGCCAGCCTTCGGCTCCAGGGTCTGCTCGAACCACACTGCGGTGGTAGGGTCCCACGGAACCCCGAACCGCCTCCGAACCTCAGGCGGCAGCTGGTGGAGCCCCGCATCGGCCGGGTGCGGTTTCGCGAGGTGCGGCGCTCTGTCTGCAGCCTCGAGCCCGCTCTTCTCTTCAGAACTCCGTAGAGATGAAAGTGGCCGCCGGGGGAGCGGTTCCTCGGCACCTTCGGGGGGAGAAGGGTTGCCCGGCGACTCTTAAGCGATTACTTAATAAGTGTCTGCTTATCAAGGAGTTGCTTATGGACAATCCCTTCCGCATCGGAGAGCGGGTCTCAGGGGAGCACTTCACCGACCGGGCCGAGGAGGTGAAGCGCATCCACCGGGCCATGCGGGATCCGTCTCGCCTCCTGGTCTACGGGCCGCGACGAATGGGAAAGTCGTCGGCCATCCAGGTGGCGGCAGACCGCTTCAGCCAGGAGGGCGGGATCGCAGTACGGGCGGATCTGGGTGGCGCGACAGGGACGACGGAGGTGGCCGATCGTCTCCTCACGTCCCTGGCTCGGGCGGTCCCGTCCGGGAACCCGGTGCGGCTCTCCGACTGGATCCAGGCTCTTCGCCTGGAGCTCACCGCCGACCCGGCAGGGGCGCCGGTCCTTCGCCTGGGGGTTCGGCCGCCCGATGGCCTCGGGGCCCGGAGGGTGGGCGAGGGGAGCCTGGGTGGGTTGGCCGCGGTGCTGGACCGCCTGGACCGGATGGGGGCGGAAGGCGAAGCGCCGGTGTGCGTGGTCCTGGACGAATTCCAGCGGCTGGTTGAGTTCGGACCGGACCGGGCCGGCTGGGAGCTCCGGGACCTGATGCAGGGCCACCATCACCTGTCCTATGTCTGCGCGGGATCGGAGGAGGGGATCATCGAGGATCTTACAGCCGGGGACGGCCCTTTCCACGGGGCCTTTGAACGGCTGTACGTGGCGGAGATGCCCCGGGACCACTTTTCCCGGTGGATCGGGGACCGGATGCGCTCCGGCGGACTGAAGGTGACGGATGAGGTGGGCGGGGACGTCATCGACCGGGCAGGGCCCCGAACAGAGGACGTCCTGAAGCTCGCCCGGCAGGTCTGGTTCCAGGGCATGGCCCGGGGCCGGCTGGAGCCCGGAGACGTGGACGACGCCCTCTCGGCCATCGTCCGGGCAGACCGGGGCGTCTTCGAGACGCTCTGGGCCGGCCTCACGCCCCACCAGCGGAACGTCCTCAGGGCCGTGGCCGGCGGCGCTGATGCTCTCACTTCCGCCGACGTCCGGGAGCACTACAATCTCCGGAGCGCCTCCGCCGTGTCCCAGGCCGTGGACGCCCTCCTCAAGCGAGGCCTTCTGGCCCGCGCCCGGGGCGTGGTGGTCTTCGAGGATCCCTTCTTCGGCGCCTGGGTCCGGAAGGAGCTACCCCCGGGGGTGTGAGGGTCGATCTCCTGAGGAGGCGTGGACCCCGGGAAGCCTTCGTCTCGCCAGATCAGGTATCGCCCGACCCAGCCGGCCGGTGACCATGGCGGGAAGGTGGAAACTGGGTCAACCAGGACGGAAAGGTGTGAGGTGGGTCAACCATCCTGCAAGGATGCCGGCGGCGAGAGTACCGCAGACGAGAGGATTTCCTGAAACTGGGGGTCTTCTCTCACTCCATCAAAGTGGAAGTCCCCCTCCACAAAAGCTGGAGAGAGGTAGCTGGGTATTTCCAGGAGCTCTCGGAGCTGGGTCGCCGCTGCCCGGGCATCGCCCAGCATGCCATAGATGGCCGCCCGGTCCCAGAGATAGCTTACCCCGTAGAAGGCATCCACGGACACAGGCAGAGCCTCTGCCGCCCGGTTTCCTTCCCGAATGGCCTCCTCTGCTCGCCCCAGACCCGCATAGGCCCGACCCAGGGACCCGTGGTAGCGAGGATCGTCGGGGGCATCTTCCACAGCCGCTTCCAGGAGGACTGCCGCCTCTTGGAAGGACTCCCGGGCCAGTTCCTCTTCCCCCATGGCCCAATAGGCCTCTCCCTGGTAGAGGACCAGGGGCCCGGCGGTGAGCTTGGTCCGGAGCCATTCATCCATGCCCCATTCTTCCAGAAACTGGAGGGCCTCCTGGTAACGGTCTCCCATCATCCGGTCCCAGAAGGGACTCCAGATGACCCAGCCGTCCCGTCCGGAGAGCCTGGCCGTCAGGGCTCGAGACTCCTCCGTAGCCCCCCGATGGCTCCAGTCCACGAACACCCTGGACAAAATGGTCCACATGTGGTCCGGCGCCAGGTTCAGGGCCAGGTCGGCTCGGGCCTCGGCTGTGGGATAGTGCCGAAGGTTCCAGAAGAGAAAAGAGAGGTGGGAGTGAACGGTGGGTTCTCTGGGGCTCAGGATCAGGAGGCGTTCGTAACCTTCAGCTGATTCTCTGAACCGTCCCAGAATCTCCAGGGCCACGGAGCGGGCGAAGAGGACCTCGGGATCATTGGGGAGCAGGGGGGCGATGTCATCGATCTCCTTCAGGGCCCTTTCCGCGTCCCGGTCCAGGTGGACCCGGGCACTGGCCAGGGCCAATCGGACCTCGGGAGACGGATCCCCTGCCTCCAGGGCCCGCTGGGCCGCCATTCGGGCCATCTCGATGCGATACGGCGACGCATCCGTCCAGTAGTAAACCTCTCGGGCATGGGAATCGGCCAACTCGGCCCAGGCCAGGGCGAACTCCGGATCCAACTCAACGGCCCGCTGGAACTCCTGTGACGCCCGCTCTACGTCCCCGGCCATGTAGTGAGGCCGATGCAAATAGTAGAGCCCCCTCAGGTAGGCCTGATACGCAGCCCAGTTGTCTGTATGGCGGACCTCCAGATGGGCTTCCAACTCTGGGGTCAGCTCAGCTTTCAACGCCATGGCGATCTGACGCGCGATCTCCGTCTGGATATCCAGGAGATCCGAAAGAGAGAAGGGCCGGTCGTATCGCTCGGCCCAGAGATGGGTGTCGGTAGCGGCGTCGATGAGCTGGGCCGTAACCCGAATCCGATCCTGGACCCGTTGAACGCTTCCCTCCACCACAGCCCCTACTCCCAACTCCCGGGCGATCAGCCGGAGGTTCCGGTCCGGATCCCGGTACCCGGCCACGGAGGTCCGAGACACTACGCCAAGCCCTCCGATCTTGTGGAGCTGGGAAATGAGCTCTTCGTGGAACCCGTCGGCCAGGTAGGCATCCTCCGGAGCGACGCTCAGATTGGCCAGTGGAAGGGCGGCGACGAAGGGCCGGTCCGGGTTCGGACGGAAAGGAACGGCAGCGGCAGGCAGGAGCTCGGCATCCACCCCCTCCCGGGAAGGAAGCCAGTAGAGGGAAGCGCCGGTGATGGTCAGGAGGAGAGCGATGAGAAGGAGCTCCGGGCCTTTGACCCGTTGGTAGCCTTTTTCCCCATGGAACCAGGCCAGGACCAGAACCAGGAAGAATCCCATGAAGAGGAGAATGAAAAGCCCCTGGAACAGGATATCCGGGAGATTCCAGCGATCGCCCACCACATCGCAGGCTTCGAAAAGAACCCAGGCGCCGGCCAGGTAGGTGATGCCCCACTGAACGATCTTTCGATCTTTGAGACGCTGAAGGAGAGACGGGCCAGTCATACGTCCACCTCCTGGCCTTGGACACTTCAAAAGATGCCGGGAGCCACCCGGCTCGGGTACCAACCGGTCCGGCACCGAGGGATCCGTACTGTCAAGATTGGAATCGGATGGGTCCCGGAGCAAGGATGCTGTTGGCGGGGGTGTTGGCGGGAGATTTCGGGTATTTCCACCTTCCGGAAAATGAATCGATTCTCCCTCCCTCCATTGACCCACCGCCCTCCCTTCTACATTGTCCTCGTCTTCCATCCGACCCTCTGCACCGAGAGTGTTTCGTTATGGCTTCCATCCGCCACGTTGTGTCGGCCCTGTTGGTCGTTGCCCTCTGCTCCGCATTGCAGGGCCCGGAGAGCCGGATGGCCTCCGCCCAGGAACCCACTGTGGATCCGGCCCGCTACCAGGACCTTTCCTGGAGACATCTGGGGCCCTTCCGGGGCGGCCGGTCCGTGGCGGTGGCCGGGGTGGGGGCCGATCCCATGACCTACTACCACGGCGGAGTGGGAAGCGGCGTCTGGAAGACCACCGACGGGGGCGTCACCTGGGAGAACATCTCCGACGAGACCTTCGGGACCTCCTCGGTGGGGGCCATCGCCGTGGCTCCCTCGGATCCGAATGTGGTCTACGTGGGGATGGGGGAGCATGCGGTTCGAGGGGTCATGACCTCCCACGGCGACGGGGTCTACCGGTCCACCGACGCGGGCAAGACATGGACGCATCTTGGCCTGGAAGACACGAGGCATATCGCACGGATCCGCATCCATCCGGAGAACCCGGACCAGGTCTACGTGGCGGCCCAGGGTGCGGCCTATGGCGAGAGCGAGGACCGGGGCATCTACCATTCCACCGACGGTGGTCGGAGCTGGCAGAAGATCCTCTTCGTCAGCCCATCGGCCTCCGCCGCCGAGCTGGCCATGGACCCCACGAACCCCAGAATCCTCTACGCTTCCTTCTGGGATCACATTCGATATCCCTGGCAGGTCCGAAGCGGCGGATCCGGGAGTGGCTTCTGGAAGTCCATCGATGGCGGGGACACCTGGGACGTCATCAACGAAGGGCTGCCTCCGGAGATGGGAAAGACGGCCATCGACGTTTCCCCGGCGAACCCGGACCGCCTCTGGGCCATGATCGAGGCGGATCCCGGCGGAGGGCTCTACCGCTCCGACGACGCCGGGGCCACCTGGACCTTCATGACAGGGGACTGGGCTCTCCGGGCACGGCCATGGTACTACAACGAGGTCTTCGCCGACCCCACCGACGAGAATACCGTCTACGTTCTCAGCGCCCCCATGATGAAGTCCATCGACGGAGGCCGGACCTTTTCCAACGTCGGCACCCCTCACGGAGACAACCACGACCTGTGGATCAACCCCACCGACAGCCGGATCATGGTCAACGCCAACGACGGTGGAGCCAACGTCTCCTTCAACGGCGGCGAGAGCTGGTCCACCCAGGCCAACCAGCCCACCGTCCAGTTCTATCGGGTGAACACGGACAACCGCTTCCCCTACCACGTCTACGGCGGCCAGCAGGACAACTCCACCGTGGCCATCGCCAGCTGGGCCCAGGGGGGGATCGGGGAGAAGGACTGGTACGCGGTTGGCGGCTGTGAGAGCGCCGTTCCGGGCTTCCACAAGGACAATCCCCGCTTCGTGTATTCCGGGTGCTACATGGGGATCCTGGACGAATTCGATCACGAGACCGGGGCCTCCCGGAACGCCCAGGCCTACCCGGTGATGCCGGTGGCCCTGGAGGCCCGGGAGATGAAGTACCGATTCAACTGGAGCGCTCCACTGCTGATCTCCCAGCACGATCCCAAGACCATCTATCACGGGGCCAACGTCCTTCTTCGGAGTCGGGACCGAGGCCGGAGCTGGGAGGAAGTGAGCCCCGACCTGACCCGGGACCAGGAGGACCTGCAGGGCTACGGCGGCGGGCCCATCACAAACGAGGGCGCCGGCGGGGAGATCTACGGAACGCTGGCCTGGGTGGCCGAGTCTCCGCTGCAGGAAGGCCTGATCTGGACCGGGAGCGACGACGGTCTGATCCACCTGACCCGGGACGGAGGGGCGACCTGGACCGAGGTCACTCCGGAAGGCCTCCCGGAGGGTCTGGTGAACACCATCGACCCCTCGCCCCACGATCCGGCCACGGCCTTCATGGCCTTCACCCGCTACAAGTTCGACGACTTCACGCCCCATGCCTACAGGACCGACGACTACGGCCGGAGCTGGGAGCGGATCGCCGATGGCTTTGCCCAGGAGCACTGGGTCCGGGTGGTCCGGGAGGACCCGGTACGCCGGGACCTCCTCTACGCCGGCACGGAAGGGGGCCTCTACGTCTCCTTCGACGGCGGGGAGTCCTGGCAGTCCCTTCAGTTGAACCTTCCCCTCACCCCCATCACGGACCTGGAGGTCCAACGGCAGCGGAACGACCTGGTGGCCAGCACCAGCGGCTGGGGATTCTGGGTCCTGGACGACCTTTCTCCCCTGCAGCAGGTGGACGAAGCCGACGGGGAGGGCCTGTACCTGTTCAGGAACCGGGAAGCCATCCGGGCTGCGGGGCTGGGTGGGAGCGGGGGGCGGGGAAGCACGGGCCGGAACCCTCCCAACGGGGCGGTACTGGATTTCTACCTCGATGAAGTCCCGGAGGGTGAGGTCCGACTCGAAATCCTTGCCGAGGGCGGAGGGCTGGTCCGGGCCTACTCCACAAAGCCCGACACCTCGGCCGGGGAGAGCCGCCTGTCGGTGGAGGCCGGGATGAACCGGCACGTCTGGGATCTTCGCTATCCGCCGGTTTTCCGGGTACCCGAGCTCTATGTCTTCGGCTCCCTCCAGGGGCGCCGGGTCATGCCCGGGACGTACACGGCGCGCCTTTCGGCCGGAGAAGGGGAACAGACGTCGGAGATCCGTGTGGTGGGGGATCCCCGTCTGGAAACCACACTGGCCCAGTACCGGGCCCAGGACGAGTTGGCCCGGCAGATCGCCGCCGAGACCGAGGCTCTGCATCGGGCCGTGGTTCGCCTGGGCAGGGCCAGGGACCAGGTGAGGGGGATCATGGATCGGATCGAAGAACACCGGGGGCCCGTTGCAGACCAGGTCGAGGTGGAAGGTGTGGAAGTCGCCGGCGGTGTGGAAGGGGGTACCACTGCTGCGGGGTCCGCCGATGCCCTGGAGCGAGTCCTCACCCTGGGCACCGCCCTGGTGGACTCCCTCACCATGATGGAGGATTCCCTGGTCCAGTGGGAGACCTACGACGGCCAGACCGTTTTGAACGCTCCCAGCCGCATCAACTTCCAGTACATCTACCTCCTGGGGGCCGTGCAGGAGGCCGAGGATGGCGTGGCGGAGGGAGCCCGGGATGTCTTCCGGGATCTGAACGCCCGCTGGCATCCCCTTCGGGACCGCCTGGAGGTCCTATTGTCGAAAAAGGTGGCTATCTTCAATGATGCGGTTCGGGAGGCCGGTATACAACCGGTAATGATTCCCGGAAAATCCGGGGCCGGTGGGTGATCCGCCGGCCTGGCCTGATCACTGAAACGGGGTGATGACGAGGTGTCCGACAGTTCATTCGACGAGCACGCTGCCGAATAC
>CAZSDD010000127.1:0-8227 GCA_964605505.1 uncultured Gemmatimonadaceae bacterium | reverse complement strand
GCGATGGTGGCGGTAAGGCTTGAATGGCGGCGGTTCGCGATGCGATGGCGGCGGTTCGCGGGCCGGTGGCGACCGTGAGGGCGTGAATGTCGGCAATCCACGGGTGGAATGACGGAAATCCCCATCAACTCCCGACGTGAAATCCACTTTGCGGACAGAGTTGAGGAGCTCAGGGGAATTCACCACTGTGAGAGTGGTCAAATCCACTCGGCACGGCCTTTTCGCTGGACGCCAGGGGATTTGACCTCGCTCAGCGCAGTGAAATCCACTTTCCGCTCATTTTTTGTCGGGATTGTGGAATTGACCACCCCCGGGGGACCGCCTCGGGCCGCGGATCGGGCTTCGAATGCACCATGGGCGCCGCGGTCCGGGGTAGCGAGGGCGGCCCGGCCTCGCACCGTAGTTTGGGGGTGCAGGCGCGGCAGCAGGCCTGCCCGGTACGCCTCCATCGGAGCCCGGCGGTCGGCGTGGCCCACCGCCGCGCCATCAATACTCGGGCAAACTCCTACTCCTCCGGCTCCGGGGTCACCTTCTCGATGGCAGCCTGGAGCTCGTCGTAGGCCGCCGGATCCACCTGGTTGAAGCTGGGGATCACGTGGGCCACCCGCCCCTCCGGATCCACCACGATGACGGTTCGGGCTCCCGGCATTCCGTTGTCACGGGGGATTCCGCCGAAGGCCTCGAAAACCGCCCCGGAGGGGTCGCTCCCCATGAGGAACTGGAAATCGTCGTCGCGGGCCCATGAAGCCAGTTCCTCCACCGGATCGGCGGCCATGCCGATGAGGACCACATTCCGGCCGTCCTTGAACACACGTGCGTACTGATCACGGTACGCTTGCATTTGAACTGTTCAGCCAGGCGTCCTGGCCCGGAAGAAGAAAGCCAGGACCAGGGTGTTGCCGCGGAAGTCGCTGAGGCTCACGGGCTCGGCCAGGACGCCGTACCGTGTGCCCCCGGAAAACCGGACGTCCGGTGCCGCCTCACCCACCGCCAGGAAATCATGTCCTTCCTGTGCGGAGGCCTGGGCGGCCCCTCCGAGCATCCACGCTCCGGCAAAGAGGCCCACTGCTGCCAGGTATCGCATGGTGTCTCCTCGAGATCTGAAAAGGGAGGTACGCTGCAGCACCGCCCCGGATACCACGCCTTCCCGTGATTGTTCCGGGGCCCTTTCCCCCCCCGTTCCCCCATGGACACCGTATCTCCCGGCGCCTAAACTCGCTGCGCGGAGTTGTTTCCTTCAGGCCCCGGGCCCGAGACTCCATGCTCTTTCCGACCTCCGGCATCGAAGTGTCCCTCTGGATTCCACCCCTGGTGGCCTTCGCCATTTCCTTCTTCACCAGCATGGGGGGGGTGTCCGGCGCCTTTCTCCTCCTCCCCTTCCAGATGTCCGTCCTGGGCTACACCGCCCCGTCCGTGAGCGCCACCAATCAGCTCTTCAACGTGGTGGCCATTCCCAGCGGCGTATACCGGTACTGGAGGGAAGGGCGCATGGTGTGGCCCCTCACCTGGGTGGTGATCATCGGCACCCTGCCCGGGGTGCTCCTGGGTGCAGTCATCCGGGTCACCTGGCTGCCGGAGGCCAGAGACTTCAAGCTCTTCGCTGCAGCCGTTCTGGCCTATATCGGAATTCGGATGGTGAGGGATCTGCTTCGAAACGGCTCCGGGGGAAGACCTGCGGAGGAAGCGGAAAAGCGATTCCGGGCCCTGGTGCAGGAGCACCGCCTCAGGGCCGGAAAGAGAAGCGACCAGGCGGGAGATCCGCTCCCGGCCGTCCGGACCACCCGGCTGGATTGGCGACGGCTGGGATACACCTTCTATGGCGAGAGCTATGAGGTGCCGGTGAGGGGGATTTTTCTCCTGAGCCTCGTTGTGGGGTTGGTGGGCGGCATCTACGGGATCGGAGGCGGATCCATCATCGCCCCCTTCTTCGTGTCCTTCTACGGCCTCCCCATCTACACCGTGGCAGGGCCCGCCCTCATGGGTACCTTCGTCACATCCGTGGCCGGAGTGGCCTTCTACCAGGGCCTGGCCCCCTTTCATCCCGGAATGTCCGTGGCGCCGGACTGGCTGCTGGGCCTCCTCTTCGGGCTGGGGGGAATGGCCGGGATGTACCTGGGCGCCAGGACCCAGAAGCATGTCCCGGCCAGGGCCATCAAGTGGATGCTGGCGGGGATTCTGGTGTTCACCGCAGGGAAGTACGCCCTGGAGTACCTGGGGTAGCTTTTCAGCTCGGAAAGGAGGCGGGGCACGCCGGCCTTTCGTGGGTTTTGATGAAGATCGTCCTGGGTTTTTCCGGGTAACCGGCGGAGGTCCGTTTTCCCGGGTTTTTTTTAACGAAGAGCGGGGCCGCAGCATCTAATCGGTTCTGGAGGGCAACGGCTCCAGAGGTCGATGGAGCCTGAGGGTCCTGCCGCTTTCGGGCGGTGGACGCACCGGGAAGGGTCCTTCCGCTTCCGGGCGGTGGACGCACTTGGACCGCACAATCCGTCGCTCGTTCCATGGAGCAGATGAACGTTGACACACCAACGATTTCCGGACCGCCGCCGGAACTTACCGGCGGGAATCCGATTCATTTTGATTCTTCTCCTGGCCGGCAAGGGGGCTTTCGCCCCCGGGGCCGGTGCCCAGGAAGGCCCCCTGGACCTGGAGGCCTGTCTGCGCCTGGCCCTGGAGGCCAACCCCGACTTCCAGTCCCGGCGGGCCGCCGTGGAGGCCACCCGGGCCGAGGTCACAGGGGCCCGCTCCGCCCGGTACCCGTCCCTGGGACTCTCGGCCTCCGCCGCCCGGTATGAGACCGGGGGATCCGGTGCCCTGGACCGCCATGAGGTGGGTGTCGCTCTCCGGCAGACCCTCTACCGGGGTGGCCGGGTGGAGGCCGGGGTGGACGCGGCAGCCGCGAACCTGGAGGCCGACGAGGGAGCCCTGGACGCCGCCAGGGCAGATCTGGTTCTGGCCGTCGTGGAGATCTGGTACGGGGCTGCCCAGGGGGAGCGCCTGGTGCGCTCCGCCGAGGAGGGACTCTCCCGGAGCCGCCTGAACCTGGAGTACGCTGAAGCCCGGCTGGCGGCGGGACTCGGAACCCGGCCGGACGTCCTCAGGGCCAGAGTGGACGTTTCCGCCGCCCAGCTGGATCTCACCCGGGCCAGGAACGTCCTGGAGGGGGCCCGGGCACGTCTGAACACCCTCATGGGACAGCCTCCGGCCCGATCCCTGGAGCTGCGACACGAAGAGGCCGAAGCACCTCTTCCCACCCTTCCCCCCTGGGAAGAGCTTCGACGGAAAGCCCTGGAGTCCCGGGCGGAGCTCCGGGTGGCCCGGGCCCGGAGCGCCCGGGAGGAAGCACTGGTTCGCATGGCTCGTGGGACCTTTCTCCCCTCCGTGGACGCCGACGCGGGGCTGAGCCGGGGAGCCATGGCCTCCCGGAGCCCCCAGGAGAGCTGGTCCCTGGGCGTGGCCTTCTCCCTTCCCCTCTTCGAAGGGTTCGCACGCTCCGCCGACCACCAGGCCCGGAAGGCCCTTCTCGAATCGGCCCGTTTCCAGGAGCAGGCCGTGGCCCAGGCCATCGAAGGAGAGGTCTGGAACGCCCTTCTGGCGGAGGAGGAATCGGCCCAGCGGCTGGAGAATGCCAGGGCACTCTTCGACGCGGCCAGTGAGAACCTGGAAGCCGCAGAGGAAAGCTACCGCCAGGGCCTGGGATCCATGCTCTCCCTGGTGGACGCCCGGACCGCGTTCACAGGGGCGGAACAGACCCTCATCCAGGCCATCTACGATCGTCGGATTGCCCGGGCGATCCTGGAGCGGGTGGTGGAAGGCGACACATTCGGGAGAGAAGGGTCATGAAACGGACAGCGTGGATCGGTGCTGCGGTGGTAGTGGTCCTGGGCGTAGCAGGGTGGCTCGCTCTGGCCCCCAACCCCGACGACAGGGAGGCGGAGATCCGTACCCACACGGTGGGCCGCCGGGACATCAGCGCCACCGTCATGGCCATGGGAGTGGTCCGGCCCATGGTGGGAGCCGAAGTGAAGGTGGGTTCCAGAGTCTCGGGGGTGGTCACCCGCCTCCGGGCCAACATCGGGGACCTGGTCCAGGCGGGGGAGGTCATCGCCGAGATCGACGACGCCGAGTTCCGGGCACGTGTGGCTCAGAACGAAGCATCCCTGACCCGGGCCAGAGCCGAGGCGGAGCTGGCCAGGACGGACCTCGAACGCCTCAGGACCATGGTGGAGCGGGAGTTCGTTTCCAGGCAGGAGCTGGACGCGGCGGAAAGCGCCCTCCAGGTGACCGAGTCCCAGGTAAAGGTCGCCGAAGCCAGCCTGGAGTCGGCCCGGATCCAGCTCGCCTACACCCGCATCACCGCTCCCATCGCCGGCGTAGTGGCTTCGGTCTCAACCCAGGAGGGGGAGACGGTGGCCGCCAGCTTCTCGGCCCCCACCTTCGTCAACATCATCGACCTGGACCGCCTGGAGGTGCAGGCCTACGTGGACGAAACGGACATCGGGCGGATACGGGAGGGGCAGGAGGCTCGCTTCTCCGTGGACAGCTATCCGGCGGAGGAATTCCTGGGAGAAGTGACGGCCATCTACCCCAAGGCCGTCATCCAGGACAACGTGGTGAACTACGTGGTGACGGTGCGGATCACGGACCGGAAGGGGCTCACCCTCCGGCCGGAGATGACGGCGGCGGTGACCCTGGTCCTGGAGCCCAGGACCGGGGCTCTGGCCGTCCCGGCTGCCGCCGTGGCCCGGGACCGGGCCGAGCGCTACGTCATGGTCATGGAGAACGAAACCCCCGTCCGGCGGACGGTGCGGGTCGGGTGGACGCAGGCCGGATGGACCGAAATCATCGATGGGCTGGCGGAAGGCGAGCGCATCGTTCTCACGGAAGGGTGAGGAGAGCCTCATGGAGCAGACCTTGAACCAGAAGACCCTCATTCAGGCCCGGGATCTGACCCGGATCTATCAGAAGGACGGCGGGGTGGGGGTGCAGGCCCTGAAGGGCGTGAACCTGGAGATCCGGCAGGGAGAGTTTCTGGCCCTGGTGGGGGCCTCGGGCTCGGGAAAGAGCACCCTCATGAACCTCCTGGGGTGCCTGGATCGCCCCTCTTCCGGAAGTGTGATCCTGGACGGCATGGAGGTGAGCCTCCTGGATGAGGACGCCCTGGCGGAAGTCCGGAGCAAGAAGGTGGGATTCGTGTTCCAGAGCTTCAACCTCCTCCCCCGGACCTCGGCCCTGGAGAACGTCCAGCTTCCCCTCCTCTACACGGACCGCTCGGATCTGGTGGGGCCTGCCCGGGAGGCTCTCCAGGTGGTGGGGTTCCCCGAGGACCGCTATGACCACCATCCCGGGGAGCTCTCCGGGGGCCAGCAGCAACGGGTGGCCATCGCCCGTGCCCTGGTGAACGACCCTGAGATCCTTTTCGCCGACGAGCCCACCGGGAACCTGGATTCGACCTCCAGCGAGGAGATCATGGCCCTCTTCGCCGAGCTGAACCGTCGAGGGCGCACCGTGGTGCTGGTGACCCACGACCCGGATGTGGCCCGCCACGCCCGGCGTGTCCTCACCGTGCAGGACGGTCGCATCGTGTCGGACGAGACCAACGGCCAGGAGGCCACCCCATGAAGACCGGACGCCTGCTGGGCCAGGCCCTGAAAGGACTCTCCCGGAATCGCCTCCGGACCTTCTTCATGATGGTGGGGATCATGGTGGGGATCACCGTCCTCACCGTGGTCCTATCCGCCGGGATGGGGGCCCGGGAACGGATCATGGAGCGGGTCCGGGTCTTCGGCCTGGAGAGCATGATGGTCTGGGCCGGAGGACCCACGGACCAGACCCGCATCGGCCCCCAGGAAGGGGGTGGATCCAGCGTCACCGCCACCCTCAAGGTGGAGGACGCCGAGGCCATACGGGCGGAGATCTCCGCTGTCCGGGAGGTCGCCCCCTTTGCCCGGTCGGGGCAGACGGAAGTGGGCTGGCGGGACCGGAGCTTCACGGCGCCGACCTTCGGAATCACCCCGGAGTGGGAAGACGTATGGGACTGGCCCCTGGCCCGGGGCTCCTTCATCACCTACCAGGACAACGAAACCCTGGCCCGGGTAGCGGCCATAGGTCCCACCGTGGTCCGGGAGCTCTTTGGAGACGAGGATCCCATGGGCCAGGTGATCCAGGTGGGGGGAGTACCCTTCGAGGTCACCGGGATCCTCGGGGAAAAGGGGATCAGCGCCGGGGGCGGGGACATGGACAACCGGGTCTTCGTCCCCCTCACCACCTACCTGCGGCGGGTGGCCAACGTGGACTACCTGGCCGGAATCCGGGTTCAGGTGGAGGATCTGCGGGAGATGGAGAATGCCGTGGCCGACATCACCGCCCTCCTGAGGGAGCGACACAGGATCGCTCCCGGCGAGGTGGAGGACTTCCGTATCACCACCCCCACCGAGGTCACGGCCATGGTGGAGGAGATGCAGGGGACCTTCAACCTCTTCCTCATTTTGGTGGCGGGGATCGCCCTGGTGGTGGGGGGAGTGGTGGTGGCCAACATCATGCTTCTCTCGGTGGGGGAGCGGCGGAAGGAGATCGGGCTCCGCCTGGCCGTGGGGGCCAGGGCCCGGCACATCCACAGGCAGTTCCTCCTGGAGTCGGTAGGGGTGACCTTCCTGGGGGGAATCGGGGGAATCCTGCTGGGGTTGATGGGCAACGTCGTCATGGAACGATTCACCGGAACCCCGGCCCTCCTTACCTGGCACGTCCTGGCGGTGGGCATCCTCTTTTCCACCGTGGTGGGGGTGGTGGCCGGCCTCCATCCGGCCCGTAAGGCGGCGGCCATGGCCCCGGTGGACGCCCTACGGTCATGATCCCCACAGCAAGGGGCGGCAAGGTCGAGGGCCCCCTCTCCATGGTTCCGGGCCGGGGCCGGGGGAGCACGGCCTCGTGAAGGTGGTCCGGAGCCTCCGCATCTCGGCTCGGCAACTCGGAGCCCACCGAACCCGAACGAGCCTTGCCCTTCTGGGAATCATCATCGGCGTCTCCTCCGTCATCGCCATGGTGGCGGTGGGGCACGGGGCCCGGGAGGACGTCACGGCCCGCATCCAGGCCATGGGGACCGAGCTCATCATGGTGACCCCGGCGCAGATCCGTGTTTCCGGGGGCCGGATGCAGGTCCGGGGCACCGTCACCACTCTCACCCCCCAGGACGCCGAAGCCCTTCGGGACGAGCTTCCCCGCATCGTGGCCGCGGCCCCCTGGGCCAGCCGCCGCATGGCCGCGAAGCTGGGGGGCCGCTCCACCACCACCACCGTCCTGGGGGTCACCCCGGAGGTCCAGGACATCCTGAACGTCACCCCCGCCACCGGCACCTTCTACACGGAACGGGAGGAGGTCACCGGAGGGCGGACGGCGGTTCTGGGGCCCACCGTGGCCCGAACCCTCTTCGGGGAGGAGCCCCCGGTGGGGAAACGGATCCTCATCGGGCAGGTCCCCTTCGAGGTCATCGGGGTGCTGGCGCCCCGGGGAACGGACCTCTCGGGGACGGACCAGGACGACGTGGTCATGATCCCCCTCCGGACCGCCCTCCGGAGGGTCCTGAACCAGGCCTGGCTGGGAGGGATCTACCTCCGGGCCCGGAGCGAGGCGGAGATGGAAGAGGCGGCGGAGCAGATTCGCTGGCTCCTCCGGGAACGGCACCGGCTGGATCGCGGTGAGGCCGACGACGATTTCGAGATCCAGACCCAGGCCGAGCTCATGGCGGCCCACCAGGAGATCGGCGACACCTTCACGACCCTGGTGGGGGGAATCGCCGCCGTCTCCCTCCTGGTGGGAGGGGTGGGGATCCTGGCCATCATGCTCATCTCGGTCCGGGAGCGGACCCGGGAGATCGGCCTCCGGCTGGCGGTGGGAGCCAGGCGTCGGGACGTCAGGACCCAGTTTCTGGCCGAAGCCCTCATGCTGGGGACGGGGGGAGGGGTGGCGGGCATCACCCTGGGCCTGGCGGCGGCGGCCGCCCTGGCCGCCGCCACCGACTGGGCCATCGCCGTGGAGCCCTACTCCGTCATCCTCTCCTTCACCTTCTCCCTCATGGTGGGGGTGTTCTTCGGTGTCTACCCCGCCCACCGGGCTTCCCTCCTGGACCCCGTGGAAGCCCTTCGGAGCGAGTGAGAAGGGGAGCGGAACCCGGCGGCGCTTCCCCTATCGCTCCTCCAGCACCACCATCCCGGCTTCTTCCATGGCTTCCAGG
>CAZSDD010000126.1:0-8363 GCA_964605505.1 uncultured Gemmatimonadaceae bacterium | reverse complement strand
TGGGGATGCCAGTCTTCTCCGCCTCCCCAGGGCCAGGTTGCGCTCCGGAATCCGGCGGAATGGCTCAGGAGGTGGCGGAGGGTGATGGCCTCCATCTCCCCGAAGGGATTGTGGACCTGCCGGAGCTCCGGGACGTACTCCAGAATGGGATCGTCCAGCTTCAGAAGCCCCCGGTCCCGGAGCTGCATGACGGCGATCCCCGTCAGGGTCTTGGTGATGGAGCCCCAGTGGTAGATGGTGGCCTCGTCCACCCGGCGATTCGTGGCCAGCTCCGCGTGACCGAAGACCTCGTGGGCCACGTATTCCCCGCCGGAGAAGAAGGCCCAGGATGCCCCCACCATCCCTGCGGCGGCGAGGGTGTCCCGGAGCTCAGTGGACACCCGGTCCCATGCCTCCGGGAATCCCGGGGGGAGGTCGCCGGATTCCTGGGACGCCGCCGGCCCAGGGACGAGGGTTCCGCTGGAAATGAGAAGAAGGACGGGGAAGAGAGCCGAAGGAAGCCGAAACCCGGACATGGACGCTCCCGGAGACAGGGGATGAAAACCTCTCCAGAGAATGGCCCCTGATTCCGGGTTTCGCAAAGGGGGGAAGGGGACCGATTGCCGAACTCGAGGTTGCCCCCGTCCAGGCTGGTTTGCGGGGGTCCGGCCGGGGGAGCTACGGAAGTTCCGGCAGGGGCGTGGGCCGATGGCCCCTCAGGTTCCGGAGTGTCGCGAGGATCTTCCCGAACCGAGCCTCTCTCCGGAGGCTGTCCCACACCGGATCGGTCCAGAGGGTCAGGAGGCCCCTGTCCTTCTCGGCCAGGGCCTGTTCCAGGTAGCGGTAGGTCTCCTGGGTCTGGCCCAGGGCGATGGACGCCCTGGCCATCTCCAGACTGGAGACCGCCTCGCCGGCGGGACGTTGAGCTTCCAGGTCTGCATTCCGCCAGGCCTGGGGTGCCACCCGCTGCAAAAGGTCCCCGAACTCGGAGGCTTCCATGGCTACCGAGGGTTCCAGGACGGTTCCCGAATCCAATGCCACCGCAATCTTCCCGGAAACCCGGATTTCCCCGAGCTCGCTCATGGCTTCCCGCATATGGATGAGGACGGCCTGGGCCTCGGGGGATCGTTCGTCCAGGGAAAGGGCCCGTTCCAGAGACTGGACGGCTCCTTCTTCCGGTTCCTCCTCCCGTTCATCCTCCGGATCCGAATGGAACCCCAGGAGAAATTGGGCGCCGGCCATCCCGGCGTGGGCCGGGGCGAAGGAGGAATCGTCCTCCAGGGCATTCCGAAAGTGGCGGAGGGCAGACCGGAGTCCCTCCGGCGTTCCCTTGAACTGGTCATAACGGCCCTTGAGGTACTCCTCCCGGGCCCGGGCGGTGGACGCCATCCGGCTTCCGGCGGCGGATTCCTCCGGGCCGAAGAGCTCGGGCTGGATGGCCTCGGCCATGGCCTCGGCCACCTGGCGCTGGAGGGCGATGGCGTCTTCCGTGGTGCCCTCGTAGCTCTCGGCCCAGAGGTGGGTGTCGGAGGGGCCGTGGATGAGCTGGAGGGTGATGCGGACCCGGTCGCCGGATCGGAAGACCGAACCCTCCACCACGCCGTCCACGCCCAGCTCTTCCGCCACCGTGGGCATGGTCTTTCCGCTCCGGTCGTACTGGGCCACCGTGGTTCTGGAGACGACCCGGGCCGTTGTGGAGCGGCTCAGCTGGGAGATGAGCTCCTCGTGGAGTCCGGCGGTGAAATAGGCTCCCCCTTCCTCTTCGCTGAAATCGTCCAGGGGGAGAACGGCCAGGGAACGGACCGTGGGGGCTGCCCCTTCCGAGATGGCGGCCAGGGATGCGTCTTCCGAGGCCGGGACCATCGGTTCGGCCGCCGTGCCCTGGATGCTTTCGGCCACCGTCCACCACCCCACCCCGCCGATTACCGTCAGGGTCACCGCCAGGAGTCCCAGGCGTGGGAGGGTCCGGCCCACACTCCCGACATCCCCATGGCAAGACCGGGTGATGCGAATCCCCTGGGCCGTGAGGTCGAATACCCAGGAAAGACAGAGGACCAGGGGGAAGCCCAGGAAGCAGGAGACCACCAGGACCCGGAGGGCCCAGTCCGGCGCATCGAATACGGGGAAGAGAATCTCTCCGAGCTGAAGGAGGACGAAACACACGGCTGCATAGGCCAGAGCGGTCCGCCACACCCGTCGTCTGCCCATCTCCTCCAGGAGCCGGAAGAGGCTTCGGATTCCTGTTCCACCTGGCATTGACTCCGTTCCCGTGCTCATCCCCTCGCCCTGTCTTTCCTTTCGGTGCGAATGGCCTTTCTCATAAAGACGCATTCCGGAGGCGTTTGGTTGTCTTTTGGCGGAAACTCCCCAGGAGGGAGAGGATGTACTCTGCCGGTGGGGACCCGGCCCGGGACCAGGATCGGTCTGGACACTGGAACCACCCGATGGGATGCAGGTCTTGACCCTCGGGCGGCCTTCCTGTCCATTCCCGGGATGACCAAGGAAACCCGACCCGATCTACTGGTGGTGGGGGCCGGCGTGGTGGGCCTGGCCATCGCCAGGGAAGCCAGGGCCCGTTGGCCCGAGGCTACCGTCACCGTCCTGGAGAAGGAACCCTCTCCGGGTCTCCATTCCTCCGGCCGAAACAGCGGCGTCCTCCATGCCGGCTTCTATTACACGGCCGACAGTCTGAAGGCCCGCTTCTCCCGGGAAGGGACCCGGCAATGGACCGAGTTCTGCCTGGACCGGGGCCTGGCCATCAACCGGTGCGGGAAGCTGGTGGTGGCCAAGGGGCCCGAGGAGCTGGAGGGGCTGGCGGAGCTGAAGCGCCGGGGGGACCGGAACGGCGTGGACCTCCGTGAGGTGAGCGTGGAGGAAGCCCGGGAGATCGATCCGGCGGCCAGGACACACGAGAGAGCCCTCTTTTCCCCCACCACGGCCTCGGTGGACCCTGCCCAGGTCGTCCGGACCCTGGCCGAGGATTGTGCCCGGGCAGGAGTGCACCTCCACTTCGGCGTCCGAGCCCTGGGGCGGAAGAATGGTGCCCTGACCACGGACCGGGATACCTACGAGCCCGGCTACCTCATCAATGCAGCAGGTCTCTACGCCGATCGCCTGGCCCAGGCCTTTGGCTTCGCGGAAGACCTGGACATCCTGCCCTTCAAGGGTCTCTATCTCTACGGAGATCCCCAGGAGAAGCGGCCCCGGGTGCACATCTATCCGGTGCCTGACCTCTCAAAGCCCTGGCTGGGCGTCCACTTCACCATGGGTGTCCAGGGAGAGGTTAAGATCGGCCCCACCGCCATCCCGGCCTTCTGGCGGGAGCACTACAGGGGACTGGAGAACTTCAGTCTTTCCGAGGCCGTCGGCATTCTTGTCACCGAGGCCTCCCTCTTTCTCAGGAACGATTTCGACTTCAGGAGCATCGCCCTGGACGAGGTGAAGAAGTATGCCCGGCCGGTCCTGGTCCGGCAGGGGGCCAGGCTGGTGGACGGAATGTCCATGGAGAGCTTTCGCAGGTGGGGAAAGCCCGGAATCCGGGCCCAACTCTTCCACCGAAAGGAGCGGAAGATGCTCATGGACTTCTATCTGGAGGGGGATGAACAGAGCCTCCATGTCCTGAATGCCGTGTCCCCTGCCTTCACCTGCGCCCTTCCCTTCGCTGAATTCGTCCTGGACGAGGCCGAGGCCCGGCAGCGTGGGAACAGCAGTGGAGTTACCATCACCTGAGGGGATCCCGCCATCTGTCGGGTCCCCGTCGGGGAGACGGTGACACCCTGTCTTCCCGATGAGGCCACGAGGGAACTCCCGCCGCGCTGTCGGGTGAAACCTCCCTATCACCGACCAGGAACGAACAACACAAGCCGTCGTGGTGTCGGGCCCCCTCCCGCCGGGGCCTGCCTCTGTACACTCTTCACATCCGGAAATGGAGAACCATGCGCACTCTCGTTCTCATCCTGTCCCTTGTCTTTCTTTCCTCGGCCCTCACGATCGTATCCCCGGCCCTTTCGGGCGTGTCCCCGACCCTCCTGGCTCAGACCCCGCCCGCCGCCGACATGGAACGGCACCTGGAGGTGGCCCATCGGGTCCTGGAGACCACGCCCCTGGTGGATGGTCACAACGATCTTCCCTGGGCCATCCGGGGAAATGAAGAGGCACCCATGGACGTGGAGGCCTACGACCTCCGGAGCCGGGCTCCAGGGCACACGGACATTCCCCGCCTCAGAGCAGGGGGAGTGGGAGCCCAGTTCTGGTCCGTGTACGTCCCCTCCAGCACCATGGAGGAAGGAACCGCCGCCCGGACCCAGCTGGAGGAGCTCGACATCGCCCGGCAGATGATCGCCCGGTACCCGGATCACTTCGCCCTGGCCCTGAGCCCGTCGGACGTGGAGCGGATCTTCGGTGAGGGGCGCATCGCGTCCATGCTGGGCATGGAAGGGGGCCATGCCATCGAAAACTCGCTGGGAGCCCTCCGGGCCTTCTTCGACCTGGGGGTCCGGTACATGACCCTCACCCACAGCGCCAGCATCGACTGGGCTGACGCCGGTACCGGGGAGAACCTCCACGACGGCCTCACCCCCTTCGGCCGGGAGGTCATCCGGGAGATGAACCGCCTGGGCATGCTGGTGGATCTCTCCCACGTGTCCCCGGCCGGCATGAGTGACGTCCTCGACGTGACGGAGGCCCCGGTCATTTTCTCCCACTCTTCGGCCCGGGCCCTGACGGACCACGTCCGGAACGTTCCCGACTCCATCCTCCGGCGTATGCCGATCAACGGAGGCGTGGTCATGGTGACCTTCGTTCCCTCCTTCATCAACGAGGGGGTCCGGACGTACCAGGGCCCCCCTTCCGAGGCTCCCCGGGCAACCCTGGCGGACGTGGCCGATCACATCGAACATGTACGGGACGTGGCCGGCATCCACCACGTGGGCATCGGGAGCGATTTCGACGGCATCTCCTCCACCCCCATCGGGCTGGAGGATGTCTCCACCTTCCCGGCTCTCCTGGCGGAGCTCTCCCGGAGGGGCTGGACGGAGGTGGAGCTCCGGAAGCTGGCCGGGGAGAACGTCCTGAGGGTCTGGCGGGAGGCCGAGGCGGCGGCCCGGCGGATTCAGCGGACGAGGGGCCCCTCCACGGCCACCATCGAAGCGCTGGACGGCGGGATGAACTGACGAACGCCTGAAAGAACCGGATCCCGGGGCCCGGCATGGGCCCCATGACCTTCCGGCATCCAGGGGGACAGGGGAAAGGAGTCGAAGGCATGATACCGGAGCACATCCATCCCCGGCGGAGGGATCGGTCCAGAGGAGAGGACTGGATCCGGGCCTTTCTCCATCGGGCCGGGGCCGGAGTGTTCGTTTCGGTCCGGGACGGCCGGCCCTCGCCCGTTCCCCTGAACTTCGTCTATGACGAGGTCCGGGAGGTGGTGTATCTCCACACCGGAAAGCGGGGGCAGAGCCGGAGCAACCTGGAAGCGGGAGGTACGCCGGCGGGAGATCCGATGCCGGATCAGGCTGCCGAGTCCGCCGGGACGGCGGGAGAGCCCGATCCCGGACCGGATGCCGGCGCCCCCGTTGCCCTCTGCCTCTACGAGATGGGCCGATTTCTCCCGGCCGACGAGGCCCTGGAATTCGGTGTGGAGTACGCCTCGGTGGTGGTCTTTGGTCGGGGGAAGGTGGTGGAGGATCCGGCGGAGGCCGAGGCGGCCCTGACCCTCCTCATGGAGAAGTACGCACCTCATCTGCAGGCCGGCCAGGACTACCGGCCCGTGACGGCGGAGGAAGTCCGGCGCACTACCGTCATGCGACTGGACATCGAGGGGTGGAGCGGGAAGGAAAAAAAGGAGGCCCCGGACTTTCCCGGGGCGTATCGACTGGAAGAGGTGAGGTAGGGGTTCTCCTGCTTGAAGAGGTGAGGCGAGGATTCTCCTGCTTGAAGAGGTGAGGTCGGGATCCTCCTATCCGCCGGCTCCCCGGAGGGCCTGGTCCAGATCCTCCATGAGATCGTCCGGGTGCTCGAGCCCCAGGGAAACCCTGATGAGCTCCTCGGGAGACGTGGATCCGGGCCCTTCGGTGGACCACCGGTGCTCCATGAGGCTTTCCACTCCTCCCAGGCTCGTGGCTCGCACGAAGACCCGCACCCTCCGCACCACCTCGATAGCCATCTCCCGGTCCCCCTGGACCTCGAAGGAGAGCATCCCGCCGAAATCGGACATCTGCCGCCCGGCGGTCTCGTGGCCGGGGTGGGTCTCCAGTCCGGGGTAGTGGACCGTAGCCACCATAGGGTGGGCGTCCAGGAAGGCCGCCACCTTCCGCCCGTTCTCGGAATGAACCCGCATCCTGGCCGCCAGGGTCCTGGCCCCCCGGAGCACCAGCCAGGCGTTGAAGGGTGATGCCACCCCACCCGTGATCCGGCGGGCATGGGTGGTGGCCTCGAAGAGGGCATCCTTTTCTGCAAACACCAGGGCGCCTCCCACCACGTCGCTGTGCCCCCCCAGATACTTGGTGGTGGAATGGAGAACGATGTCGGCTCCGAGCTCGATGGGACGCTGGAGGGCCGGCGTCGCGAAGGTCCCGTCCACCAGGAGGCGGGCGCCGGCGGCGTGGGCCAGCTCGGCGGCCCCCCGGATATCGGTGATGTTCATCAGGGGATTCGAGGGAGTTTCGGCCCAGACCAGCGCCGCGGGCTCCTCCAGGGCCTGCTCGAGGGCTTCCAGATCCCGAAGGGGCACCAGGTCACAGGTGAAGCCGAACCGCTCCAGAAAATCCCGGGCGAGAAGCCGAAAGGCGTAGTAACTGTCATCGGTGAGGATGATCCGGGAGCCGGAGGGGAGGGCCTGCGCCAGGGCGGCTCCGGCGGCGATGCCCGAAGCGAAGGCAAGAGCGGATGAACCCTGGTCCATGGCGGCCAGGGCGGTCTCGAGCCTCGTCTGGGTCGGATTCGCCTCCCTGGCGTATCGATACCCCTTGAACTGCCGGCTGTCGGCGGTGAGTTCGTACGTGGTGGAGAGGTGGATGGGGGGGGCGACGGCCCCCGTCTCCTGATCCGGCTCCCCCCCGGCATGGATGGCAACGGTTTCGAATTTCATTCTGGCTTCCCTACCCTCGGTTCCGTTCTGCGATTCGAGCCAGACGCCCCTGGATTTCCTCCCTGGAAATCCACCGGCCCCTGACCATGACCCCTTCCTGGTTCCAGAGCTGGTCCAGATCCTCGAAGGGGTTGCCCTGAAGAAGAATCAGATCGGCCCGGTTCCCCGGGGCGATGATGCCGAAATTTCCGGCTTCACGAAGCTCCCGGCCGGCGTATTCCGCCACGTTCCGGGTGGCCGTCACCAGGACCTCATAGGGCGTCAGCCCCGCCGCCGCCATGCTTTCGGCCTCGTGGCGAACGGCGAACCCCGGCACATTGAACCGGCCCGGCGCGTCGGTGCCCAGGAGCACTCCGGACCCGGACATGACCAGGGCCCGGAGGATTCTCCGCCGGACCTCGGCCATGAGCCGGCCGGTCTCCGGGTCCACCCCGGAGGAACCGGCGCTCTGGCCGATCCATCGGGAGCGCGTGGCCGGGGACACGTACCGCATCTCGGGCAGGGCCAGCATGGCATCCGGGTCCGGAGGCTGGTAGAGGATCTCCCAGGAGCGGAGAGTGGGGGCGACCCACGTGTCGGCAGAGCGAGTGTGGGCCGCCATGGCCCGCATCTTCCGGCCCACGGCGTTCTCAAGGAGAACCCGGAGAGGAATGTCCTCCCCATTTTCCAGGCGGGCTTCCAGGGGGTCCGCCACCACCTCCTGGAGATAGCCGTCCAGATGGTCCACGAAGGAGATCCCCGTGGAGAGGGCGTAACGAAGGCCCACCGAATCGGGAATGAGACCGCCGAAGGTGTAGCCCCGGGAATGAGCCTCCTCGGCCATGGAGTCCCAGGACATGAGAGGGATTCCCCGGCCTGTCTTCTGGAAGTCGTAGCCTGTGGCCCGGTGGGCCAGCAGGAGCTCCACCGCGGCATCCGGGTCCCGGGTGTTGGATTCGTCCAGGACGGGCGCCGCCACGTAGAGGGTGGGTCCCAGCAGCTGCCCCGTTTGAACCTGACGCTTCAGGGTCAGGTGATGGGGAAGCCCCACGCCCCCCCGGGCCGTGGTGACGTTGTTGGCCAGGAGGAGGAACATGAACTCCTCCACTTCCTCATCCGAAGCTCCCGGCCCGGGAAGCCGGACGAACATGTCTCCCAGACCCGGGATCAGGAAACGGCCTTCCCCGTCGTAGACCTTTACTTCGATCGGGAGTGGCTCTTCGCCCTGCCAAACAATAACATCGGCGCGGCCTGAAGGACTTTTGGGAGTCGAAAACGGATAGTCAATACCTTCCCTGAATAGCCAATTACGGAGGTT
>CAZSDD010000125.1:2512-8544 GCA_964605505.1 uncultured Gemmatimonadaceae bacterium | reverse complement strand
AACCATGGTCTGTGACGGGACGAAGACATGACTCTTGACCTCCTTGTGGAGCGAGAGACAGGTGGTAACGCAATCCGAATCGGTTTTTTCAGTTGCAGGATGAATGCCCGGGCTTCCCGGCGGAAGGGAAAAACGGTGATTACCGTTGTGGGACAAGGATTTGTGGGATGATGCCGGAATCGGAGCGGATGCCGCAAGGGGGATGGGCACCCGCCCCTCATTCCGAAAATGGATCGGGGCAATACAGGGTGTGGCGCGTTTCGCTCCACCTTTCGGATCCGGTCGCAACTCCTCCTTGAGGAGTGGCGACCCCTTCGTCATCCCGGTTTCATCCCAATTTCATCCCGGAGTGGCGACCCCTCCTTCACCCCTCTTTCATCCCGGCTTCCCGGCTTCATCTCTCCTCCATCCCCACTTCATTTCATGCCCACGTCGGGCAGCCGGGCCAGGGCCTCCTGCACCTTCTCCTCCGGATAGTCATAATCCGTGAGCTCTCCGGCGAAGTACTTCTCGTAGGAGGCCATGTCGAAGTGGCCGTGGCCGCTGGCGTTGAAGGCGATGACCTTCGCCTCTCCGCTCTCCTTGCACCGCATGGCCTCATCGTAGGCTTCCTTTGCCGCATGTGAGGTTTCCGGGGCCAGGAGGTGACCCTCGGCACGGGCGAAGCTCAGAGAGGCGTCGAAGCAGGCCGTCTGATGATGAGCCCGGGCCTCGATGAGGCCCAGCCTGTGGAGGTGGCTCACCGTCGGGGCCACGCCGTGGTATCGGAGGCCGCCGGCGTGGAGGGGCGGCGGAATGAAGTCATGTCCCAGGGTATGCATGAGGAGCAGGGGGGTGGTTCCGGCCGTGTCCCCGAAATCGTATCGATACAGCCCTTTGGTCAGGGTGGGGCATGCCCTCGGTTCCACCCCCACGATCTCCGTGTTCCTTCCTTCCACGATCTTGTCACGGACAAAGGGAAAGGCGAAGCCTGCGAAGTTCGACCCGCCACCCACACAGCCGATGATCACATCGGGGTAATCTCCGGCCATCTCGAACTGGGTCAGGGATTCGAGACCGATGACGGACTGGTGGAGCATGACGTGATTCAGGACGCTGCCCAGGGAGTACCTGGTGTCTTCGCGGGTGGCGGCTTCTTCCACCGCCTCGCTGATGGCGATGCCCAGGGATCCGGGGGTGTCGGGGTCGGTGGCCAGGATGGCCCGGCCGGCATGGGTCTGATCCGAAGGGCTGGGAATGCAGGTGCCGCCCCAGGCCTGCATCATGAGTCGCCGGTAGGGCTTCTGGTCGTAGGAGACCCGGACCATGTAGACCTTGCACTCGATGTCGAAGAAGCTACAGGCCAGGGATAGGGCGCTCCCCCACTGTCCGGCTCCCGTCTCGGTGGTGAGGCGGGTGACCCCCTCCTCTTTGTTGTAGTACGCCTGGGGGACCGACGTATTGGGCTTGTGGCTTCCGGCAGGGCTCACCCCTTCCCACTTGTAGTAGATCTTTGCCGGGGTGCCCAGGGCCTTTTCCCACCTCCGTGCCCGGACCAGAGGGGTGGGCCGCCAGAGCCGATAGATGTCCTGGACCTCATCGGGAATCTCGATGTAGCGCTCCTGGCTCACTTCCTGGCCGATGAGGGACATGGGAAAGAGGGGCGCCAGGTCCTGGGGCCCGATGGGCTCCTTCGTTCCCGGGTGCATGACGGGCGGAAGGGGCTCGGGCAGGTCGGCCTGGATGTTGTACCAGTGCCGGGGCATCTCCCGTTCATCCAGGAAGATCTTCACGGATTCCATGGTTCTTTTCCTCCTATTGGGGTGAGGACTTCAGCAAGTTGAGGTGACGGCTCCGCCAAGTTGGGGTGACGGCTTCGTCAGGTTTGGGTGACGGCCTCATGAAGGATGTCATTCGTCGAAGAAGAAGGTGGGCTCCCGGTAGAACCGGATCCGCTTGTCCGCCACCTTCTCCTTGATGTTCTGTTGCAGCCATTTCTCTTTTTCCTCCAGGGTGAGGCCGGCCCGGAGCACTTCCAGCTGGAGATTGAACCGGAGGGCCCGCTTGGGCAGGAGGATTCTGGTGATGCCGCTGGGGACCCGTTGGTCCTGGGCGGTGATCTGCTGGAGGTCGGCCAGGGTGAACCGACGAAAGGAGACGAGGGCCGTGAAGTTGGGATAGTGCCGCTCCAGGTGATCCATGCCGGAATAGCTCACACGGTCGAAATTGGAGAACCGGTGGTAGATGCGGGTGATGCCGTGGAGCTGGGTGACGCGTCCCATGAGATCCTCATGACCGGTAAGGGTCACGCTCCGGCCCCCGGGAAACCGGAGCCGGGCCAGGACACCGGGATGGGAGATATGAGGGTCCTCACCCTCCGCCAGCTCCACGCCCTCCACCGCGGCGGCCTCTTTCAGGAGGGCATCCGGGGGGATGCTCTCGATGGCGTGGTGCCAGCTTTCCAGCTGGAGCCCGCCCCGGAACAGATCCAGCTCCTGGACCAGCACATGGGGGTACTCGAGCTTTCGAAGGGCCGTAATGCGATTTGCCCCGTCCAGGACGATGGGTCGATGTTCCTCGGACCTGCCTACGACGGGGGGATTCTTCAGGAACCCGTCGGCGCTGAACCGGTCCACCAGCCGGGCCACCCGTTCCATGTCCGCCTCCTCGTGGAGGACGATTTCGTCCAGCTCCGCCATGTGTAGCTCCGGCAGCTCCCCCACCTTCAGCTCCCCCGTATCCTCCGGAGGAATCCGGCTCCCATTCAGTTCCATCCTTTCCAACTCCTTTCCTGTTCCTTTCCTGGCCTCCCGCTGCTTCCGGGGGCAACAAAAAAAACCCGCTTGACGCTAAAGCGGGTGGATCCGGGTGTGGTTGATTTCTGATCTGGCCAGACTTCGTTATCCGCACTCCTCCCGCTGCTCCCTGGGGGAGCACCGCCACCACCAATGGCGATAGAGGCTTGCGGTCATGAGTTGGACTCTCTCCCGTTTCCTGTTCGGCGACGGTCGCTTCCGCCGGCACGGTGCTGAACCAAGAATGCAGATACGGGTCTGGAGGCCCGGCGTCAAGGGGCGATTTGTTCCCATGCCGTTCCTTGACACGGGCTCCGGGCCCATCGATCCTGAGCTTCCTGGCTCAACGCGTCCTCTTTCCAGGAGCAGATGACATGACTGCCCCCTCGAACATCCGGAACTCCCTGTGGATCCTTCCTGCCGTAGTATCCCTTCTCCTCTTCGGCTTCTGCCCCCCCCTCCAGGGCCAGCGGGCGGAACAGGAGGTGAAGAAGGACTCGGCCCGAATGGAACTCCTCTACGTCAGCGACAAGTGGGAGGACCACCCCGTCCGGGACTACCAGCGGGACATCGATGGAAAAGCCCGGACTGACAGCATCTACGCCGCCGTCACCCAGGGTGTGGTGGACTACCAGAAGACCAGCTACCGGAGCAGCATCGACGGAATGGAGATCCCGGCCTACGTCTACCAGCCCCTGGAGAAGCGGGGTGAGGGAGGGCATCCGGCCATGGTGTGGATCCACGGTGGGGTCCACGGAAACTGGGGCGCCACAATGTGGCCCTTTGTCCGGGAGGCCGTTGAACGCGGGTATGTCATCATCGCTCCGGAATACCGGGGGAGCACCGGATACGGCGAGGAGCATCACCGGGCCATCGACTATGGCGGCTACGAGGTAGACGACTGCATGGACGCCTACACATGGCTGGTGGACAACCTTCCCCATGTGGACCCGGACCGGGTGGGGATGATGGGGTGGAGCCACGGCGGTTTCATCACCATCCACTCCATCACCAGGGAAGACCATCCCTTCAAGGCCGGGGCCGCTCTGGTTCCGGTGACGAACCTGGTCTTCCGCCTCTCGTACAAAGGGCCCTACTACCAGCGGAACTTCTCCACCCAGGAGCGGATCCAGGGGCTCCCCTTCGAACAGCGGGAGATCTACATCGAGCGTTCTCCCTATTATGTCGTGGACGACCTCAAGACCCCCCTCCTGGTTCATGTGGCCACCAACGACCAGGATGTGGACTTCGTGGAAGGATCACCCCTCATCTACAAGCTCCGGGATATGCATCCTCTCCTGACGGAGACCCGGATCTACGTGGATCCCGAGCCCTGGGGATCCAGCGTGGGGCACTCCTTCAGCCGGAGGGTGGATCGGGAGACGCTGGAGCGGGTGGATTCGCCCTCCCAGATCGATTCCTGGAACCGGACCTGGACCTTCTTCGACTGGAATCTCAGGCCGTACCAGACGGAGCCCATGCCCCGGAAGCATTCGGCCCGGTAGGAGATATTCGGGGGCGGGGTGTTCAGCTCCGGATCAATCCAGAGTAGATCCTCCCGAAGCGATCCGTGGCTTCCACCCGTATCTCCCGGGCTTCCTCCGGTGCCGGGGCATAGAAGAGATGCCCCACCGGGTAGGGGTCCGCCCAGGTTCTCCGGGGAGGCAGCTCGTCTCCCCGGAGGAGCTCCTCGGCCAGGGGGTCCGTGCCCACCCGCCGGGCCATCTCTCCCCGGCGCTCCCCGTCCTCGTACCAGACCACCGTCCACGCCGGATCCCAATCCCAGACATTGGCCACCATCTCATCCGGAGCCTTCGGATCCGCTCCCCGGGGATACACCCGAAGCTGGTGCTGGAAGTCGTGGCCGGTGCTCTTGTACCGCCAGGTCACCTCTTCGCCCCTGATCTCATAGACCGAATATCCACCGGGGGTCCCGTCTCCGCAGATGGGTCCGCTCCACCAGGCCCCGCAGACGGTCCCGCTGACGTGTTCATGGGTTCCGCCCTCGAAGACGTGTTCGTTTTCGTGTGTATGTCCCGTGAGGATGTGGGCCTGGTACGGCTCCAGGAGCCGATAGAGGAGTCGGCGATTCGCCACGGAAATCCCCGGAGCCGGGTGCCCGGCTCCGGTCCGGACGTGTCTCCCGCCCAGGACCGGGATGTGGCAGGCCACGATGACGGGCCGGCCGGCCTCCACGAACCGGAGATCGTTTTCCAGCCAGCGTAGCTGGTCCGATCCCAGGTATCCCAGATAGCCGGCCCCGTGCCAGAAGACGTCGTCCAGGACCACGTAGTGCACCGCTCCCCGATCGAAGGAGTAGTACCGGGGCCCGAACCGGTGGCAGAATGTCCGGGTGGAGCCGCCGTCGGTTCCGGCCTCCTGATCCAGGTCGTGGTTCCCCACCACCTGGAAAAAGGGGATGCCCATCCTGGACACGGCCTTTTCGAACTCGGGATAGAGCTCGAGGTGGTCGAACATGATGTCCCCGTCGGCGATGCCCACGGCCTGGGGGGGTCCGAGAGCCCGGAGTGTCTCCTGAACGTCCGGGACCGTCTGTTCGTGGAACCAGGCCATTTCCCGGGCATCTTCCGTCTGGATGTCGGCCAGGAGGAAGAGAGCGTGATTCTCCTCGGGCTCTTCCAGGGGATCCAGATCGAATGCCACCGAAATCTCTCCGTTGGCGCCCGGGTTGAGGGGCTCATAGAACCGGGCCGTGCCAACGGGGTTCCGGGGGATCTGATAGCCGGCGGGGACCGTCATCCGGACGAAATCCCGATCCGCCGTGGTGATCAGCTCGAACCGCCCCTCGGCATCGGTGGCCACCACATCCCAGCCGTCGGAGATAACCACTCCGGCCACGCCGGTTCCCCGGCTCAGGACGCGACCCCCTACCCGGACCGGATCGGATGCGGTGAGCCGGATCCGGCCCACGGGGGGATCGGCCAGGATCGTGTCGGGAAGGAGGAGGGCTGATGCTCCGGCGGCTGCACCGACCCTGAGGAAGGCGCGACGGCTCAGGGGATGGCGAAGGGCGATTCTGCTCATCTGACTCACTGTTCCCGGTGAATGGATGGACCGGTCCAATCATTCCACCCGTTCCTTGCGGCCGCCAGGGCCTTCGGTCAAGAAATCATGGCATTGGTGTAACGGGGATCGGGGAAGAGGGCGGATCGGCCTGTCCGGATCGGGGTAGCCGGTGCAGTTCCCGACCCTTGGTCCCCCGGCATGAATCCCTATATTCCGGTGCTTCTCTCGGAA
>CAZSDD010000125.1:0-2412 GCA_964605505.1 uncultured Gemmatimonadaceae bacterium | reverse complement strand
GTCCCGGAAGCCGAGTCGGCGGCTGGCATCCGTCGCCGCTCCGGTGGAAGGAGTGGGACCCGGGGTTCTTCTCCGCATGGATCCTCAGGGCCCCAGAGGCTTCTGGGCCCGGGAAGGCCGCTGGTTCGCCCACCTCGGCGCCCTGGCTTCCGTGGAGGTTACCGATCCCCGGGAGGGGGGGCGTCGTTTCCGGAAGGTGTGGGAGGAAGCTCGGGCGCTCCTGGCGGACCGGACGGATCTCGAGGGCCCTGTGCCGCCCACCCCTCCTCGTCTTTTCGGTGGATTCGCCTTTCGGGACGGTCATCTTCCGGGAGACTCCTGGGAGGGATTCCCTGCCGCCCACTTCGTTCTTCCGGAGGTGGAGCTCACCGGAGGGGAGGAGGGGGGTGTCCTGACCTGCCGGGGATTCCTGGATCCCGGAGAGGACCCCGGGCGTTGCCGGGACCGCCTCCAGGATCGGTTGGAGCAGATCCAGGAAGCCCTGATGTCCCCCCCCGACGATGTGCCTCCAGGAGAGCCCTGGGTCCCGGCGACCCGGGTGGAGACGGATCTGGAGAGCTGGGAGGAGACTGTGGAGAAGGTCCTGGGGGAGATGGAGAGGGGCGGCATCTCAAAAGTGGTCCTGGCCCGGGTCCAGAGCGTTTCTGCCGAGGGAGGACTGGATCCTGTGGATGTGGTCATGAACCTGTGGAAGGAGAACCCCACCTCCCATGTCTTCCTTTTCGAGCCCGATCCCGGTCATGTCCTTCTGGGGGCCGCCCCCGAGACGGTGGCAGGGTTGGAACACGGTCGATTCCGAGCCACCGCAGTGGCCGGGACCGCGTCCAGGGGCCGGACGGAAGGAGAGCAGAGGTCCATGGCCAGGAGCCTTCTGGAGAGTGACAAGGACCGGAGGGAACACCGGATCTGCGTGGAGGACATGGTGAACCGGATCGGGCCCCTGGCCCATGAGGTGAGGGCTGAGGACGAGCCCCACGTTCTGACCCTCCCGACCATCCAGCACCTCGAGACGGTCATCGAAGCCGACCTGAAGGAGGGGCAGACGGTCCTTTCCGTGCTGGAGGCCGTGCATCCCACCCCGGCGGTATGCGGTTTGCCCCGGGACCTGGCCCTGGAGTTTCTCAACCGGGAGGAGCCATTCCACAGAGGTTGGTATGCCGGGCCTGTGGGCTGGTTCGACAGAGAAGGGAACGGCGTGTTCGTCCCGGCCCTGCGATCAGCCGTGGGCCATGGAGACGAGTGGCGCCTTTTTGCCGGGGCCGGTATCGTATCGGGTTCGAAGCCCAGGCAGGAATGGGATGAGACCCGCATCAAGTTCCAGCCCGTTCTGAGAGCCCTCTCGCGGGCCGGTGCCGGCCGGACCCGCGTCACTCCGGAGGTCTGACGCACGTGACGGGGGGAGATCTGAATGCCTTCTGGGCCGGGGCATTTCTGGACGAGCTGGCCCGCTCCGGGGTGCGAGAGATCTGCGTGGCTCCCGGTTCACGGTCCACTCCCCTGGTTCTGGCTGCATCCAGGGATTCCCGGTTCCGCCTCTTTTCGGTGGTGGACGAACGTTCGGCCGGGTTTCTGGCTCTGGGCATGGGCAAGGCCGGAGGCCACCCCGCCGCTGTCATCACCACCTCCGGGACCGCCGGGGCCAATCTCTATCCGGCCGTCATCGAAGCGTCCCAGGGGGAGGTGCCCCTCCTGATCCTCACGGCGGATCGGCCTCATCGGCTTCGGGATACCGATGCCAATCAGGCCATCGATCAGATCCGCCTGTTCGGGATCTATCCCCGGGCGTTCATGGAGGTGGCACCGCCCCTTCTGACGGATGCGTCTCTCCGGCACCTCCGGGGGCAGGCCTGCAGAGCGGTGGCTCTGGCCACCGGCCCACCCAGGGGCCCCGTTCATCTGAACTTCCCCTTCGACAAACCCCTGGAGCCCGGCAGCCCTGACTTCTCCCTTCCTCCAAAGCCCGGGGACCTGAGTCCCGAGGCGTGGGAGGGAAGGGAAGACGGCGGGCCCTTCGTCCGGGCTCCGGCGCCTCGTCCGAGCCTGGACGAGGCGGTGGTGGAGGAGCTGGAGAGTCTCCTCTCCTCCTCCACCCGGGGGCTTATCGTGGCGGGGCCCGTTCCGGATGCCCTGGAGGTGGGGCCGGCGGCTCTGGCCCTCTCCGCTGCCACCGGGTTTCCCATCCTCCCGGACCCCCTCTCCGGCGCCCGGTTTTCACCGTCCCACGGGGCCCAGGTGGTGGCGGGATACGACCTCTTTCTTCGGGCTCCGGGGGTTCGCAGAGCCCTGGCCCCGGACCTGGTCCTGCGGGTGGGGGCCTCGCCCACTTCCGCCCCCCTCCTGGCCTTTCTGGGAGACCACCGCCATACCCTCCAGGTGGTGGTGGACCCCGGTCATCGCTGGAAGGACCACCTG
>CAZSDD010000124.1:0-8561 GCA_964605505.1 uncultured Gemmatimonadaceae bacterium | reverse complement strand
CGGCACTCTCTGAACGTTAGCCGAAATCGCGGGAAAGCCCATCGAGGGCGGGAATCTCGAGGGGCCTCATTATGCCCGATGATGGTCTTTGACAAATCGGGCGGAAGGAGTGTATTGGTTTGGCCATACACTCCTCGCAGGCAGAGTCCCAAGCCCGCGTGTGGGAACGGCCACGCTCCCCGAAAGGGAATGCGAGATGGATTCGAAGGCCTCTATTGCCATTCCCCTTAGCCTCCGAACCGGGTACCGCGCTTTACGAGACTCGCCCCTCTTCTTTTTCGTCGGTGTGGTCTCCCTCGCCCTGGCAATCGGGTTACCTACATCCGTCTTCTCCGTCGTGAGTGCGGTGGCGTTCAGTCCACTTCCCTTCCGAGAACCGGACAGACTCGTCGAAGTAATGAGCACTGTGAGCCCTCAGGATGACCGGATCGCGGATTACCTGGCTTATGGGAGAATCAGGGAATGGGTGGGACGCGAGTATCGCACTCTTCAGCTCCTCGGAGGTTCGGCTGAGACTGAGTTGGCTCTACGTACGGAAGATGGCGCTGTGAAACTGGATGGAGAGGTCGTCCTGGGAGACTACTTCCTGGTCCTCGGGCTTCAGACCACTCGGGGTCGCGTGTTGGATTCTTCCGACGACCGCCCTGGGGCCCCTCCAGCCGCCGTCGTCAGCAAGGCCATGGCCATCGAACTGCTGGGAGGCCCTCACCAGGCCCTTGGACGGATCCTCCAAATTGCCGGATCGTCTTATACGGTGGTGGGAATCACCCCGGGGGAGTTCGCCCCAGGAGTCCAGATCTGGATCCCTGCCGCCATTGCTGGAGAGCAGAGCGCTGGCGCATGGAAGGGAGTCGGCAGGCTCAGGGACGGAGTGACGGTCTCAGAGGCTGCGGCGGAACTCAACCAGATGGCGACAGCTCAATTGGTCGAGGATCCTGATGCGTTCATCGGGCAAGGGGTGACCGCCGTTCCCCTTGGATCTCGCACCGCCAATCTATCTGACCCCACGCTCCTTCTACTCGCCGGAACTGTGGCGGCGATCTTTCTGCTTGGCCTGACGAACCTCACAAGCCTGTTCATGGCGCGAACCGCAGGCCGTGGCCGAAATCTAGCGGTGAGGGCGTCGCTGGGGGCAAACCGGATCCAGTTTGTCTGGGTTTGTCTCGGAGGGGTTCCTCCTGGGTATTGCCGGAACCGTTTCCGGAGTCCTCCTCTCTTTTTGGGGCAAAGACCTCGGATTTGCCCTCGTCCATGGCTATTACCCCTTTTCAACAAACCCGTCCCTCGATCCACGAGTCCTGGTCTTTGCAAGCTCTCTGGGGTTGGCGACCTCCCTGATTCTCAGCGTTGAGCCCTTGAGACGAATTGAGAAGATGGATCTGAGAGGGTTGCTGCAAAGGGGATCCGTGGCCAGTACCCTCACCAAGAGTGAAAGGAGGGCGAGGAACCTCCTCGTCGCGGTTCAGGTGGGATTGTCGATGGTGCTGGTTTCCGCTGGCGCCAGCGCTTCCACTGCTCTGAAAGCCTTTCGCGATATAGGTATGGGGTACGATGCGGATCAGATCCTGGAGGCGGTGCCTGATCACGAGCTGTCAGGGCTGGACGCCTCCGCCCAGAGAGAGTTGGCCGCGGCGGTTGTTGGCGACGGGTTCGTGGTCTTGGCTCGAACGGATGAGGATCCTCACCTTGCATTGTCAGTCATCCGATCGACGTTCAATGCCCTTGCCCCGGACGTGCCCCTGGCCTGGCTCGGGACCCTCTCCGAGAGGCAAGTGGGGGAGGGTGCGCGCACCGCGATCCTGCATCGAAAGATGAGCTTCCTGGCCGGGGCGGTGGCCGTGATCATGGCCGTCCTGGGTCTCTTCGGGGTCGTCGCGGACGCGGTTGTTCGGAGGACTCGAGAAATCGGGATTCGGTTTGCTTTGGGGGCGTCGGGGAGGTCGGTTATCGGCAATCTGGCGAGCGAAACGATCCTGACATCGCTTTGCGGAATCGGTGCTGGCATCCTGGTGATTCCTCCTCTTCAGGATAGGGTGAATGGGATTCTCACACCCCACCTGGAGATGGGTTTGGGAGTTGGCCAACCTGCCCTGTTGGCAGCGACCGCGGTGGCAATCCTGGCTATCGGCCTGGCCTCTGCAATTGTAGGTGCCCGAAGGGCATTGACCGTGGATCCCGCAGAGGCCCTTCGGGAGGATTGAAATCCGCGACTCCGGCCGACATTGCTGTTACCAGCTTCGACCGCGTGCGCGGCCTTCGCCCAGCCGGCCTATTTTCAAGCGGGAAAGGGAAGCTCGATTTCAGTCGTGTCCGAAGCCGAGCCTGGGAGCGGAATGTTTGCGGCCGGTTCTGCAACCGCTGAGGCGTTAGCCGAAAGCTCAAGCTGGGATTGGTGAAACAGAAGATTCGGAGGATGTTTGTGACAAGACCTCTCATGATTCTCATCCTGAGTCTCCTTCTCGCGACCTGCGTAGACCGCCCCACTCCTGAGCCTCTCGGGACTGTTCGGGACAGTGCCGGAATCGCCCTCGTTGACATTCCGCCTGATTCCGACGAAGGCCCGGTCGTCACATTGGCGATCGACTCGGCCTGGGGAGGAGGGGTGGACCTCGAGGTAGGAGAGTTGACGGATGTCCTGATTACTCCCGACGAACGTCTCATCTTCCTCGACGCAGTGGCTGCACGGGTGTATACGCGTCCCGCTTCCGATGAAACCTGGACGATCTTTGGGCGTCAGGGTGAAGGGCCGGGCGAGTTCAGTTCGAGGGGCTTGCTGGGGCCTCTTCTCGCCACGGATTCTTCAGTCCTCGTGCCTGATCTGGACCTCCAACGTATCACCGAGTTCTCCTTCGAGGGCGAGGTTCTGGATGTACGTCCGTACCCTTTCATGGCCTACGCTGTGGATTGGCGGCCCCATCGTGACGGTGGCCTGGTCTTCCGGTCCCTCGATGAAAGGGGAGATGCCCTGATCCACTGGGCTGGGAGTCAGATCGATACCCTCTATACGTTCCCCATCGTCGTCGAGACGCATAACCTTATCCTTCAACCCTGGGCTCTCTGGGACTTCACCCCCGACGGGAGGCTATTGTCCGGCCGATCAGACGAGGGGGCGATTGTGCTGCGAGGTAACGGCGCCCAGCCCTCCTCCAGGGTTATTCGGTTTTCGATCAGTGAGGACCCGATTGGAGCTGAGGAAGAGGCCTTTCTCCTGGATCTCGCGGTGGAGTCGGTTAGAGTGAACCAGCCCGGGTGTACAGAGGAGACCCTCGACGCTGTCCGGGCCGCAACCACTCTCCCAGAAAGAGCTCCATTGCTTGCTGGAATCATGGTCTCCCCGGGTGGTGACATTTGGGTTCATCGAGCAAAGCCGGTTCTCTCCATGGGCCTGGAGGCCCTCAGGATCGGATCGGCAGCCGGTTATGGCGGAGAGAGATGGGATATCCTCAACACCGAGGGACTCCTGAGAGCCCAGGTCCGACTTCCCAAGGGTTTCTCCCCGCGCCAGTTCGCAGGGCCTTGGCTCTACGGAGTCATTGAGGCCCCAGCGGGAATGGACACACCCGCAAGGGTCAGGGCGGACTTATCGTGAGAAGATGGTCGGCATGGCCAAGGGGCAATCAAGGAGGTTGAGATGCCGATAGGTGGGATGGCGACGCGGGGGATCCGTAGTGCATCCGTGGTGGCCGCGTTTGTAGTGATTGCCTGTGAGAACGGAAGCGAAGCTGAAAGAGACGGTTGGACCACTACCGTGGAGACCGTCGACGGCTTGGTACACGTCGTTAACACTCCGCCGGAGGGCGACGCAGGACCCACGCTTGTGGCTGAGGAGGAATTCCGCATCGGCGTCGTCGAAGGCGGAGAGCCAACCTCCTTTGGCCGCATCCGTTCCATCGCCGTGTTGCCAGATGGCAGGTTCGCTGTAGCTGATGCGCAGGCAGAAGAGGTTCGCCTCTTCACAACTGAAGGAGACCACCAGAGAACGTTCGGTGGAGATGGACAGGGCCCCGGCGAGCTTCGAGGCATGCAGGGCGTATTCGTCCACGACGGACTGCTGCGGGTGGCCGAGCAGGCGAACGCGAGGCTCTCGGTCTTCCACCCAGATAGCGGGCTCGTGAGGACGTACCCCCTTCGCTTGCACAGATACGGGGGCCGCGGGCCATGGGCGGCGGCCGTTGATTCTGCTGGGCGTACACTCGTGGCATCGTCTGGCCAGTATGGTGAAGGCCGGTACTGGAACATGGTTCGAGTATATGACACCGGGATGAACCAAACCGACTCCATCCCTTATCACGACTATACGGACATGGCTCTACGGGAGGAGGCTCCAGGGGTTTGGAGGGTCGCCCTCGGGAGTAACGCGTGGACCTGGGCGCAGGTCCCATTCTACGCCCGGCCCTATGAGTTGCTGTCGCCGACGGGTGAGTTCTGGAGTACAAAAGGAGGGAGCCCTCAACTTGAGGTCGCTCTCTGGACCCCCCCGGGGGACACGTCCCTCGTGGTAAAGAGCCTGCGAAAGCCGGAACGAGTGAGCGCTGCCGAACGCGACTCCGCAATGAACGCGCTTGTGGAGGGTTTCGCCGAACGCACGGGAAACAGACCTGGGTTGGATCCATCAAGAGTCCCGGCCGAAAAACCGACCGCGTACGGCCTCTTCCTGGACGATCGTGGACGGCTATGGGTGCGCCTGACTGAGCCGTCTGCGGAGACCACGGACTACGACGTGTTTCGCAGCGATGGACACCACGCCGAGACAGTCCGGATGCCGTTTCGTGTAGATGCTTGGGTCCCACCCGTCGTGCGGGGGGACACCGCCTGGGCGGTGGTGACGGACGAAATGGATGTGCAGTACGTGGTCCGAGCGCGGCTGCAATCTGTGAAGCAGCCCGCCTGACGGTGGAGCACGGCGGAGCCGCGAACATGCTCGGTCCGCTACTGGAAATCGGGGCGATTCGAGTCGTGGGCCCAGAGAATCCGTCGCTTTAGGGGGGTCTTTTCCGTCAAATGAAGAAGGGGTTTGTCGGACCGACGCGCACGCACCCCGTCCAACAGAAAAGTTGCCGCTTCCACTCGCGGAGCTCGCTCCAGAGGGCACGGCGCAGACCGCCGCGCCGGCAATCTCTGAACGTTATGGGCAATCGCAGGAACGATTCGGAACTCCAACAGAATGAGGAGGATCGGATGGCTGCAGGACGACTGATGATTCTGGTCCTGGCGGTTTTCGGGGCCAGCTGCGGCGGGGAGGTAAGGGTTGGGGATGAGGTCCCCCAGCTTGGTGTCACACGATCCACGACATTCGGGGATGAGCAGGGTGAGGGAGTCCTGTCAGGGGTCTTTGACGTGGCCGTTTCCAGCGATGGCCACGTTTTTTTGAGTGAGCCGCAATTTGCGCGAGTCGTCGAGTTTGATGCGGGTGGCACCTTCTCTCGTGTTGTGGGAGGTCGAGGTAATGGGCCTGGGGAGTTCACGGCCCCAGGTGGTCTGTGGTGGAAAGGAGATTCACTGGCCGTCTCAGACTTTCAGCGGGGAATCCACCTGTTTTCACCAGATGGAGAGTTTGCGGACCTCATCTTCTTCCATATCAACGACGGTTCGTCGGCGTTTGGACTTCGCCCAATCTTCCCTTTGGCTGATGGTTCCATTGCAGCGTTTGCGCCAGCCGGCAGTTCGGCGATCACGAGCGGATCCGTTACCCAGGAAACCTGGCTGAAGGTGTCGAGGGACGGTGCCATCACTGACACTTTGGCCATGGTCGGCGTGGAGGGGAGGCTCTATTCCGTGCGGTATCGGGAGAGAACTCGTAGTGGGACACACCCGCTCAGCTGGGCTCCAATCCTAAGCGCGCCCCCCTCCGGCACATCATTCGTCCTGGTAAACCGGCCAGTCGCTACCGACAGCGACGCTGCCACGTACGAAGTGCGACGGTTAGGGCTAGGTGGAGATACGCTCAACTCCACGATGCTGGACTACGAGCCCCTCCCCGTGCTGGCCGAGCAGATCGATTCGATGGCATTGGAGATGGCCGAGGGATGGGCAGGAGCCCTGAACGCCACGGTGCCCTCCGTGGCAGCTGCCATCGCAGATCAGGTCGAATGGCCATCCTATCAACCACCCGTGACGGCAATCGTGTGCGGAAGCGATGGTACGGTTTGGCTGCGGCGGGAAGACGTGGGAGTAGAATCGGCCCGATGGGAAATCCTGGACGAGGACCTATCGCCGATCGGTTGGGTCGAACTCCCTCTTGGACTGGAGTTGAAGGTTGTAGGCCGAGACCGAGCTTATGGGGTTGAATTTGACGAGCTCGACGTTCCAACGGTTGTCCGGTTCGACGTGGACAATCCTCAGTGAAATTGCCTTGTCCATCGGAGGTCTGAATGTGGTGCCAGGCGCCGGGAGATGGCGACTGCACTGAACAAAAAGGTCGCCGCTTTCGCTCACTTCGTTCGCTCCAGTGAAAGATGGCCTGAGAGCGTATTGGTTGCCCGGGCAGGAGATGCGTTTCCAGAAAGGACCAGAAGGGACTTAGTAGTGGTACCGTGCCTGCAGGAAGTCGACGAAGTCATCCCCAACGCGATAGACCAGTCGGTCCCGGGCTGTGATTCTGCGAGACCAGATGTCGGGTCCAATGTGCTTCAACGGTTCGGGCTTTCCGATTCCTCGAAACGGGTCTCGCCTTGTATCCTTCATCAACTTGAAGACTCGAAGGGCAGTCTTCCTATCGGTGGCTACCCAATGCTCCAGGTCCTCCATGCATTCGTCCTGAATGATGGTGACTCGATGTTTCTTTCTTGCCCGCCCCGTTTCCTTGCTCCTCGGTGGCATCGCGGATATTCCTCAGTCGGAAAGGCCCAGTTCCTCCATGAGGGTTTCGAGGTCGACAGCGGGAACCTCCCTGCCCTGGGAACGAGCCAGAGCTGCGAGGAGTCGGGCGGCATTCGTAGGAGACCGGAGAAGGTGTGCAGTCTCCTGAAGGCTGGAGAGTTCGTCGGCTGGAAGCAGGGCCATGGATTCATGGCCGCGCCGTTCCAGGATGGCCGGTTCGCGGCTGTTCTCCACTTCGTTCCAGATTCTGGCGAAATTCGCGCGGGCGCTGCTATAGGTGGCTCGAGTTGCCATGCTCACCTCTACAGGTCCTGAGGAATGTACAATAGTACTGTACAACTCTGGACGATTTGAGTCAAGCTCCAGGTTACGGGAATGATCGTGGGAACAAAGGGTCATTTGGGCCCGACAGGCGCGGACTACGCTTAACAATAAAGTTGCCGCCTGCGCTCGTTTCGCTCGCTCCGGGGAGCACGGCGCGGGGCGCCGACAACTTCTGGACGTTGCCTGAAATGCCGTGTGCTTCATCTTGCCTCAAGATCCATACAGATGTAATGTATGAATCATACAGACATGCCCAGGAGGCAAACGTGGCACGAACCAAGACCAGGGGCGACAGGTCGAAGCCGGACATTCGCAGGAAGAACCTCAACATTGACCAAGCGAAGCTAGACCGGGCTCGTACTTTGCTGGGCGCGGAGACGGAAACGGAAACTGTGGATCAGGCTCTCTCCGCCCTCCTCTTACGTGAAGAGTTGATCGCAGGAGTGCGTGAGCTAGCAGGCAGTGGCGGGGTCGAAAACGTATTCGATGGTGACCGCGAACCGTGAAGAAATACGTACTCGACACAAACCTGTATGTGCGAGCGTTCCGGAGCCGGAAGGGTGCGGCGGAGTTGGAGCGGTATCTCACCGGCTTCACGCCAAGCACCTATCTCAGCTCCATCGTTCTTCATGAATTGCTGGTTGGAGCCAAGACGGGTGAGAAGGCTAGACAGATACGAGAGGTCCTGGTGGGACCCTTGGTGCGAGCAGGACGTGTAGTCACGCCGAGTCATTCGGCTTGGGACCAGGCAGGCTCGGCCATTGCGGCCATGGCGCGAAAGGAAGGCTGGGATCTCAGGAGTGTACCGAAGTCATTGGTGAACGACTTTCTCCTTGCTGCATCCTGCAGAGAATCGGGAGTGGTCCTGATTACCGAGAACACGGGAGACTTCCAACTCATACGGAAATACCTCAAACACGACCATCTCCCTCCGTGGCCAGAGAGGTGAGGAAACAGGTATGCGGATCCTGTCCCACGGTTGTGCCCGATCTTCCAAGGCGCGGTACTCCAGATAACGAAAAAATTGCCGCCTCCGCTCGTTTCACTCGTTCCGGAGAGCGCGGCGCAGGAGCGCCGCGCCGGCAACCTCTGAACGTTAGCAGAAAGCCCGTTGTGTAGGGTTCGACAGGATTTTGGAGGTCCTGGCGGGATAGCTATTCGAGGATGAAGAGTGGTGGTTCTTTCAGGCGACTTGAACAGGCTGAATGGCATCGAGGTCGTCAGCCTGTTCCGAATGGAGCGCATCCCAAAGGTCAACGGCCTGCTGAAGGTTGAGCCAAAACTCGGGTTCGGTGCCAGTGAAACGAGCGAGGCGGAGGGCTGTATCGGGTGTGACCGAACGCTTGCCCTTCACGATTTCGTTCATGCGAGGATAGGAGATACGGAGCCGCTCAGCTGCGTCCTTCTGTGTGATTCCG